>JALYHL010000002.1:248978-369832 GCA_030776625.1 Actinomycetota bacterium | reverse complement strand
GTTCCGTCGGCTCGGGCTGCGGTTCCGTCGGCTCGGGCTGCGGTTCCGTCGGCTCGGGCTGCGGCTGTGTCTCTTCCGGCGCTCGATCCGCAAACTTGATCGCGTGCCCCCGCACCACCGCAGCTTCTAGTACGGAGAAGCGCAGGTTCACCAGCCCGACGTCGTTGAACATCATCGTGCAGGTGCCGAGATGCGGGTCATCCAGCTTCTCCGCGGCACCCTCGGCGCAGTTCGCGTAATGGTGGTGCGCTCCCAGGAGATGTGCGATCTCATGCGCGGCGATCTTGGCGGTCGTGCGCGTGCAACACACCTGGAGCCCGCCCCAGTCTTCATCCTCTTCGCCTATCCCGAAGGCTCTGGAGGGATAGCGGACGCCGCCGATGCAGTCGGCCTTGCCTGCGGCGCCCCCGGTGATCGCGTCATCCGTCAGCAGGTACACGACGTCGGAGTTTGCGGGACGTGCGCCGCCCACCGCCTCCTTCGTCTTCTGCATCAGGTAGTCAGCGTCACTCGCGGGCACGGGCTGCGACAGTTGGAACTCGGGCGCCATCTTCTGTGGGGGGAACGAGACCTGTTGGAAGGTCGGCTGAAGCTTGATCCGAAGCGGCGTAAAAGCGTGCTGCGCCTGCTGAACGACTTCGGCGGCACGGGACGTAGAGACGCCGTCGAGGACGAGGTGGACGTCCAGCACGACCTCGCGCCCGTCATCGGTGACGCCGGCTACGGACTGCTCCGCCGGTATGAACTCGAAGCAGTCCTCTGCATCCTGGTCGAAGGTCCGGGGCGAGGTGCCCGAAGCGCCAGCCGACAGCGCGGCCACGTTGGAACCGATCAGAAGAATGACACAGCACAACACAGCCTTGATCCACCCGCGCACGTGCCGCCCCCCAAAAAATGTCGTCCGGCCGCCTGGCAGGTTCTCCATACGGCGCCGCGTCCCTGCACCGGTTCCTGTTTTCCGGCCGGGTGCGGATCAGCGCCGAGAGCGAATTCCCAGCGAAGCACCGCCTGAGCGACTGCAGACGTACGCAGGTCGAGTGCTATGAGAGCGCGGGGAGGATCTCTTTCTCGTAGAAGTCGAAGAAGCCGTCTTGGTCGGGGCCTATCTGGTGGATCCAGATGTGGGTGTAGCCGGCATCACGGTATTTGGCAATCATCGCCAGGTGGCGCTCGGGGTCCGGCCCATAGGCGAGCTGGTCCTTGAAATCCTCGGCCTTCACCTGAGCCCCCACCTGATCGAAGTGCCGAGGTAGCGGTAGCTCCTGCGTCAGCTCTCCTGGGGCCCCGATGTTGGACCACCACTTCTGGGTCGTCTCGAAAGCTTCGGAGTCGCTGGGAGCCCAACACGCCTGGATCTCGGCGTACTTCGGCTTCCCGGCCCCGCCTGCTTGGTCGAACTTGCGGATCGTCTCGTCATCGGGAGCGAGGCTGACCAGCCCATCACCTTTCTCGCCGGCGAGCTGCAGGGCCTTGTCGCCGCTCGCCGCGATCAGCACCGGTATCGGCTGCTCGGGGACGTCATAGATGCGCGCGTTCTCGACCGTGTAATAGCGCCCGGAGAAGTTCTTGTTGCCGCCCTCCCAGAGCCTGCGCATGACGTCGATCGCCTCCGACAACATGGCTCTGCGGATCCCGGCGCGCGGCCACTTGTCGCCGAGGATGTGCTCGTTCAGGTGCTCGCCGGTTCCAACACCCAGCGAGAAACGGCCCTCCAGCATCACCGCTGCAGTGGCGGCCGCGTGAGCAACGATCGCCGGATGGATCCGGATGATCGGCGCCGTCACGCCAGTGATGAACTCCAGTCGCTCGGTGACCTGCGCGACGCCGCCGAGAACCCCCCACACGAACGGGCTGTGCCCCTGTTGGTCGATCCACGGGTGGAAGTGATCCGAGATCGCGGCGAAGGTGAAGCCGACCTCCTCCGCGCGCGCTGCATAGCGCACGAGGTCGTTCGGCCCGTGCTCCTCACTCGACAGCTTGTATCCGTAGGTCGCCACGGGAGCAGGGCTACCCGCGGCTCCCGCCGCTAAACGTTGAAGAGGCCCCCGCAGTCGCAGGGGCCTCTCGTCAACAACTCTGTAGGTTCAGCGGGCTCGGACGCGCACCGTCCGTGACTTCGCCTTCTCGCACGGCATGTTCGCCGGAGCGATCGTCTTGTAGTCCTTCGTCTTGCGCACGCGGACGCGGAATGCGTACTCGCCGTTCGAGTCGGTCGTCTTGCGCCCGATCGCCTTGAAGCGTCCGCCCGGGGTGCGCGCCTTCAGCTTCACGACCTGACCTCGGGAGCAACTCGCTGCACCGTCGATCTGGCCGAACAGCCTCACGCGCCGGCCCCGCGGAACGGAGCTGCGGCTCGACTCCAGCGAGATGGAGCGCTCGCCCTCTGCTTGGAACGTGATCGAAGCGGGCGCACTGGGCTCGGCAGGAGTTAGCGTGTCGTCATCGGTCTCGTCGATCCAACCGAGGACCTCGGTGCGGCCTTCCGAAACAGACGTCACGCCGTAGACGAACCGGCCCGTGGAATCTGTCTCGCCCTCGAGGTGTCGCGTCCCGTCACCGTGCGTTCCGGCCACGTGCTCGCCGGAATCCGGCTGGCGGGCGCTGGCGCTTGCACCCAGAGGCTGGCAGAACTGGACCGAACCATCCGGCCCCTTGATGTGCACGTCGACGTTGACGCCGATCGACGCGTTGCCACCTTCCCTCACCACGATCGTCTGCGACTGGCACTCGCCGGCGGTGGCCGAGGGACCGTCTGGGTCGATGAAGATCTCTCGCCGAGCGGGAGGCGGGGCCTGACCGAAGCCGATGCGGGCACCGCCGCTCGCCTCCGACAAGCTCTGAGAGTCGTCGTCGTTCACATCGGCCCACGCAGATACTTGCGTGCCTCCGGGATTCGGCGAGAACAACGCTACGACGAAGGCTCCGGTGTTGTCGGTTCCAGAGACGGACTCGATGTGCACGCGATCCGCGGCACCGATAGCGCGATGTAGCCCCTGCTTCTTTCCGGAGTTCGACTTGTCAGAGCAGTTGATCGTGGCGCGCTCCGAGACATGTCCCTTCTCCGGCTTCTGGTAGTTGCTCGTGTCTGCGGTGACGGGGCTCGTGTCCAAGGTTGCGAAGGTGAGCTGGTCATCGGGGCCCGTCCCGTGCACGTCTACGTTCAGTGCTGCGATCGGGCGACTCAGCTGATCGAACGCAGTGATGGTGAGCTTCTGGCACTTCCCCACCTCTTGCTGAACCGCCTCGGGCTCGAATGCGAGGATGGCCGGCGTCTGGAGGTAAGGCGTCACACGGTGCGCGTCGCCGGCGTCGTCGGCGGCAGGGTCGGGAGACGCTTGGCGCGGCGTCTGGTTGGCGACCGCGGCAACCGCGGTCACCGCCAGCGGTGAGTCACCTTCTGCGAGCGTGCAGCGGATCACGGTGAAGCCGCCTTGACCCGGCGCGGCCGACCCACACTGCCTCCACTCGGGCTGCGTTCCGGGATCCGACATCGAGTAGAGGACACGGACCTGGTCGGTTCCGGCGCTGGCTGTCGCCTGGATGACGGTGTGAGCCCGCTTGGCTCCCTGGGGTGTGAAGAAACCGGCTTGGGCGGCATTGGCCGGCTGAGTGATCTCGACGTTGTCGCTCTGAGGCGGAGGCGGCACGTCCTGGTTGTTGATCGTCACGAGCTGGTCGTCGCGGCCCAGCTCCTCAGAGCCATCGGCGCTGAAGAGACCGACAGCGACGTTGTAGGTGCCGTCGGGGAAGTTCTGCGGGATCGTGAAGGGCCCCTCGAAGGTGTCGGAGCCCACCCGGAACCCGTCCACCGTCGCGGTGGCGAAGCTGGGGGGCGTCGTGGCCACAGCCGAGACCTCGAACTCCACCAACGCACCGGTCGGTGCCTCTCGCGTCCACGCGACGAGATGTACCGGACGCCCCTCCTTCGACGACAGCTCGGGGACCTGCCCCGCCGTGTAAGGCGACGGATTCAACAGCTCGATCTGCGGAGCTGCCACCGCCGGCGCTGCCGGGAGAAGCGCTGCAACCAGCGCCGCCACGGCCAAGGACAACGTTCTCTTCACGATGCTTCCCCTCTTTCGAACTGGCAGTCGATACAGAGGGCCGGTGGACCCGGCCCTCTGCTGTGTATTACGAACCTCTAGCAGCTTCTGGTTCTGTCCCGGCCACGGCCTCCGCGACAGGTGTCACGGCCACCTTGTCCGTCCAGGAAGTCGTTCCCGGCGTTGCCGGAGAGCCTGTCTCGGCCGGAGCCGCCTCGGATCCGGTCGGGACCGCCGCCGCCGCGGAGCGTGTCATTGCCGCCGCTGCCCCGGACGATGTCGCGTCCCTTGCCGGCGCGGACGACGTCATTGCCACCACGGCCGATCAAGGTGTCATTGCCTCCGCCGCCGCAGATCACGTCGTCACCCGGAGTACCGCGCATCACGTTGTCGTCCCCGTTGCCGCTCATGGTGCAACGGGTGTTCCCGCCGCCGCCGCCTCTCCGAGCCGTGCTCCAGTGCATCACCGAGGTGTCGGAGCGCTCGTTGGCGCCCAGCTCGTCGTTCTCCTCGATGTCGGCCCACGCAAGCAGGTTGGTGTCACCAGCAACCTCAGCCCGGATCCCGAAGACGAACTCGCCTCGGGCGTTGCTCTCGCCCTCGACGTGGTGGGCGTCGGCGCCCTCCTGCTGGTGGGAAGCCTGGGTGCCATCGCCGGAGGTCGTCGAGTGCGCTCCCTGATCGGGCGAACGCCTCGTCGTTCCTCCAGTCACGTCGCAGAAGGTCGTTCCATCTGTGGGACCGGTCGCGTGGACGTCGACGTTCACGCCGCTCAGCGACTGGCCGGTCTGGTCGTTCACCGACAGGACGAACCTCTGGCAGGTCCCGGGCTTGGCCTGCGCCTCCGCGGGCTCGAGCGAGACGACCGGTTCCGCCTCGAACCCGAAGACGCGATGAGCGTCGCCGGACTCATTCACCGGGCTGTCGGGCGGCGTACAACCGCCGGCCGGCGCAGTGCAATCCACGGCCACGACGGCGATCCCCGTGACCTGGAACGGCTCGTCGTTCACGCCGTTCTCGTCCGGGTCCTGCAGCGCGCACTTGCCCTCGAAAGACTTGTTCGAGCCGAGGTCCTTGGTCCCACACTCGACCCAGTCGGCCTCTTCTCGAGAATCCTTCGCCGCTGTGGTCGTGTAGAAGAACGTGACCCGCTCGGCCCCGGCGCTGGCGACACCGGACACGCTGGTCTCGCCCTTGGAGAACGGCGCCCTCTCTGCGTTCAGAGGCCGCGTCAACTCTGCGGTCTCGGCTCCGTTCGCGACGGTGATCGCCCGATCCTCCCGCTGCGCTGTTCCGGTGATCTGGGCCCTCAGCGTGTATTCGTCGTTGGGAACGTTCACGTCCCAGAAGAACTCGTAGGTATCGGACGTCTGCACCCGCGTCATGTCGCCGATCTTGGTGAACGTGCTTCCGTCTGACGACAGGAACAGCTCGACGCCGGCGATGAACTCCGGCGCGTCCACGCGTGTGACGACGTGATACCGACTATCCGCGTCTTGCTTGTTGGAGACGGTGTCACCGCTACCGCCGTAGCCGGACGGGTTGACGAACCGCACCTCTGCGTCTCCCGCGGACGACGCCCAGCTCTTAGTAGCTGCGGCAGAGGTCTCGTCGTCTCCCTGCACGTCATCGTCGAAGTCGGTCTCTCCGTCGATCCAGGCCTCGAGCGTGGTATCCCCAGGCACAGGCGACGTGATCCCGATGACGAAGTTGCCCTTGTCGTCGGTCTCACCTTCGGTGTGCTGCGTGCGAGGTGCAGCGCCCTTGTGCGAAGCCTCACCGGCGTCCTCAGGCTCGTGGCGATCCTCGTCCGCCGCGTCACGGTCGTCGGGCGCTCGCCGCGGAGTGGTCTCCACCGTGTCACAGAAGTCGAGCTCGTCGGTCGGACCGGTCGCGTGGACGTCGATGTTGATCCCGGGGATGACCGCGTTGCCGGCGCGGGCGCGCAGCACGTACTGGTTGCAGGTCCCCGCCGGAGCGGTGTCGCTCACCGGGTCGAACGTGAGACGAGGCTCCTTCGGATACCACTGCGCGCGGTAGGTATCGGTCGGCTCGCCCGCCTCCAGTTCGTCGGTGTCGGTGCCCCGCACCTCGGCCTCCTGGGTGATGCCCTCGTCGTCGATCCAGGCAGTCATGGTGCTGAAGCCTGGGTTCGGCGAGAAGATGTGGAAGAGGAACTCGCCGAAACTGCCGCTGCCACCACCCAGGCCCGTCCCGGAGCCGCTCTCGCGGTGCTTGATGTCGGCCTGCCCGGGGCGATTGTGGTCGCCCTCCTGGCCCTCGGTACTGGTCTCGGACCCACCCTCTTCGGGGCGCTCGCAGTCGTATCCCGCCTCGGAAGAGTGCTTGCTTGGGTCTGGGGTCTTGTAGTTGTCGCTCTCGTCGCCAGAGAGGAAGAAGACCGCGACTGAGTCCTCGTCGCCGAATCGAACCTGGTCGTCCGGCCCCTCGAGATGCACGTCGACGTTCGCCCCCTGCACCGGCCGGTCCAGCGGATCCGTCACCTTCGCGACGAACGCCAAACAGTCGGCGCCGGCGACCTCACGGCCCTGGTTCTCGTTGACGATGTCGTTGCGATTGACGTCGAAGCGCGGGAACGACTGGAGGTCGATCTTCATCAGCGCAGGGTCCTGGACGTAGGGAACCACCCTGTGCGCGTCCTGAGATTCCTCTTTACGAGCGGAAGTGAAGGGCGCGTTGCTCGTGTTCTGGTTCTCGATCGCGACCCCCGATATAGCGGTCACTTGAGACGGTAGGTCTTTCCCGGCAAGCGGACATGTCAGCCGGAACGGGCCTCTGCTGCGGCTGTTGCCGCTAGTCAGAGCGCACTGCTTCCACTCGGCTTCCGCGCCCGGAGGCGTGGTCGTGTAGTACAAGGCGACGCTGAAGTTGTTTCTGCTCGTGCTGCCATCGATCACGGTTCGCCACGTGCCACCCTTCGGCTTGTAGAACCCAAGTGGGCCACCGCTCGTAGGCCACGTGAGCTCGATCGTCTCGGCGGCCGGCTGTGTGTCCCCAGTGGGGGGGTCGCCGCCCTCGCGGTGACGCACCAACACCGACTCGGTGTCGGCGGCGCTCTCCTCGAAGCCTGCGCCTACCTGCTCGAACACCCGCACCGTCAGATCCGCTGACCCCTCGGGAACGGATTCTGGGATGTCCCAGTAGAACTCCCAGGCGTCGGTGGTGTTCGGCACCCGCTCGAGCTGGCCGATCGTGATCTCCTGAAGGGGGAGGCCGACGGTGGTCGGCGTGAGGTAGGCCTCGAGCACCGCGTTCGGACCGGCATCCCGGGTCAGGGCAACGATGTGGTACTGCTCGTCGACGCCGTCGCTCTTGTCGCTGATCTCGGGGACGTTGTCGTCGGGCCGGGGAAAGACGTCGTAGCCCGAGGTGGGGTTGATGATCTCGACGCCGGGCCCCGTCGGCTCGGGCTCCGTCGTTGGCTCCCCTGTAGGTGTCTCGGTGGGGGTCTCCGTCGGCTGGGCCAGCACCTTGACGCTGCCCATCCCGAAGGACGAGCCGCTGAAGCTCACCACTACGAGGAGCATCGCCACTACCAGGGCAAGCACCACCCGGGCCGCGATGCGCGGATCCCACACCTGGGCGTGACCGCTCTTGTTACCGGAGTGACGTTTCACTGGCACCTCCTGAAGGCACTGCGAGAAAAGGGTTGCGTTTGGATCGGTCGTGGAAATCTCCGCCCAAAGTATGGCTGAGGGGTCATCCGGCGTCACTACTCTCCGTAATGACCGTCTCACCCATATAAACGTAGGGTTAGGCGCCAAAGTTCCCAAACCTCCAGGAAAAGAGGCCCCCGGGGGCCGGTTTCGGCGCTGACCACCCGACGATGATCGCCCCGCTGGTGGTCTGCCGGACCTCCCGAGCTCGCGCGTGGGCGCCATACGGACGCCGATGTTGCAGCCCTCGCAAGAGACTGACCGTGGTCCGGTCGATCCCCCTCGCCTGGGTTGCCTGGGAATAAGTGCCAGAAGGCACTGGTCGACAGCAGGGTTGTAGGCGCGAGCGCGGGGAACGATTCGTGAGGCGACGTTCACGCACAATCGCTTCACGATCGACGCGAGGGGGAGCAGATGGCCACGACGTTCGAGGCGCGGCCCGGCAGTGATCTCGAGGACCGCGATCTTGTTCGCCACGCGCGTGAGGGTGACCAGAGATGTCTCGAGGTGCTACTGACTCGTCACCGCCCGCTAGTGCGTGCGGTAGCGCGGAGATACTTCCTGCGAGGCCACGACACCGACGACGTGATACAGGAAGGGACGATCGGCCTCTACAGAGCGGTCCGTGACTTCGATCCCGACCAGGAAACACCATTCCGCGCGTTCGCCGAATTGTGTATCTCGCGCCAGATCGTCACGGCCGTCAAGGGCGCGAACCGTTTCAAGCACACACCGCTCAACGCTTCCATCTCCATAGATCGCCCGACACGCACGAGTGAGGAGAGTCCACAGATAACGCTCGCCGACCGGCTCGCGGCGCATGTGTTCGACCCCGCGCTCTTGGTGATCGCCGCGGATGAGATCAAGGCTCTCAGGGACACGTTGCGTCGCGGCCTCACGAAACTCGAGAGTGACGTGCTGCATCTGTTCATGCACGGGAAGTCCTACGAGGAGATCGCGGCGAAGCTCGGAGCCGAGATCAAGCACGTGGACAATGCGCTGCAGCGGATCCGGATGAAGGTCCGCCGACACCTGCATCACCGCAAGGAACCGACGGCGTAACGCCCGTCCCACTCGACATGAAAGAGGGGCGGCTCTCGCCGCCCCTCTGAAGTCATGCCTCTACCTTGTTGCTCAGCTACCGCCCGGGTCGGCCGGCTGGACCCACTCGTGAACCGACGCGTTCGTCGGCTCGGCGATGAGCGTGCGGTTGCCGATGAGCGCCTCGGCGCGTCCTCGGTTCGCCTGCATCTTGGTGAACTCTGCGAACACGATGATGTCGACGATGTTCTGCCCATTGGCCGGGTCGTCCGGGGCTGGCTCGCACCGGCCCTCAGTCGCTTCCTTGCTAAGGGATAGCCGAATCCCTCCCCCATTCGGGTAAACGTCACAAAGAATTCGCCTCGTAGCCTCCTGTGGTTCCTCCGAGACGATCTTCCAGGACTCCCTGGAGCAGAACGTGGCTTACGTACTCACCGCAGAGGACGACGGTCGATACAGCGTGTCTCCCCCGAACGAGGCCTCGTAGTCGTGGTGGCCGTTGCGGAACCGTGGCGGAAGTGATTGCCGAGCTACGCCCGATGCGTCCGTGGTCACAGAACCTAGTGAGTGGCCATCCACGAAAAACTCGATCGTCCTGCCCTCGATGCCGGCTCCGGAGTCCGCATCCGTGAGACGAGCTTCGAGTGATCTCTCGGACGGTGTGCCGACGATCGAGAGCTCGAGGCCGGTGTCTTCCTTCTCGATCACGAACCCCGTCATGTTGGCAGACGACGCATATTCGCCCTCGGTCCCATCGAACCTAGCGATCAGGTCGTATGCACCAGGATCGTCCGTCAGCACGAGCGACGCGGTCGCGACGCCAGAGGCGTCGGTCGTCGCGGTCAAGAGCCTCGTCGCATTCGAACCCACGAGCTCGAATGTGATCGTCTTCCCGCCGACACCCGCGCCCGAGTCATCCATCAGCTGCGCCGCGAACGTGGCCTCGTCGGAATACTGTCCCGACTGCGCCGAGTCGGCGGTGAATGCCAGAGTGGTTGGGGTCGACGGCTGAGTAGGCGTCGGTCGTGGAACGACCGTCACCTTGTCGACCGCGCCCACGGCATCGACTCGGCCTGAGCCGAAGACCGGATCGTGTCCGGGGACGCCGAGGTCGTCCGCGGTCGCCACGATCGCTTCGACAACGTCCTGTCGGTTGAACGGGGAACGCTCGGCCGCCAGCCGGTCGTAAACGAGAGCAGCGACGCCAGAGACGTGCGCCGCGGCGAGCGAAGCGCCGTTCCGCGCGATGTAACCGCGCCGAGGCATGCATGGGCCCGATGCGCCCATGAGGTTGGTCGTCAGGATGTTCTCCTGGTAGTTGGTGCAGAAGAACAGCTGCTGGCCCCCGGGCGCCACTACCGAGGGACCTTCCTGCTTGATCGGCAGGTTCGTCGTCCAGGACTTCTCGTTGCGGACGTCGATCGACCCGACGCAGATGACGGCGGCGCGTCCGCCGGGCTCGTTGCAGTAGGCCTGCCAGAACTCGCCGGAAGGCGACACGAGCACCGCTCCCATGGATGCGGCGTACTCCACCGCAGCATCCCACTCCGGCTTCGAGCCACCACCGATCACGAACTCGCTCGCGTCAACATGGATCACGTGCGCGCCAGCGTCGGCCGCACGGCGGATGGCGTCGGGCACCAGGTCGGGCAGGGGAGTGACACTGCCGTCTCCGAGGTGGAACGGAAGAAGTGTGGCGTCGGGAGCGATCCCCGCGATCCCGGTTCCGTTATCTGTGCAGGCAGCGATCACGCCGCCGACGCGTGTGCCGGCGCCGTCGACATCCTGCACATCGCTAGAGTTCATTGCGAGGTTTGCTCCATCAACGATCTCCAGCTTGTTCGCGCAGGCGAAGTCCTCGTGTTGCAGATCGATCCCGGAGGAGATCACTGCCACCTTCACGTCGAGGCCCGTCGCGCTGTCGCGCTGCCATGCCTGCGGCGCGCCGATCCGCGACGGCCCCCACTGGTCAGCCCAGTAGGCGTCGTTCGGGGCGAGTGGGTATGTGCCGTGAGTCCCGCCGGAGACCGGGTCGGGGCTGGGCGAGGTCTCTTCAGTGGGTGTTGGTGATGGGTCCGATGTCTCGGTCGGAGTCGGCGACGGATCCGTAGTCGCCGTCGGGCTGGGCGAGGGCTCGGCGAGCTGCGTCGGACGAACCGTGTAGGCGCTCCCGTAGCGAGGCGCCACGATGAGCTCGCCGCCGATACCTCCGGGAGCAGTGTCGGCGAGGATGAAGTCGTACGATTGCACCTCGACGCTGTATGCCGGCGTGTTCTCGCCAGGGTTCCCGATGTTCTCGTAAGGCACCAGGAACGACACCGTATTGGCGGTGGGGTCAACGCTTATCTCTGTCGCACCCGTTCCGGTCGGGCCTGCCGTAGCGCCGTTCGCCGCGTTCTCAATCGAGGTCACGTAGGCGCGGCCGTCGATCTTCTGCCGCAAGTAATAGTCCACTGAGCCGAAGGTCAGCGGTCCCGCGCGCCTGTCGTCAACGTCGCGAACCGTCAACGTGTAGCGCAGCCCGGCGACGTCGTTGAAGACACGCAGAGCCTCGATATCTGCCGCCGGGACCGTCGGGTAATCACCGCCGTCGCCCGAGAAGATCGTGGTCTCCGCAGGTGCGAGGCCATTGCGGGGGACCGCGAGCGCGTCCAGAGCAGCGGCAGCATCGACCAGGCCCGCTCCCTTGTCGAAGGAGGTTGTGCCGCCGGAGTTCTGCGGGTCGTCCTCGTACGCGGCACCTGCTGTGAACTTGTGAGCCGTGTCCTGCAATACGTCTTCCACCCCAGCCGGCGTTAGGTCCGGACGCGCCTGATACAGAAGCGTTGCCACCGACGCGGCGTGCGGAGCCGCCATCGAGGTGCCGCTGATCGTCGAGTAGAACGGCGGGTAACCGAAGGTGGGGCCCGTCGTGCAAACCGGCTGAGTCTCATAGCACGCGGCGGTTATGAAGGTTCCCGGCGCCGACATGTCGGGGTAGGTCTCGGGCGAACCAGCGCGTCCGCGGCTCGACGAGTTGTTCAGCTCGTGGTTACGGTCGCCGGTGTCGTTATCGTTGTAGTTCGCCACCGAGATCACGCCTGGAGTCGGGTTCTTCGACGACGAGTTCGTCATGTCGACCGTCCCGTTGCCGCCGTTGTTGGCGGCAGCCCACACCACCGATGTCCCCTTCGCTACCAGGGCGTCGACGAGCTTCGATTGCACCGAGTTCGGGTCGTAGCGGCAATTGCCCGAGTTGCACGCGCCATACGAGTTCGTGATGACGCGGATGCGCGGGTTGAACGCGTCGTAGTTCCGCAGGATGTAGTCGAACGCGGAGGCATTAAAAGCGACGAAGAGCGCATCCCCGGCTCCGAACCCGTAGATCGAGGCGCCCGGGGCAACGCCGCGGAACGTGCCATGAGACATGGACCCGTCTCCGCCGACGATTCCAGCGATATGCGTGCCGTGCCCGCCATTCGCGTCGGTGTTGGGGCTCTCGACAAACGTAGCGCCGGCGAACTCGTAGTTCTTGACCACGGACTTCCGCAGGTCCGGATGCGTTGCATCGATCCCGGTGTCGATGATCGCGATGCCCACGCCGGACCCGTCGATCACCCGGCCTTCAGCGTCGTAGTAGGGGCCGCCGGCGACCTCTTCCTGGGCGACTCGGGCCCGGGTAGCCCACGACGCGGTGTCCCCGAGAAGATGCAGCCGCCGGTTCTTCTCGAGGTACGTGATGCCGGGCACGTCCGTCAGCGCGGCGAAAGTGGCCGCGGGGCCCTCCGCGAGGACCACATCGACCGTAGTGAACTCCATAACCACGCGAAGCCCGCGATCGCGAAGCAGCTCGTGCTGGGCATCGCGGCTGACGCCGCTGAAGTGGACAAACGCGGCATAGCTAGCCGACGCGTCCAGCCTCCCTAGATCACGAGCGACTCCGGGGTCGACTAGCGCTCCCGGAGCGGCGGCCGCAGGCACTGCGGCAAGCAGAGGAACGAGGAGCGCAAGGACCAACCCGGCCGCGAGGGACCGGACCCGACGACGAGCGTGAGACACCCTTGACCCCCCTGGCTTGAACCCCCGCGGAAAGAAACTCAGGAGGGGGTTGGCTGCCGGCGCCTCGACACCTGCGAGATCGAGCAACTTTCTGTTACGTCATCGTCACACCCTGCAGTTGTGATCCGAGAGGCGCGGTTGCTGCGGGGCGGCGGCACCGTCCGGTCGGCTACGAGCTCCGGGATTTAGCTGTGATCGGCGCAGATTGCGCACTCTGGGCAGGGATGGGTGTGATCCACGTCCGTGCAGGAAGCTTGCGCCCACGGCCGTGATTGCTGCGATCAGCAGAAGGGCCACGATCCACTGGAGGGGCGGTCACGGGACTCTAACGAGAAAAGGACCCGGCGCCGTCGGCGCCGGGTCCTTTTGTTCGTCTAGAGCTACCGGGTCCGGATCGTGACGGCCCGGCTCCTGTTGCTCTCGTGCTCGGCGTCCTGGCTCTTCCACTTGGTCCGGAAGGTGCGGCTGCCGAAGCTCGCCTGGACGAAGAAGTTGCCGATGGAGCGCTTGTTCAGCCGGTCTCGGTCGACGGTTACCCAGCGACGGCCCTTCTTGCGCTGCAAGAGAAGCGTGGACCCGTCGTGCTGCGGCCTGACCGACGACTTGAACCTGATCGTCTCCCCACGCTGCGGGTTCTTGTCGCTCGGGAGGATCTGGATCAGCACCTTCACGAGCACGGTGACCTCACCCGAGGTGTCCTCCCGGCAGTTGTCGTGCGCAGTGGCCACTGCGATGTAGTCGGCGCTCTTGCGGGCCCGCCTCTCGACGCTGAAGCGACCCTGTGCGTCGGTCGAGGTCGCGAACAGGTCGCGATACGTGGTCGTGCCGAGCACCCTGCGCCTGATCTGCACGAACTCGTTGTCCGTGCAGGACCGGTCGTTGCTCAGGATCTGCCCGGAGAACGTCACTTTGCGCCCCGCCGGCATCTTGCCCTTGTCGGCCGCGAGCGTCACGGTGCGGTCGGTCGTGGGGCCGCCGGTCGTGGTGCTGGTGCTCGTTGCCGTAGCAGTGGCTGTGGCCGTTGCAGTCGCGGTCGCGGTCGCGGTGTTCGTCGGCGTGGCGGTCTGGCCGGGCGTCGGCTTGGGGCAGGTCGTCTCCTCACTCGGAACGCCGGTAACGGTGGGAGGGCCTGTTGCCCAGCCGATCGCTGTGTTGCCCGCGGCCTCGGCGGAGCAGAAGCGGTCGTTGAAGTCCTCGTCCACCCACGCCGTGATCTGCGTGGTGCCGGTGTCCTGGCTGAGGAGCTGGAACTTGAAGGATCCGGCGTCGTCCGTCCCAGCCGCTCTGGTGGTCGCGGACGTACCGGCGGCCACCGTCGACTCGATGTGCTTGATATCTGCCGCGTCCAGCTGCTCGTGGTCACCCTGTACGTCCGCCACGAATGCCGGCTGGGTTCCGGCCTCACAGTTCACACCAGGCTCGCGCGCATGGCCCCCCTGATCCGGAGCCTGGTGTGTGCTGGAGTTGTCGCCGCTGTCGTCGAAGAAGAGGTTGTCGCTCGGCCCCTGAGCGTGAACGTCCAGGTTCGCCCCAGCGACCTTCCGGCCGTTCGTGTCCAACACGGTCGCTATAAAAGCAGGCGTGTTGCACTTGTTGGCCGTATCTTCGGTATCGCTCGTCGGGTTGAAAGTCACGCTGCTGGGGTCCTGCTCGTACCCGAACGCGCGGTGCCCATCCGAGGTGTCCTCGTCCTCGCTCTGGAGCTCGGCGACCGGCTGCTGCGTCCTATCGAATACGACTACTGCCACCCCGGTCACCTGAGCCGGGCGGTCGCCCGACGCGAGTGTGCAGCGGACGCCGTTCTCGGACTGGGCCGTGGTCTCGTCGCCGCACTCGACGAAGTTGGGGTCTGTTCCAGGAGGATCCACCGTGTAGAAAGCCTCCACCCTCGTCACGCTCGAAGTACCGGTGCTGGTCGTGATGTCGATGACGCCCGTGAACGTGCCGTCCTGAGAGCCGTAGAAGCCCATCCCCCCAGCGTTTGCGGGATAGGTGATTTCGACGGTCTCCGCTTGATCTTCGATCGAGAAGTCGTTCGCCTCGGCGGAGGTTCGGTCTCTATTGTTGATAGTGACCGTTTCCTCATCGCGGGCGGCCTCAGAGCCGTCCGAGTTGAACAGAATGGCTCGCAGGACGCCGGTCCCTTCTGCAACCTCGTTCGGGATGTCCCAGAAGAATTCCCACGTGTCCGGACTCACCTGGGTCGCCGTCCCGATCGTCAGCTCCGGCGTGGTGTCCCCAGCAGGGTCGTACTTGAAGAGGACGCCTGCACCAGATGGAGCAAGGTGCGTCCACGCGACCAGGTGGTAAGCCGTTTTGCTCGAGCCCGTGGAGCGATCGTCCTTGTCGGAGATCTCCAGGCTCGTGGTTTTCGACGGGTTCAGGAATTGGATCGCCGTGCCCGTAGGTGTCGGAGCCGGCGTGGTTGCCGCGAACGCCTCGACGCCGCCCGGCTTCACCGATGCCAGGCCCTGGAGCGCCAGGATCGTGACGAGCAGTCCGATCAGGATCGCCAGGACCCGCTGAGCGCTCGCCTTCTGTCTGATTGCCTCGGTCATGAAGCCGCCACCTCCTGCGGTCGCCATCTACGGCCGCGTGCTGTCGCTCGGATACGAAAAGACAATAAGCCCCTCACCTATACAAACGGCCGCGGATCGCCAAAGTTGCCGCCCGCGGGCCTCTTTGGAGAAAGCTGGATGAAGAAGCTACGAAGCTCGCCGGGAACGCGCCCGCCTCCGCTTCAGCGAGCCCCGCTCCTTGTCCGTGTAGCCGCCCCAGATCCCGTACTTCTGGTTCGTGTCCATCGCGAACTCGAGGCACGGCTCTTTCACGGGGCAGGTGCGACAGATCGATTTCGCGTGGCTCTCCCGAGTCTGGCGCTCCAGCTCCGACTCGCCGTCGTCTCCACCGAAGAAAAGGATGTTGTCGTATTCACGGCACGCAGCGTCTTCCTGCCACTCCAGCTGCTCTTCCGCTTCCGCCATGGCCACCGAAGGGCCTCCTTGCTTGCGCTTTCGTCACCGATAGGACCGGGCCGGGCTAGGTTCCTAACCGCTACCCGTAACGACTAAACGACCCCGTCGGGGGAGCTATTCCACCCCCTCATCCCTTATTACGTAACCGAGACAGAAAAAGTTGCCTCGGACGGGAAGAGGGCCGGAGGAACCTCCGACCCTCTTGGTCTCGACTACAGCTGAGCGATCAGCAGCTTCTGCTGATATCCCGCCCCCGGCCGCCTCGGCAGCGGTCTGCTCCGCGGCCGCCGTTCATCACGTCGTTGCCGGCCCCACCCCGCAGCAGGTCCGTCCCGGCACCGCCGCGCAGGATGTCGTCGCCACCGCCGCCGCCTAGGAAGTCATTGCCGCCGCCGCCGAGGAGGACGTCGCTCCCCCCGCCGCCCGCGAGGGTGTCGTTGCCGGCCCCTCCGGCGAGCACGTCGCTACCTCCTTGGCCCTTCAGGAAGTCGTTGCCGTCCCCGCCCGAGAGGGAGTCGTTGCCTCCCCCGCCGAGAAGGAGGTCGTCACCGCCAAGGCCCGAGATCGTGTCGTTGCCGTCGAGCCCGCAGATGATGTCGGTCCCTCGGTCCCGGTGAGGTTGTCGTCACCGGGGTGCCAACGATCTGGTTCCGCGGGTCGTCCTCGAACCCGGGGCAGACGGGGCCCTGCGGCGGCCCCCCGGCCGTCCACGTCTTCGTCACCACATCCGTCGCGTCCGGCTCTGCAGTGGCTCCGGGTGCGGTCTTCTCGTCCTGACCCTCTGTCGCGTCGGGCCCGCCGGTCGCGTTGTTGTTGTCGCCGTCCAGGAAGGCGCGGTAGGTAGTGGTGCCCGCTGCAGTACCGGTCTGCGTGAAGGTGCACGTGCCGTCGGCGCCCGTCGTGCAGGTGAAGTCGGGGCTCACCGGAGTGTCCCCGGCGTCGGGGTCGTTGGCGCCCGTGGCTTCTACGTCGACCTGAGCGCCGCTCACGGGCTGCCCGGAGTCACTCGTCGCCGTGCAGGTGACGACATAGGCCGTGCCCGTCGGGTTCGTCGCCGTCTCGTCCGCGCAGTCGAGGCGCGTCGCGGTCGGTGCGACCCACGTCTTGCTCACGGTGTCTCTGGGATCCGCCGTGTCGTTGATGCCGGCATCGGCGAAGAAGCCCGTGATCGAGTCCGTGCCTGGAGGAGAGGTGCGGGTGTAATCCACGGTGCAGGAGGTCTCGGTCGGGCTGATCGAACAGCCCAGGTCGGGAGCCGTCGGGGTGGAGGCAGCGCCACCCCCCTGGTAGATAGCCGTCCACACAGCTTCTAAAGGAACAAACGGAGAGGGGAAGCCTTTAGTTGCACGGTCGAGCGCCTTTATCGAGCTCCGCCACCTGCCCCGCCTGCACCCCCAGGCAGTCCCTTTGGCCCTCCGGCCACACGATCTCCACGTCCGCGATGGAGGCGGTGCCGAGGCCCAGGTGCAGGTAGCCCACCTCGGACTGGGAGCGGAAGTTGAGGCCGTCCGTCACCAGGCGCCAGTAGGTCCCGGCGTCGGTGGTGACCTTCACCTCGATCCACATCGCGAGGGGGTTGCCCGGCCCGCCGGAAAGATCTACCGCGGCCCAGTTCTGCACCGTCGACGTGTTCTCGAGCAACAGGAACGGCCCGGCCGAGCGCTTGTAGCCGTTGGTGACGAAGAGGTCGAGCGTGCCGTTGCGGTCGTGGTCCGACAACGCGATCGAGTCGCCGTTGCCGGTCTCGACCCCGCTCTCGCGCACGACCTGGCGCCGGAAGCTGTCACCGTCCCGGATCAGCAAGATGTCAGGCGAGTCGATGGCATCGGGATCGTCGCCGTTTCCCGGCGCTCCCTGCAGCACGAACAGGTCCTGGTCGGTGTCGTTGTCAACGTCGAGCCAGTGCCCGGTCCGCCCCTCCCGAACCGGCATCCGATGCACGACCTCGAACGAGCCGCGCCGGTTCACGAGAACGAGCGCGCCGGACTCACTGATCAGGTGCAGGTCGGGCCACCGATCCCCGTTGAACTCGCCGAAGCTCGCGCCCAGCCAATCACGGGTAGTGATCCGGGGGATGCGCACCTTGGCGAAGCGGCCGTTGCGGTTCTCGTAGGCGACGGTGTCCGATCCCTTGAGCGTCACCAGAAGGTCTACGTCCCGGTCGCGGTCCCAGTCGGCCCAGGCCGACGCCTCGGTCTCCAGCTCGTGTTCGAGCCCCACGCGGGCGCGCCGGAAGGTCCCGTCGTCGTTGCGGAACATGCGGTTCGGATACCCCTCGCGCAGCTGCGTCCCGTCGAACAGGTCGAAGTCACCGTCGGTGTCGTAGTCCACCCAATTGGCCGTCCGGCTGCGCCCGCGCGGGTAATCGACCCCGAGCTCTGCGGCGAGATCTTCGAAGCTCCCGTCTTCGTTCTGGATCAAGAGCTGGTTCGGCCCGATGCCCTTGCCGCGTTCGGCCCCCTGCGTGCAGAGAAGGTCCGGGAGCGCGTCCGCGTTCGGATCCCCCCACAGACACGCATGGCGGTCGAACTTCGGCGCGTCCAGCGCGCCTTCCCACGCCGCGTGCTTGTAGACGTCGCCGACGTGGTCGAAGAAGAACGGCGGGAAGAAGTGCCGGTTCGCGAGCAGGTCGGGATCGCCATCGGAGTCGTAGTCGACCCACGTCCCACCCCACGAGCGCCGCGGCTCCATCACGATGCCCGCTTCCGTGGAGACATCAACGAACGAGTAGCTCGGTTCAGCGGGCGCCGCAGAAGCGATTGGCGCGGGAGGCGGGTCCTGCTCTCCACTGCAACCGGCAGCAACGGCCAGCAGCGCCAAGAGAGCGGTGGCTCTAAGCCTCACGACAAGCGACCGCCGCCACCCTGTCCTTCGACAGCACCGCGTCGAACAGCAGCTCGTCTTCGCGCTGCGAGTAGCCCGCGGGCGGTTTCTCTCCCTCTTTGAGGTTCTCTCCGACGGTGTAGCCGGCCACCCAGCGCGCCATCTTCCACAGCCTCGCGTCGTTGGCTTCGAGTTGGTCGAGCTGGATGTAGATCCCCGCCGCGCCCACGCTCCTGATCAACGGGATGTCGTCATCGGTCTTGTCGAAGACCTCGTTCATGTCACGGGCGAGCTCTCCTCCGTAGATCGGCCACGCGCCCGACTCCTCTGGGTACGGCGTCTGGCCGTGGTCGGCGGTGAGGAAGAAGACCCACTGGTTCTTGCCGACGGTGCGATCGAGGAAGCCGACCAGCTTGCGCAGGTTCGCATCCTGTGCGCGGATGGCAGCGCCGACCTCCGGAGAGGTCATCCCGAACTTGTGGCCGGCGATATCGCTCGTCTTGAAGTTGACGTAGAGAAGATCCGGAACCTCGTCGGCGCCGAAACCTTCCGTCTCGATCAGACGCTGTAACAGCCAGCGGTCGTAGTCGACGGTGGCGGGGGTGTAGTGGATCTCGTCGGGCGTCGTGAGCGGATGTCCCTCCCACTGCTCGTCCCGCACGCCGTCGGCCGCGTCGAGCTCACTCGCGAACTCGAAGAGCTGATCGGGATCCGAGATGACGGGCTCCGTGTAGATGTCGGTGTTGGATTTCACGGTCGCGGTGAGCTTGTCGAGCAACGCGACCGGATCTTTGTCGGCGCCGGGCAAAGCCGAGCCGTGACCGATCATGCCCAGGTGCCACGAGACCGAGCCGAGCATGCCGGTTACCGGCTCGTTGCCGCGGGAGCGGTCGTATTCGTCGGCAAGCGTGGTGACCTTCATGTTGTCTGCGCGCAGCAGCGCGAACGGGTCGACCTGCTCGTAGTCGGGAGCGCGCATCTTCAGCGAGACGATGCCGTGGCGGGCGGGGAACGAGCCGGTTCCGAGGTTCGTATGGATCGGGGGCGTGACCGAGGGCGACGAGCCGATCTCGAAGTTCTCGTAGGACGCGGCCTTCTCTTCCATCAGCCGCTTCAGGTACGGCCAGTCGTTCGGATGCGCGTCGAGCGCGTTCCACCCACCGCCGTCCCACACGATGTTGACGACGAGCTTGGGCGGGCGCGGACTCTCCTCGAGCATCTCGTTCAGCACGCGGCCGTCGCGCTTCGGCCACTCGTCGAAGCCGATCATCTCCGCGGCCGTCGGGGCGAGGTCAGCGACGGTTCCCGGTTCGTCGTAGGTGCCGGGGCGGATGTGGCCGGGGCCGTATGCCACCAGCGGGACGTGTGCGAGGTAGTCCCACGGCCCCGAGTGCACCGGCATGGCGGCGCTGCCGACGTAGTTGGGCTCCCTCGGGATGAAGATGATGTCGGGGGAGCGGAAGGGGAAGTAACCCCGCTGCACCCGCGTCACGAGCTGATCGAGACCTCGGCATTCCGGCCGGTCGTCGTCGCTCTCGATCTGCTTGAGCCCCGCCTCGGTCCGCTCGGGCTCGGCCGCAGCCTGCGGCTCGCCGTCGTCGCACGCGCCCACGAGCATCGCCACCGCGATGAAGAAAGGGATCAAACAGGAGCGCCGTCCGGGCATCACGGCAGGCTACCGGGTGGTGAACCTCCACTGGTGCGGCGTGCCGCGGTTGCCGAGCAGGTCGTTCAGCGCGTACACCACCGCCCGGTACTCCTTCTTCTTCCCGAGCGGCAAGCAGGGATCGAAGACGAGGACGTGAGGCCTCTCCTGGACGGTCCGCCCGCACACGCTCCGTCCGCTGCGGAAGAGGTTGATGGTGCGCGTCGACACCGACGCTGGATCTAAGGGCTCGTTGAACCTGACGATGACGTCGGTGCGACGCTCCGCGGCGCGGGCGTTGAAGCGCGGCGTGGTGCTCTTTACCCGAGGCCCGATCGCATCGGCTCGTGCCGTCGCCGGCTGGGACTCGATGCCTTGCGCTCCGGCGGCGTCGACCGCGGCGAGCGCGTACCGGTAGCGGTTCCCGTGCTCGGTCGCGGAGTCGTCGAAGGTGAGGGTCTCGGGCGTCAGACGGGTCAGGAGGCTGTAGGGGTTGTCTCCGATCGCCCGGTAGAGGAGCCATTCCGAGATGGGAGCCTCGGCCGCGGCCCAGCTCACGTGGATGATCCCGCCGGCATCTGGAACGACGGTCGGAGGCGCTGGGGTCGCGGGTCCGGTCAACGAAAGACGTGCCGCGATGAAGCGATGGTCTGAGTAGCGCGCATTCGTGGGGTGGCGGGTGCCGGGCTCCTCTCCGGCGAACCCGGGATGATCCGTGTGGACGCTCGCGATCTCGACCCCCGACGTGAACATGTAGTCGATGCGGTTGCGGCGGAACCTGGTGCTCGCATCGCAGGTGACGCTGGCGGTCTTCTGCTCGTGCGTCCACTCCTCCGCGAGCGACAGACTTTGTGCCCGGTGCCACGTCACGATCGCGTCGTCGTAGACGCGCCCGTCGGCCGGCGCCGTCATCTCGCTCCACCATTGCAACGGTGGCGATTGCTCTTCGGGGTCACACTCGTGCGTCTGTTCCACGGCGCGCTTGTTGAAGTCGCCCGCGATGATCGTGGGGTGGGGGGTCTGGTCAAGCTGACTGCGCAGCACCGGGATGTTGCGCTCGAGGCAGTTCGATTGCCCGGTGTTCTCCTGGTAGGCCGGTGAGAAGTGGATGCCGGCGACCGCGAACGGAGAGCCGGTCTCGGACTCGGTGAACTCCGCCCACTGATATGTGCGCGACTGCTGGGTGGCTTCGTAACAGACGTCGTTCCACTCGCGCTCCGCGCCGTTCATCGCGATCCGATCGGCGTTGATGACGAACTTGCCGAACGCGGTCTCCGATCCCACCGCGCGGTAGTCGAAGTCGGAGCGCTGCCGCAGCAGGTTGACGAAGATGTCGAGGTTGTTGGCCGGCATCTCCTGGAGCACGATCACGTCGGGGGCCGCGGCAACACCCTCACTGCCGCCGTCGAACGCGGGCGGGCGCTTGAGCAGCGCGCGCGTGAGCTCGAGCATCATCTCGAAGCGCTTGACGCCGATGACCTTGCGCTGCCACGTGTTGACGCTGACGACGTAGATCTGACCCGGAGGCGAGGGGATCTGGGGGAAGGCGGCGCGAGCCGGGGGCACGGCCGCGACGCTCGTAGCAACGAGGCACAGCGCAACCAGGAGACGTCTCTTCATGTGCGTAGTTTCGGCCATAGAAACGGACGATTGAGACAAGCCAAGCACGTTCGAGCGCTCAGGGGCAGGATTCTCCGGCGCAGCTCTTGAGCTCGTTCAGCTGGCGAGACAGCCGCCGCGTGGGCGGATCGTTGGCTTCGTTCGCGTCGCCGAGCAGGTTGCGGAGCTGCCACGGGTCCTGGACCAGGTCGTAGTACTCCGTGGTCCGTAGCTTTCCTGAATCCCGGTAGTACTCGACGTACTCGTACGTGTCCGTGAGCAGCGCGGCCCAGTCCGGCACCTCCGACTCGTCGTCTGCCCAGTGCTCGAGCAAGAGACGATCGCGCGGCTGCTCCGCGAACAGCGACCTCCCGTCCGGCGGGTTGGTGGCTGCCGCGTTCGCCACCTCGAGCACGGTCGGTGCGATGTCGATGTTCGCCACGAGGCGCTGGTCGCGAGCGCCCGCGCCGACGTGACCGGGCCAGCGCACGAAGAACGGGATCTGGATGGAAGGGATGTACGGGTAGCGCTTCGCGGTGAGGCCGTGCTCGCCCCACATCTGGCCGTTGTCGCCGACGAAGAAGGCGATGGTGTCTTCGTCCTCACCCAGCGCTTGCACCTTGCTCATCACGCGCTGAACGAGATCATCCGCCGAGTAGAGGGTACGCAGCTGCTTGCGCCGGACCTTGAGGAAGTTGGAGCGCTTGCTCGGGCCGAAGTCCGGCTTGTCCGAGAGGTTCTGCTCCTTGACCGCGGGGCTGCGGCGGTAGGGCGGCGTGTCCGTGCCCTCGTACTTGCCCTCCGCCTTGTAGGGCGCGTGCGCCGGAGTGGCGCCGACGTAGAGGAACCAAGGTTGTTCGTCTGTCGACTCGAACCGCTCGAGGAAGTCCACCGAGCTCTTCGTGACGAAGTCGTTGGTGTAGCCGTCGATGTTCTTGCGCGTGCCGTCGACGTTGAAGAGCGCGTCGTAGTAGTAGCCCTGCAACATGATCGCCCAGTCGTCGAAGTGCGGCGGATCGACCTCTTCCGGCCACCGGTTCAGATACTTGCCGGTGATAGCGGTGCGGTAGCCGCTCTGTTGCAGGTGCGCCTGCATCGTGTTGTCGTGGTCCAGCTTCTCCGCGAGATCGTTGGTGCGCACGCCGTGCGTGTGCGCGTAGCGGCCCGAGAAGATCGAGGCGCGGCTCGGACAACAAAGCGGCGTGGTCGCGAACGCTTGCGTGAAGCGGGTGCCCTCTTGCCCGAACAGACGCAGCGTGTCCGGCATCGCCTGTCTCATGGTTCCCGTCGCGCGATGGTCGTCGGTGACGAAGATCAAGACGTTCGGACGCTGCGCCACCTCCGGCACTTGTTGCTCCGGCGTGGCGGTGGACGAACAGGCGCCGAGCAAGCTCAGACAGAGCAAGAGGGCCGGGCCCCGATGCATCACTCCTCGCCCGGAGGCGTGGCGGATCCGAAAGCGCACTGCATCACCTCGTCCAGATGCTCGGAAGGGAAGGCGGCTTCGAAGACGGGCTCGGCACCTCGGTCTTCGTAGCCTGGCGGCAGATCTGGCTTGGGCCAGTTGTCCTGAATCGTATAGCCGTTCATGAAGGTCGCGACTTCATCCGTGGTCGTCCCGGTTGCCTCCAGGACCTCTGCGTCGAGGAACGGCCCGACCGCGGTGATGGCCTGCGTGAGGGTGTCGCCCTCGGCAACACCGAACCGCTCGTTGAGGTCCGACTCCAGCTCGTTCTGGCTGATCGGCCACGCTCCCGATCGCTCTGGTGAAGGTGTGTGGCCGTGGTCGGCGCTTAGGAGCAGCGCGTAGTCCCGAACGTTCTCGTCGAGGTAGTCGACGAGGCGACCGAGCGCCCGATCCTGCGCCTCCAGCACGTCACCCATCTCCTCGGAGTCCATCGAGTACTGGTGTCCGACGATGTCCGTCATCTTGTAGTTGGTGAAGAAGAGGTCGGTCGTCGCGTCCGCGCCGTACCCTTCGCGTTCCAGCATCTCCAGGATCATGTCGGTCTGGTAGTCGGCCCACGCGGGGTTGTCATGCTCTTCCGCGATCGGGTGCTCCAACCACTCGCCGTCCTTCAGCCCGTCTTTCTGATCGAGGCGGTCCACGTGCTCCTGGAACCCGGGGAACGCCTCCAGGTACGACGGCCGCTCGTAGAACCTGTAGTTGGCGTGGATCTTCCCGTCGAAGCCGATGATCGCCAGGTGGTCCCTGTCTCCGCCTCGAGTGGCCGCCCCGTGACCCATCATCGGGATGTGCCAGATACGATAGGCGACGGTACCGACCAGGGGCTGGTTGTCCAGCGCCCGATCGAAGTCATCCGCGAAGGTCGAGAGCTCTAGGTCTCGCACGTCCCTGCCCGCCTGCGCGACCGCGATCTTGTCGTTCTCGTCGCGGTACTGGATCCCGGTGACGCCGTGCTCGTTGGGGAACGCTCCGGTGCCGAGCGTGGCGTGCGTCGAGGGCGTGATGCTGGGGCTGCTGCCGACGGTCGCGTTCGCGTAGCTCGTGCCCTCTCGTTCGAGCCGGGCGAGGTTGGGCCACCGGTTCGGCCACCGCTCGAGCACGTTTCGCCCCACACCGTCCCACATGACGAAGACGAGGAGCTTCGGAGGCTTCCGTTTTGCATTGACCGTCTCCGTGAGACCGCGACCGGCGCGGTCTTCGAGCTCGACCTGCGTCCAGTCCTCCGCGGTGGCATACACGTCGGCAAGCGTGGCCTCTGTCTCGACCTGGCCATTCGGCGGGACGCGGCCGGGGCCGTACGCCACGAGAGGCACGCGCTGGAGGTAGTCCCAAGGTCCGGAGTGGCTGGTAACCGCGAAGGAGCCGAGGTAGTTCGGCTCGGCCGGGACTGCGGTGATGTCTTCCGAGCGCCCGCTCTGGTGGCCACGCCAGATCCTGACGAGGAGGTCGGGCTCGAGACCACACGCCTGCTGCACCGGCGTCTTCGGCTCCGGCATCCGTAGAGCCGGCTGCGCCGCTCGATCACGACGGGTCCGCAGCATGGCGGGAGCGGCCACCGCCACTCCGGCGAGCAGCATTACGGCGAGGAAAAAGACCAGGAGACGTCGGAGCATGAGGAACTCAGGCTAAACGTCGGGAAGGACGACGCTAGTGGATCTCGCCGCCGATAGCAGCCTGGATCTCCTTAGCCGTCTCCTCTGAGTAGGTATCGACGACCCACGTGTCACCTGCGACGAGAAAGTCGAAGTAGTTGGGGTTGTTCAACGAGCGCGCCGAGACATTGCCCTCGATGTGCTCCTCCACCGAATCGCTGCTCTTGTACACGTGCAGATTGACGGTCTGACCGTCGACCTGACACGAACCGAAATCGACGATCTCCGGTGTCGGGTCGGGAATGCTCACGTTGAGGTTCTCGCACTCGATCCCCGCACCCTGCATGGCTTCAACCAGTGCCCGGACATCGCTGAACTCGCGACCGTCGGGGCGGAAGATCAAAACCGCTGCTACCGCTGCAAGGACAACAACCCCCGCAGCAAGTACCACCACCCGACGCATCCGCATCTCCCATGGCTGCACAAAGATGACAAAAAGAAGCCGGCCCCCGAAGGGGCCGGCTCTTTACTGCTTCTCGCTTAGAGCAGCGAGCTACTACTTAACGACGGCGGAGCTTGATCGTCACCGAACGGTCACGCAGACAGTTCAGCTCCGCACCCCTACGACCGGTTGTCTGCTTCCGTAGCACGACGGCGTAGAAGCGGCCGCGTGCACGAGCCTTGTTGATCCGCCAGTTGCCGAAGCGGTTCGACGCGTCCCGACCGATGACTCGGTTAGGACCAGGCGTGACCTTCTTCAGGATGATGGTGCGTCCGGTCTGGCACGCCTTCCGATCCGAACCGATGGCGCCCTTGAAGGCCCTGGCGTCACGGTCGTACCGGATCGTCAGGTTCGTCGCAACTCTCCTGCGCTCGCCGGTGCCATCGTCCGGGTTCGGAGCCTCGGTCTGGTCAGAGGCGCTCGTGCAACCCGGGTCGTTCCCGAAGTCGATGAGGCCGTCAGCATCGTTGTCGACGCCGTCGTTGCAGTCCGCCTGCGGCCCCTGGTCCGGCTCCTGCGTCACTGTGACGGTAGCCGTGTCGGAGCACTGGGCGTTGGTACCCGTCTCCGCCTGGCCCTGCACGGTGCAGTTCGACCCGAAGCCCTGCGTGTTGCCCTCGGCGGCGGTAGCAGCGCCCCTGATCGTCCCGGTGACGGTGATGGTGCCTTCTTCGGTCTCCGCAGTCTGCACCTCGATGCTGCACTGACCATTTTGATCAGTCACGCACGTGGTGTCCTGGCCGGTACGGAAGGCGCCGGCACCGGTCTCGGTGAAGGTGACGTTGATGCCCGGAACGGGCTGACCGGCCTCATCGGTAACGGTGCAGGTGATCGTGACGATGTTACCCGAGGTGGCGGTGGCGCCATCCGGCTCGCACTCGATGTTGTTGGCGTCACCAACGAAGGTCTTGGTGATCTGGTCCTGCGGCTCGAATGCGTCCGCACCACCCGTGCCGGTCTGACCCGCGGGCGGCGTCTGGCTCACGAACGCCACGATCGTGTCGGTGCCCGGGGGAGACGTGTCGGCCGTGGTCTGGTTATCCGCCGTCTCGACATCCGTGTAGGTACAGGTCGCCTGGCCATTCGCCGCAGTCTGGTTGTTGGCCGGCTGGTTGATCGTGGTCTCGCCCTGCTGGTTGGTGGTCGAAGCCTGACAGTTCTGGACGCCTTGCTCTTCCGCGTTCGGACCAGCGGTCACGTCGAACTGGATAGTGGCCCCCGACACCGGGTTGCCGTTCACATCCCTGGCGACACAGTTGAAGCTATGCGCGGTGCCCTCGGGGTTCGTGTCGCTCTCCGGCTCACAGTCGACGGTCTCAACGCCCTCGTTTCCGGTTGCCGGTGCCGCGGTGAACGTCTTCGTGACCGTCTCTGCGATGTCTCCAGCCGGGTTGTCGTCGTCCTCGTCGTCGAAGAACGCAGTGACGGCGAAGTTGCCCTCCTCGTTGGAAAGGATGCCGAAGGTCAGCTGCCCGTTTTCATTCGTGCAGCAGAACTCGCCCTGGCGCTGGCTGGCGTTGTTGACATTCGCTGTCGCCCCCTCCTGGCCGGGAGCAGGCCCAACGGGATTCGGACCGGTTTCTGCACCGGTCGGATCGTTACCTGCCGGGGGAGTACAGAACGTGATGTCGCTCTGAGCCTCGTTGCCCGCCGTGGCCGTGTTGTTGGCATCCGTGTCCCGGACGAGGACATCTACTGTCTCTCCGGGAACACCGGGGTTGTTGTCCCCAGTTGGCTGGGTCCCCTGCAGCGTTACGGTGAAAGCGTTACACGTCTGCGCCGGGGCGCTGTCGGTGTCTGGTGTCACGTCCAGGGTTTGCACCGTCTGACCCTGGTGGTTCGCAAGCGCCGTTCCTACAAAGGGAACGACCAACGCGAAGACGACCATCAACGCCGTGATGAACGCCACTGGTCTCCTGCTGCTTCTACGTCCTACTGACAATCCGCACCTCCTCATGGTGTCGGTACTGCTAACTGGCACCTACTACAACCTACGTACAACCTGCCTCACTAAGTGAAACGAGCCTGTGGTGCAAAAGTTGCGCCTTGAGTTGCGAAGAATGACAGACCTCAAAGATGGGCCTCCCAGTCCCGTGCGGAATATAACCACAGAACGTGATGCGGCTGCTACTAACTGCTGAAAGTCACGCTCTCGGATACCAGCTCGGACAACCCGCAGTCGATCCCCAGAGAGGCGACGAAACTTCCAGATCCTGGCAACCCGAGGGAGTCTTGCGCTTCTTGATCCCCGGTCCGGTAGGTGCCGGTGAACTGGAGCGTGAGGTCTGAGCCCTCGCGCGACCCGCCAGACAGAGAGCCGGAACCCGTGTAGTAGATCTCGCGGCCGTCCTTCCAGATGCTGAGTGCGATCGTGGCGGAGGAGCTGTCAGCGCTCAAGGAGAAGACGGCCGGGTAGGACTTTTCTCCATCGCTGAACACGCTTTCTAACCGCTGCTTCATCACGACGGGGTCGCAGTCGACCCACGTCCGGTTGCTACTAGGAACTACGGCGGGCGGGGTGCCGTATCTGTCGAATCCCAAAGACGCGGCGAACGGCTCTCGCACCGGCTTCTCAGTCTTGGAGGGCTCGGTTGGGGGGTCAGAGGGCTGCGGTGTGGGTGAGGCAACCGGAGCAGCGGTAGGGGAGGCAGAAGGCGTGGGTTGAGGCGCAGGGGGGGCCGCCGGCGCCGGTTGGGGTTCCTGCGAAAGGAGTTCTGCGCTGTCGTCCTTCGCCTGCTCGGCCTTCTCCAGGGAAGCGGGGTCCGCAACCTTCCTACCCACACGGGTGCCGAGAACGGCGCTTGCCCCGGCCTCCTGTGAGGCGGCCTCGGCCGAGGCGATCTCCGCGCGCGGAGCCGCAGGCGTTCCAGTGCCTGCGACCGCAGCACCGCCCGCGGCGGCTCCAATGACGGCAGCGGTGAATATGGGTGCTACCCGCTCCGCCACGTACTGCCCGCATTGCTGCAGAGCACTGGTGCAGGACGGCGCTACCTGAGCCGTCGTCGTCACGGCTTGGGCCACGTGGTCTCTCGCGGTCCCGTCGACCTCTCTGAAGCGCGTCACCAGTCGCCACGGCATGAAGAGCGACACCGGCGTCCACGTCCGCTTGAAGTTCTGCCGGGCTCGGTGGATCAGGGCCTTCACCTGACACTCCGACAGCTGCAGCGCCACCGCCACCTCACCGTAGGAGAGCCCTTCGAAGTCGCGCAGCACGATGGCAGCGCGGTGCAGAGGGGGCAGCTGGGCCAAGACCTTGCGGACCCTGCGGCCCTCAGCGTTCCGTATCACGAGGAACTCGGGGTCGTCGTTCGTCAGATGGCGTTCGTCGTCGAGATCCACGACCTCCAGGGGAGCAACATCCTGCGGGCGGCGGGCCCGGGAGCGAAGGTGGTCGAGGCACACGTTCGTGGCGATCCTGGTGATCCAGGCGCCGAGCTGATAGCGGCCGTTGAACCGCCCGAGGGCCTGGTAGACGCGAAGGAAGCTCTCCTGAGCGGCCTCCTGGGCGTCCTGAGGATTCGCCAGCATCCGCCGGCAGACCCGGTGGACGCGATCGGAGTAGCGGTCGTAGATCGCCTGGTAGGCGCCCTTGTCGCCCTGTTGGAAGGCGAGGGTCAGCTCCTTGTCCTCGAGCGACCCCGCGGGGACGCCGAGTACCTGCGGGTCCTCCATGCGCTGAGCCATCTCTGTCATGCCCTTCTTAGTTCCTGCTCCCCGGGGCAGTCTGTGGCGGCGCCGGAGAAACAGGAATAGCTCAAAAGAACCAAATCGGACGGGACCGAACCGACCTTGAGCGTGAACCTAGAAGCTTTCCGTCGAACGATGTAACGCCAGCCGAGGCGATTGGTTACCTGATGCGCAGGAGATCCACGAAGAATGGTGCGTTCACAGGGGGGCGGGATTGGGAAGCCTCACGCGGCGCTCCGATCCAGCCCTTGCGTAGGCGGGTGATCAGCCGCGGGAACACCACAGCCACAGCTGGAGTCCCAATACAGCTGGAGTCCCAATGTTGACGCGCGGCTCATGTTTCCTCGTCGCCTGGTGCGGGTGCTGCCCGGACTGTTTCTACCTCTGAAGCGAGCGCAGGATTTTGCGGGTCGATGGAGAGCGCTCGCTCGTATAGAGCAAGCGCCTCGTCTCTGGCATCGGGATCGAACTCTGCCCAGGCGTTGAGGAAGCGCGCGTAACCAACCAGCCCGCGCGCGTCCGGAAGATCATCCGTATAGGCGAAGCCCTGGCGAGCCTGCTCGAGGAAGGCACGTGCCGGTTCCGAGTGGCCTTCGGCCGCCAGTGCCAGAGCAACCTCGCCCAAGCGCACTGCGTACGTCCTCCGATAAGCAATCTCCTCCCTGAACCCGAGAGCTGAGTCGTACGTCTCTTGAAACCCCTGCACGTCACCCTGATCCCAGAGAAGGTTTCCTTGCTGCACACGGGCATCGGCTAAAACGAAGTTGAGTCCCCACCAGGCGCCGGCAACACCTAACAGCGCGAATGTCACCACCCCAAGTGGAAGCTTGAGAGGAGGTTGAACAACTCGTTTGCTGCGGCGCTTCTGCGTTCCGCGGCTGAGGCCGGTCGCGGTCGCCACAGCGGGCACAGCGGTTGCGGCTAACCCACCCGCCACGGTCCAGAATGTCATCCGCAAAGCCACGGTGTCGATGCTGATAGAGGCCTGAACCACGTAGGCGACGACCGCGCCGAAGAAACCGGCGCCGACCAGCTCCTCCCCCGGAAGACGAAGGCCTTGCCGGATCAACCATCCGACCGCGACAAGTAATCCCCCGACTCCGATGACACCTGCCGAGGTCAAGAACGCCATGAACAACGAGTGCGGGTCGTCGGTGAAATCGAAACCAACCTCGAGACCATCATCGATAGTCCGGTACTGAGTTCCCTCGAGGGCGAAAGTTGCAGGACCCCGGCCGGCGATGCGCGCATCCGCGGCCATGTTGAGAGCGCCCTCCCACCAATCACCTCGTCGATCGATCGTCTTCGGGATGTGCTGGTTCTGGGAGACAATGCTTGCGCCGACGGCCCCAACGGCTGTGACCCCTATGAGACCCGCCGCTGCGAGAGTTAGTGGCCGCGCTCGCTGCCACCGCGGTGCAGCCATGAAGCCGATCACCACGAGCAGCCCCGCGATTCCTGCTGCCCAACCGCCCTCGCTGAAGGCGACGATCCAGCCGCCAGTGATAAGCAGTACGAAAAGCCACAACCACCGAGACGACCGGTCGGTGAACAAGAGGGAGACCGTAACGGGAAGCACGATCCCCAAGAAAGCGCCGACAAAGTTCGTATTTCCGAGACTCGACACCGCGAGGCGGTGCGCTGCGTCTTCGCCGACAGCCCAGGTGAACGGGTCGAGCCCGGCATACTGGACCAACGCGTAGCCTCCAACCAGCCCCCCCGCGCTAGCCAAAGCGAAGGCAAGCTGACGCGTATGCCGCCCAAAGGCGTCGGCAACCAAGACACCGAACATCACCGCGGCGAGATACGGGATGAGGCCGGAAAACCGTGAATAGTTGCCGAACAGACTCCATCCCTTGTACGGCGAGAACAGCCAAGCGACGACAAGGGGAATGGATACGGCCAGCGCCGGGATCGCCAGGCGCCGAAGTCCCTCACGGTCAGCGCCCTGCAGCAACTCCGCGCCCCGCAGCGCGATGACGAGAGGCAGGATCACCAGCAAGAGCCCGAGTTTGGGCACGTTGATGGGGTCGTTGAGGATCCGCAGGAACAAGATGGGAACACCGACCACGAGGACGAGGAGAAGGTTCCGCCGGACAGCAGAAGCTTTAGTCAGTAACCAGACCCTCATATCAGCACTCGCAGCTGCCACGGCTGCAAACCTAACGACTGGCAAGGTCTAAGCGAGCACAGGGCACCAACTTTCCGGGCGGACAACACTGCAGATGGACGTCGCTCGCTGTAGGCACGACACACCCGCTCATCGGGCAACCCAGCGAGCCGCCGCCCAGCTCAGCTGAGCAGGTCGTTATAGAGGGATCGCACGTCTTTCACCAGCCGCTCATGAGTGAACGTTGGCCGCACGAACTGTCTGCCAGCCGCGCCGAACCGCCGCCGTAGCTCAGGGTCCTGAAGCAGTGACCGCAACGCTCTGCGCACCGCGTCGGGGCTCCCGGGAGGTACGACGAATCCGCTGATCCCATCCTCCACAACCGATCTGACGCCGCCGACGTCGGTGGCGACAACAGGCACGCCTGCGGCGAGGGCCTCTATCAGCGCGACGGGACTCCCCTCGTTTCGGCTGGTGAGGGCGACAACGTCGAGATCGCTCATGGCTGAGGGCATGTCGCCCCACCAGCCAACGAAGTGAACACGCTCGCTCATACCGAGCTCTTTGACCAGTGTCCGCAGATCCTGCCGAAGCTCCCCGTCGCCGAGAACGACGACGTGGACCTCTGCGAGTCCCGCGACAGCTCGAAAGAGCGTCTCGTGATCCTTGATCGGAACGAGACGACCGACCACGCCGACCAGGGGCGTTGAGCGAGCGACATTGATGGCCCGCCGCAGATCTCCGCTTCGCTCAGCGATCGCGAAGAATGCTTCGAGGTCGAACCCCAGAGGGATGACGTGCCAGCGACTTGGACGGCCGATCCCGAGATCAAGTAGCTGATCCCGGATTTGCGGGCTCACGGCGACAAGCGCGTCTGTGACCCGCGCGAGCCCCTGTTCCATGCGGATGAAGGCTGCGGCGACGGCCGGATGGAAGTACCCGTCGAGGACGTGGCCGTGGAAGGTATGGACGAGACGCGGACGGTTGGGCACCGACCACGCTGCGGACCTCCCAATCGTCCCCGCCTTGGCCATGTGCGTGTGCACGAGCTCGATCGCGCCACGTCTGATCAATCGACGAGTGGCTCGGAAAGCACGAGCGTCGACAGCCGGTCGGACCTCCCGCACGAGCGGTAGGCGATGAACGTGCACGACCGGATCGGTTAGCTCTCCCTCGAACGATCCCGGTTCGCCTGCGGCGAGCATCGTGGGGTACTCGGGCGCAAGGGCTTTCGTCAGCGATAAGGCCTGACGCGCGGGGCCCCCGATGTTGAGGCGCGTGATCAAGCGCAGCACGCGGACGTTCGGGGTCGACAACTCCTAGCTCTCGTCCTTCAACCCGACGGCACACCAGAACGGCGGTGCTTCGGAGAAAGCGATGTGTCTGAGGCCGGCGCTCTCCATCATCTGCTGGATCTCGGCGCGGCTGAAGCGCTGCTCAAGAATCGTCCCGAACCTATCGAGCGCGTCCGTGCGCATCGTGTAGAAGCTCCGGTCCTTGTAGAAGGAGAGAGGTATGTGCTTGGTTCCCACACCGAAGTGCGACAGGAGCCAAGACACCCGCGCCAGCGGCAGGTAGACAACCGCGGCGATGACGTCGGTAAGCAGGCGTTTGCGTTTCGCGGACAGTCGGGAGATCCGGCGGCGCATCCAGTCGCTCACCTTCCAAACACCGCGGAACCAGCGCGGCCGGTCCTCGAAGTCGTAGTACAGGTAGAGGAGCAAGGGCGCCCGTGGCTTGAGCTTCATGACGCAGGAGCGGATCGCGGCAGCAGTGTCGGGCACGTGATGTAGGACCCCCAGCGAGTAACCGAAATCCATTGCCGCGTCCGGCAAGGGCATCTGATCGACGCTGGCGAGATGGAACTCGCAGTTCTCGAAAGAAGACAGGTTCATCTTCGCGACCCGAAGGGCATCTGGACTTGCATCTATGCAGTGCAGCTTCCGGACGCGCGGGGCGACGAAGAGCGCCCACCGCCCGCTCCCGCAGCCGAGATCGAACCCCTCGGGATCAGGGGGAAGTGATTCCCAGGGAAAGACGGCGAAGTATTGGTCGAACAGAACTGCCGCCTCGGACTGACGGAGGAGGGTCTGGTCGAAGCTCGTCCATTCCTCGCCAAACCCGCGAACGGTCTCAGGGTGAAGGTTGGACAACACTGCTCCTCGGTGCCTCGACGACCTCCCGGTGCCACATCTCCAACATCATCAGGGCCCACAGCTGCGCCCCATGATCGGCACCACCGGCCAGGTGTTGGTCGACGACACGGCGCAGAACGACCGGGTCAAAGTACCCGCGCTCAAGGCTTCGCTCCGATAGCAGGGACTCTCGCAGGACATCCCTCAGGGGACCTCGGAACCAGCGGCCGACGGGCACCCCGAAACCCATCTTCCGTCGGTTCATGTTCGACGCGGGAACGAGGTCCGAGAAGGCAGTTTTAAGAAGATGCTTCGCGTGCCGACCGCGCAACTTCATCGTCCGCGGCAGGCGCGCAGCGAACTCCATCACCTCAACGTCAAGGAAGGGGGACCTGACCTCAAGGGAGTGCGCCATGGAGGCGATGTCGACCTTCACGAGGAGGTCGAAGGGCAGGTATGACCTCACGTCCACCGACATCGCCGCCTCCACCGGGTCCAGTCCCTCCGCCTCTCCGAACAGGCCGGCGAACCATCTCGCCAGAGCATGATCGCGGTTGCGGAAGTCGTTGCTGTAAAGAGCCGCCTTCTCGGTCGCGGTGAAGATGCTCTGCCACCGCTCATACCGCGCCGGCTGTGGTTGCAAGGCGCCGTCGAGGAAACGGTGGAGGCGACCGAGCGATGTCCGCTCGTCGGCGGGATCGGGAACTGCGCGGGCAAGCCCGCCGATCAGAAGCCTGTTGCCTGGAATGAGGGCCGCGGTCCCCGCGAGGGCATTTGCCCGATAACGGTCGTAGCCGGCGAAGCTCTCGTCTCCGCCGTCACCACTGAGCGCCACCGTCACGCTCGGGCGAGTGATCTGTGCCACATAGAAGGTCGGGACGGCAGAGGAGTCCGCGTACGGCTCACCGTAGTGGCGCACCAACGTCGGCAAGATCTCGGTTGCCTCCGGACGAACCACGTGCTCGTGATGGTCTGTTCGCCACCGCTCCGCAACACGCCTCGCGTGTCCCAGCTCGTCGAAGTCAGCATCATCAAAGCCGATCGAGAAGGTCTTCACCGGCTGCGGCGACAGCTGCGCCATGAGGGCCACGACGATGCTCGAGTCCACTCCGCCTGAAAGGAACGCCCCAAGGGGAACGTCGCTGATCAGCCGGAGACGGACGGCTTCGCGAAGCCGCTCGCGGAGCCCCTCTGCCGCCTCTTGCTCTGAGATATCGAGCTTGGGCAGGTAAGAGAGCGACCAGAACCGCCTGAGCTGTGCGTTGTGGCCGCGAGGTCCGACATCGAGGGTGAGCGTGTACGCCGGCGGGAGCTTCTTGATCCCTCGGAAGCCCGTCCACGGCGGCGGGATGTACCCCCACGAGAGGTAGGCATCGATGGCATCGAGATCGACCTCTCGTGGGCCCTCGGGCGACGCGAGCAGGGCTTGTAGCTCGGAGGCAAACAGAAAGCGTCCGCTCTGCTCCGTGTAGAAGAGTGGCTTCTTGCCGACGGGGTCGCGGGACAGGAACAATCGCGAGCGGCGTGAATCCCACAACCCGAAGGCCCACATGCCTCGGAAGCGGCTGACGCAGTCCGTCCCCCACTCCTCGTAGGCGTGGACGATCACCTCCGTGTCCGTCGCGCTGCGGAAGCGGTGGCCCAGCGCCTCCAGCTCTCGACGGAGGGCGAGGAAATTGTAGATCTCCCCGTTGTGCGTTACCCACACGGAACCGTCTTCGTTGGCGATGGGAGCCTGGCCCGCCTCCGACAGGTCGATGATCGCGAGCCTCCGTTGCCCGAGTGTGCACCGACCATCCGACCAGACGCCCTCACCATCGGGACCGCGATGTTGCTGAGCTGCGAGGGCAGCACTCAGAGCGTCAGGCGGCAAACCATCGACGGCGACGGCGCCCGCGATGCCACACATCAGAGAAGGCCGTCGACTGTCGGATCCGGCGAAGGAGCAAGATTCGGCACGAGATCAGTTTACGGAAGCGATCCCTCAGCGAGATGCTCGCGCGGTTCGGTCATACAGCGCCAGGTACGAGTCCGTCATCTTCTCCATCGAGAAAAGCTTCGCCCGTTCTCGACCAGCTTCACCCATTCGCCCTCGCCTCGCTGGGGAAGCCAGCAAGTCGGAGATCGCGACTGCGAGAGAGGCGGGGTTGCCGGGGTCGAAGAGAAGACCTGTCTCCCCGTGGAGAACAACTTCCGGAAGACCCCCGACGCGCGCAGCAACAACCGGGAGACCTGCAGCCATTGCCTCCAACGCTGCCAGACCTAAAGCCTCATAGAGCGACGGCACCACGACCATCGCCGCCTTCGCGTACCAGCTCCAGACATCCGCAACAGGACCAACAAGTGTGACGACGTCATCGAGCTCCAACGTCCTGATCGTGCTCTGTAGGTGTGATTGAAGCGGGCCCCCGCCGAGGAGGGCAAGTCGAACGTCAGGAACCTTGCGCCGGACGCGAACCAATGCCTCTAGTAGTACTTCGTGCCCCTTCTCAGGCCGAAGATGAGCAGGGCACACAACGAGGTGAGGCACTCGCACGGCGGATTCCGCCGCCGCGGCTGCGCCTCGCTCCCACCCATTCTGGATGACGACGACGTGGTCACGGCTGTAGCCGTATGCCTCAAGAAGGAATCGTTCAACGGATCGCGACACAGCAACGATCTTGTCGAAACGCGCCCCCGACCGCTTGTCGATCTCACTCGCAATGGGTCTGCGAAGGTACCGGAGAGCCGCACCATGATGGTGGCTGAGAACACGAGGAGCAGTGGGCCGTGTCGACGCCACTAACGCAGCAGCATGGAAGAGATGCGCGTGAACGATGTCCGGCCGGAACCCTGTGATCTCCTGCTGAAGCCAGCTACGAAGGCTAGGCAGGTCACGGATGCGACTGCCGGGCCGCCCCCTGTAGAGATCTCCCACCTCGCGCCTCAGGATCGAACCATCAGGATCGCGAGCAAACGGGTTCAGTAGGAGCACGTCATCGCCGCGGCGCGACGCGGCGCGTACGAGGGCCGACGCGATGCGTTCCGCTCCCGCCAAACCCTCTACCGTGCTTATCACGTGCGCGACTCGCAACATCTTCTGCAGTTTTCCAGACTCGAGTCGTGAATCGACGGCAGCGGGAACCCTTGGTCCTGAAGGCACGTGTCGCTGAACGCGGAAATACGTTGATCGCCGTTGACATAGTGTCCTGCCGCCGCCTACAACTTCCACGCCATCAGTCGAGTACGCGACCTAAGGGCACGACATACAACCTTGGAACGGATACCCGTGGCAGGTCCCTGGATAACTGAGAAGGAAGTTCACTACGCCACGGAAGCGGCGGCGTCAGCCTGGTACCAGAACGCAAACTCGTTCAATAACCGTTTCGAAACTGCGTTCGCGGCGTATGTCGAACGACAGCATGCGGTCTCGCTGCCGTCTTGCACATCCGCCATACACCTCAGCCTCGTCGCCCTCGGTGTCGGCCCCGGCGACGAGGTCATCGTCCCCGACGCAACATGGATCGCTTCTGCCGCGCCCGTCAACTACGTCGGTGCAACCCCCGTCTTCGTCGACATCGATGATGAAACGTGGTGCATCTCACCGGAAGCAGTACAGGCTGCAATTACGACAAAGACAAAGGCAGTCATCGCGGTGGACCTCTACGGCGGCATGCCTCATATGAACCGACTGCTGGAGGTTCTGGACGGGAGTGGCATCCAGGTGATCGAAGACGCTGCCGAAGCGATCGGTTCCGAGTATTACGGCCGCAAAGCAGGTGCCTTCGGGGCAGCGTCGGTCTTCAGCTTCCATGGCTCGAAGACGTTGACGACCGGTGAGGGTGGCATGGTTGTCTGCGACGACGACCTCCTCTACCAGCGGATGCTGGTTCTCCGCGATCATGGCCGGCAACCCGGTGACTTTTGGTTTTTCAACGGCGAGGTCGCGTTCAAGTACAAGATGAGCGCGGTGCAGGCTGCCCTAGGACTCGGGCAGCTCGAACGTATCCACGAGCTCGTAGAGAAAAAGCGGCAGATCTTCGAGTGGTATCGCGCCAGGTTGGAGCCGGATCAACGTTTGACGCTGAACCCAGAACCAGCGGAGACGGTGAACTCCTACTGGATGCCGACGATCCTTCTCGACCCGGCAATCTCGGTGTCCAAACGGGCCCTCTTCGAGACCCTGCGGGAAAAAGGCGTCGATACGCGGCCGTTCTTCCACCCGCTTAGCTCGATACCTGCCTACTCCGCCACGATGCAGGCGGAGAAGGCACGGAGAATCAACACCTCTAGCTACGAGATCAGCAGCCGCGGACTGAATCTGCCGTCCCCTCTGAAGATGACAGAAGCCGACGTGGATTACGTCTCCGAGATGCTTCTCTCGATCCTCGACAGGGTGTCTTGAAGCCGACCAGGATCGCTCTATTCGCCGCAGACCGCGTCGGTCTCGAGATCGCGGGCTTCATCGGCGGCCGCTCGGAACTCACGATGCTGATCCTCGACACCGCGGACCGCCAAGGATTGAACCAGCAGATCATCGAGATCTCGCGGCTCCCGAAGTCACGAATCCTGTACGGCGGCGAACTGAACACAGCAGACACGATCGAACAACTCCGACGCGCCGATCTAGATCTCGGGGTGCTCGCCTGGTGGCCGCACATCATCAGAAGCGAGATCATCCAGATCCCGAGGATAGGCATCCTTAATTTCCATCCCAGCTTCCTCCCGTACGGCCGCGGAAAGGACCCCAACTTCTGGTCGATCGTCGAGGAAACACCCTTTGGCGTGACGCTCCACTTCATCGATCCGGGCGTCGATACGGGGCCGATCGCGTTTCAACGAGAGATCCCAGTCACCTGGGAGGACACGGGTGGCTCCCTCTACCAGAAGGCGCTGCGCGAGATGATCCTGCTGTTCAAGGAGAGTTACGCGGCGATACTCGAAGGTCGCATCCCACGCGTCCCACAAGATGACCGGCGTGCGACATCGCACAAGCGAGCAGAGCTGCACGACGCATCAAGAATCCATCTGGATGCGAGCTACAGCGGGCGCGAAGTCTTGAATCTCATCAGGGCCCGGACCTTCCCGCCACATCCGGCCGCATGGTTCGTAGACGGCGAGGAGATGTTCGAGGTGAGAGTTGAGATCAGGAGGATGAGCGGCAGCTAACGCTTTCCACTTGTAGTCGCGTCAGGCAGGCTGCACACGCCGCAGATACCCGCCCGGTGAGTTGCTGATGAGGAGCTTCCCATTGATCCATGGGTCGATCTCGAACGAGTCGCAGTCCGCCAGGAACTCGGTCAGCGCTGTCTTCGGGTTGTTCCCGGGACCCCATTCCCGCGGCCTGTGAGCTTGCTCCGGGATGTGTTCCACAACGGTGTCGGCGACGACTAGGAACTGACCAGTCGTCACGAGCGGCGCGTAGAGGCGGAGCTCCTGCAGGACGTGGGCATGAGTGTGATTCGAATCGAGGACGACCATGACCTCGTCATCCGCCGTCAGCTCTGATCTCACCCTGCGCACTACATCCGCGTCGATCGATGATCCCTCGATCATGGTCACCCTTCCGCTGAGCGGGTGTGCCTCGATAGCACGACGGTTGTGCTCGCGGATGTCGATGTCAACGCCGATGACGCGGCCGCGCCCGATCAGCTGCAGGATCGAGCTGTAGAAGATCAAAGAGCCGCCGCGGGCGATCCCGAGCTCGACTATCACGTCCGGTCGCGTGTTCCAGACGATCTCCTGGAGCGTGACGATGTCGGCGGGCGTCTGGATGATCGGCATCCCGAGCCAGTCCCAGAGATACGAGTAGTTGTGCCGGTCAGAGGCAGCGAAAAGCTGATGAGCGAGGCGCTGCGCGGCTTCATCGTTAGCTAGAGCGGCGGCATGCTCACGTCGAGAACGTTCGAACTCAGCGCGATCGTCTGGCACGACCAGTCCTCTCCCGCTGGTGCCATCGTGGAGGTCTGGCGGCGGGCGCGGTCGGTATCACCGACCGAAGCCCGGAAGATCTGCGTCTCTCTTCGAGACGAGAACCGGTGGAGCGGGCCAGTTGATGGCAAGCGTCGGATCGTCCCACCTGATCCCGCGCGCCGCGGCGGGGTTGTACCCGCTCGAGATCATGTAGAGCACCTCGGATCCATCCTCGAGCGACTCGAACCCATGGGCGAATCCCTCCGGCGCGTACAGAGCACGGTGGTTCGCGTCCGTAAGCTCTGCGGAGACCCATCGACCAAACGTCGGCGATGCCTCACGTAGGTCCACGATGACGTCGAAGATCCTTCCCCTGGTGCAGCGAACGAGCTTGGCTTCCGAGTGCGGTGGTGCCTGGTAGTGCAACCCGCGCAACGTTCCAGCGCGGGCGTTGTACGAGATGCTGCATTGAAGCGGCCGGAACTCGATGCCCTCCCGAGCGAACTCATCCTCCGCGAATATGCGCGCGAAGAAACCGCGAGCGTCTGGGGCGGGTTCGATGTCGATCACGTACGCGCCCGCTAACGGCGTCTCGTGGAAGATCAATCGAGCACCTGTGTCACCGGGATAGGAACCACGAAACGCCCGCCCCACCCGCGGATGAAGCTCATCTGCTCGATGATCTCGTCCTTGAGGTTCCACGGCAGCAACAAGAGGTGGTCGGGCCGAGTTTCCCGCACCTTCTCAGGCGCGTGGATCGGCAGGTGCGAACCCGGTAGTAACCGACCCTGTTTGTGCGGGCTCCGATCCACGACGTAGGCGATGTCATCTGTCCCTACGCCACAGTGGTTCAAGAGGGTGTTTCCCTTCGCCGCCGCGCCGTAGGCAACAACAGAGCTGCCACCTGCACGCGCGGATGCAAGGAAGTCACGCAGGGATCGGCAACATGTCTCCACCCGGTTCTTGAAGGCGTCATAGGTCCGGAGCTCGTGCAAGCGAGCGTCAGCCTCGGCGTTCCGGACACCGACAAGGCGCGGCGACACGGCGCGGCCGCCTCCGCTACGAGAAACCAGGACTCGCAGGCTTCCCCCGTGCGTCGGCAGCTCGACGACGTCAAAGACCTCGAGTCCATGGCGTCTCAGCACCGACTCGAGTGACAGGAGCGAGAAGTAGCAGAAGTGCTCGTGGTAGATGGTGTCGAACTGCACCTGGTCGACGAGACGCAGTAGGTGAGGGAACTCCAGCGAGACCACACCCCGGTCCCCGAGCAATATCGCCAGACCGGCAACGAAGTCGTTGAGGTCGGGGACGTGCGCGATGACGTTGTTACCGACCAGAAGATCTGCGCGGTAGCCCTTGCCGACGAGATCCTCAGCGACCGAACGGCCGAAGAACCTGATATCGGTCGGCACACCCGCGTCTATCGCCGCGGCCGCGACGTTCGCCGCCGGCTCGATTCCGAGAACGGGGATGCCCAACGCGACGAAGTGCTTCAGTAGGTAGCCGTCGTTGCTCGCGACCTCGATCACGGAGCTCTCGTGCGTCAACCCAAACGTCCCGACGGCCCAGTCTGCGAACCTCCTCGAGTGCTCTAGCCAGGTCTCGGAATATGAAGAGAAGTAGGCGTAGTCCTCGAAGAGCACGCTCGGCGAGACGACCTGATCGAGCTGGACCAGGAAGCACCTGTCACAGATCCGCACGTGGAGGGGATATCGCTTCTCCTCCCGTGCGTCAGCCTCCGATCGGGGATACGCGTTCGCGAGCGGCATCTGCCCCAGGTCCAGGAAGGTCAGCGTCAGGACAGCTCCACACCCGCGGCAATGCGGCTGCTCACGATCCACGTGGAGCCTCTTCCTGGAAACGATCGACCTGCCGCATCGAGAAGGACCGCATGTCCGCTTCGTCCACCTGGTTCCGTCTCCAGTCGATCGTCCAGTCCAGCGCGGTCGGAAGATCCAACCGTTCGCGCCATTGCAGCTCCCGCTGCGCCAGCGAGGAGTCAAGGCGCAGCTCCGAGGTTTCGCGCGGCGCTGGACGCTCGTCCTGCACCCATGAGCCGCTTCCCCAGGCATCGAGAACGTAGTCCACGATCTCCGCGACCGGCCTCCACGATTCCTCAGAAGGCCCGAAGTTGGTCGCGCTGGGGCATTTACCGTCCTGCAGCAGACGCTGCGCTAGAAGCAGGTATCCGAGCAGTGGCTCGAGGACGAATTGCCATGGTCTCACCGCCCGAGGGTGCCGCAGCCGAACGGGCTCTCCCGCCGCCAATGCACGAAAAACGTCGGGCACGAGCCGATCGGGCGCCTGATCACCGCCACCGATCACGTTTCCTGCTCGCGCCGTCACGACCCGACATTGACCTTCACCGAGGAAGCTATGACGCCACGCCTCGACGATGAGCTCAACGCACACCTTCGAGTTGCTATAAGGATCCGCTCCTCCCAGAGGGTCACCCTCGCGGAAGGGCGCGGTGGCGTCATCCCCCCGGTACACCTTGTCGGTCGTTACGACCACCACCCCTCGGGCGCCTGGCGCTCGCGGGATCGCGTCCAGCAGGTTCACCGTCCCCAGAACGTTCGTCTGGTATGTCGAGACCGGGTCGGAGTATCCGCGCCGTACAAGTGATTGCGCTGCGAGGTGAAATACGATCTCCGGCTCCGCCTCCTCCATCACGGTAGCGACGATCTCTGCGTCGCGGATGTCCTCGACGTACGAGTGGAGCGATGTCCACGGAGCCAAGGCTTCGAACGCGCCCTCAGGGTTCTCTGGAGCAAGCGATAGACCGGTCACGTTTGCGCCCAGCATCTCGAGCCAGAGTGAGAGCCAGGCTCCCTTGAACCCTGTGTGACCCGTTACTAGAACCCGCTTCCCCCGCCACGCCGCAGCGTCTAGTCCCAGGTCTTCCACGGCGCGCGGCCCGCCCTCCATAGTTCCTCCAGCAGCTCCTTCTCCCGGAGGGTGTCCATCGGCTGCCAGAAGCCGGCGTGCTCCCACGCCGACAGCTGGTCCATGGCCACCAACTTCTGAAGCGGCGTACTTTCCCATGGCGTCTCGTCACCCTCGATGAGATCCAGCGCCGCAGGGGACAACACGAAGAAGCCGCCATTGATTAGTCCGCCTGCTGCCTGCGGCTTCTCCTCGAACGCCACGACACGTCCGCCGTCGACGACCGATCTACCGAATCGCGCTGGAGGACGCACGACGGTCATCGTCACGAGCCGCTGCTGTTGCTGGTGGAAGCGGATCTGAGCTGCGACGTCGATATCGGCCAGGCCGTCGCCGTACGTCAGACAGAAGTCTTCGTCATCATCGAGATACCGCCGGACACGGAGAACCCGCCCGCCCGTCATCGTCGCCTCACCTGTGTCTACCAAGGTCACGTTCCAGGGCTCGCTGCGTACGTCGTGGTATTGGATCTGGTTCGTACGCATGTCAACGGTGACGTCGGAACCGTGAAGGAAGTAGTTCGCGAAATATTCCTTGATCATGTAGCCGCGGTACCCGAGACAGATGACGAAGTCGACGAGTCCGTGCTGGGCGTAGCCCTTCATGATGTGCCAGAGGATCGGTTTGCCACCGATCTCGATCATGGGCTTCGGCCGCAGGTGAGACTCCTCTGAGATCCGGGTCCCGCGTCCTCCCGCGAGGATGACCACCTTCATCGCGGAGCTTGGGCCCCCTTCGTTTCTGCCACGACCTCTTTGATGATCTGGTCGAGGTCCTTCTGCGGACGCCAGCCGATCAACCGCTCGATCTTCGAGATATCCGGGACGCGACGGCGCATGTCCTCGAACCCTTGCTCGTAAGCGTCCTCGTACGGGATCAGCTCCACGGGAGATGCCGAAGCCGCCTCCGCGATCACTCGGTCCGCCAGCTCAATCATCGACACTTCCTCGGTAGAGCCGACGTTGAAGACGTCGCCCTCTGCATCGTCGGCCTCCAACAGCCGCAGAAGGGCGGCGACGACGTCCTCGACATGACAGAAGCATCTGGTCTGACGGCCGTCGCCGTACACCGTCACCGCGTCGCCCGCCACGGCCTGCTCCGCGAACCGTGGCAGCACCATGCCGTAAGCGCCCGTCTGGCGTGGTCCGACCGTGTTGAACAGCCTCACTACGACGGTTGGTAGCCCTCGCTCGCGGTGGTAGGCGAAGGCGAGGATCTCGTCGACGGACTTAGACGTCGAGTAGCCCCACCGGGAAACCTTGTTGCTCCCGAGGAGCCGGTCATCGTCTTCTTTGAAAGGATCCCCGAGACTCTTCCCGTAGACCTCCGAGGTAGACGCCAGGAGCACCTTCCGACGGTATCTATGCGCGGCTTCGAGAACGTTCTCGGTTCCCTTGATGTTCGTTATGAAGCTGCGGAGCGGTTTGTCGACGATGAGCCGAACGCCCACCGCCGCGGCGAGATGGACCACGGCGGCGACCTCTTCCACAAGCTCGTCGACGAGGAGCGGATCGAGGACGCTCCCTTGGACCATGGTGGCGCGCCCTTCGAGATGCGCGACATTGCCAAGGGTGCCGGTCGACAGGTTGTCGAGCAGTACCACCTCGTGACCTTGCGCGACGAGCGCATCGGCTAGGTGAGAACCTATGAAACCGGCACCGCCGGTGATCAGATATCGCATGACGCCGCCGTTTCGTCTAGCTCCGGGTGCATCTGAGCGCCTTTGAGTTTGGGCGCACGGAGACTACTCAGTCGCCGCTAAGCTGACCCCTTGAGGCTATCCGACATGAAATACGCGGTCGCCTGGTGATCGACCAGGAAACAACGCGCGCAACGCCCGCCCCGGAAAGAGAGCGGGCAGTTGCGCGTGGAGCGCTCACGGTGATCGAGCGGCGGCCGGTCTTGTTTACCTTCCTGATCGCGCTCGCGGTGCGGCTCGGCGCTCTCGCGATCTTCGAGTTCGTGATGAACACGGAATCGTTTGCCCTTGACGACTCGACGTACTCGGCGATGGCCACCGCGGTGGTCGAAGGGCGGACCGAAGTGTGGGACGCCGGGACACGTGGCCTGTTCGTCTCCGTGTTCGCCTTCACCGGGCCACTCTCGGTCCTCTACTCGATCTTCGGGACTAGCGACATCGTCGGCCAGCTCTACGTGGCGCTCCTAGGCGCAGGGACCGCAGCGCTCGTCACTGCGCTAGGCCGCGAGATCTTTCCTGACCGCATCGCGCTCATCGGCGGCGTCGCGCTGGCATTCCTCCCTTCGCAGGTGGTCTGGTCTGCCTTGCTCTTGAAGGACACCTCCGTCTGGATCGTCCTCGCGGCCCTGGCTGTTGTAGTTGCCGTCGCTGGCCGGAAGAACGGCGCTTCGCTGGTGGCGTGGGGGGTTGGAGCAGCGGTGCTGCTATTCATCCTCGGCCACCTGCGGGGGCACACGACGGTGGTTGCCGCCTGGGCCATCGCAGCAGCCGCGTTCGCAGGTACTCGAGAGAGCCGGTGGCGCAGGGGCTTCGGAGGCCTGGTCATCGCCGTGGCAACACCGTGGCTCATTGGCTTAGGCCCCGCCGGACTGGACCTCGTACAGAACGCAGGGTCGCTGGAGTATCGGCGTGCCGCGAATGCGATCGATGCCAATTCAGCGTTCGTCAAAGCGTTGGGAGCTGAAGAGAGAGGCCTCGTTGAAGACCCGGCGTCACTCGTGGCGGAACTGACGACAAAAGAACAGCTCGTCCGAAGTCGCGTGGTGGAGGTTGCTGCCACGCTGGGAACGATCAAACGAGAAATCAGTTCCCCCAAGACATCGCCTGATGAAGAGCAACGACTCCAGCAACGCGCTACGGAACTAGAGCGAAGGGCAAGTCGGCTTCGACAGAGGGCGGCCCAGGCTCGCGAAGAGCGAGAGCGACTCGCAGCCGTAATCACCACCCAATCGCATGCCGACGATACCGCCGACGCCGAGCAGTTGGCCCCCGACCTGATCCATCTTCCCAAAGGCATCTTGGTCATGTTGTTCGAGCCGGTGCCGTGGGAGACCAGCGGTAGCCAGACGATGCGGCTCGCGCGGACCGATGCGGTTCTCTGGTACCCACTGCTGGCCCTCGCGCTGCCGGGGCTGTGGGCTGCTCGCCGATACCTGCGCGTGCTGGCATTCCCGATCCTCGTAGGAGGAGGAATGCTGCTCACTTACGCGCTCACCGAGGGGAACATCGGTACCGCTTTTCGACATCGGGGTGAGTTCGTCTGGGTCGTCGCGCTGCTCGCTACGCTGGGTCTAGTACAGGTACGTGCCTGGTGGCAGAGGCGGAGCGAGGGGACGTTCAGTCCCGCGGAGTCAGGACGGAGCTAGAGAGATGTCCACCCAATTCACCGTCGGCGCCTTCATCGTCGCCTACGCGGCTGCCTTCGCAATCACTCCGGTAACCAGCAAGCTGGCACGGCGCCTGGGAATCCTCGACCACCCGCAAGACGACCCCGGTGGTCACAAGAGACACTCCGCCGCCGTCCCCTACCTCGGGGGTGTGGCGATCTTCGTTGGGACCGTAGCGGGATCGATCTTCATGGGCTTTCGTCCGGAGCTGCCGCTTCCACAACCTGTAGCACAGTTCGCTCTGGGCCTTGCTATAGCGGTCGTGCTGGGACTCGTCGGCCTCGCCGACGACATCCGACCCCTTCCTCGATCGGGACGCTTCATCGTCCAGGTCGCCGCCGCACTCGCTGCGTGGCAGGTCGGGTTCAGGGTTCAGGCAACGCCGTCGGACGCAGTCAACGTCTTCATCACCGTCCTCTGGATCGTAGGGATCACGAATGCCTTCAACCTCCTCGACAACATGGACGGGCTGTCTGCCGGTCTCGCGGGCGTCGGTGCGCTCTCATTCGCGGTCATGGGCGCGCTGGGTGATCTCCCCGAGCTCGCAGTGATCGCGGCGGCCCTGGGCGGTGCGTCGCTCGGGTTTCTCGGGCACAACCGGCATCCGGCGCGGGTGTTCATGGGTGACGCCGGATCTCTCTTCCTCGGATTCCTCCTCGCCATCATCGGCATCGAATTGCGCTTCGAGAACCTCGTTCGGGTCACGTTCCTGATCCCGGTGATCGTGCTCGGTCTGCCGATCTTGGACACCACGCTCGTCACGCTGAGCCGTGCCCGCCACGGGCGCAAGCTCTTCTTGGGGCACCGCGACCATGTCTCGCACCGCCTCGTGCAGGTCGGCCTCCCAGTGAAGACCACGGTCCGCCTGCTCTACTGGACGGGCTTGTGCCTCGGCTGGCTGGGTCTCGTCATCTCCCGGGCCACCCCTCAGGTCGCCTACATGCTCCTCGGCTTCGTCGTGGCGCTAGGCGTCTTCTTCGGTTGGCTCCTGTTCAGAGTCCCGGTCTACGAAGAAGACCGCGCCGCCCTAGAGGAGCTCGAACAGACACAAGAAGAGGACAAGGTGACGTACCTCGAGTCGAGCAAGTAGGGGAGCTCGCGGGCCAGCAACTCACGGCGCGCACAGATCCCGAACGCCCTCAGCAAGCGGCGTCTTCGGCCGCGTCAGCAGTGCGCTCATCCGCGAGATATCCGCGACGAGGTTGCCTGTCGATCCGCCGTCGAGTCTTTCGAACGTCGGGACCCTGCCGAGCGCCGTCGCGATCGCGCACGCGAGCTCTCGTATAGAGACTGTCTCTGACCCAGCCACGTTCATGAGGTGATCGCCGGTGAGATCAAGCGCGCCGACGACTGCCGCGGCGGCATCGGAGACGTGTATGGGGTTGAGCCGGATCCCGTCGTCGCCTTGCAACAGCACCGGACGACCCTCGCTGACCATGGACACCAGTCGTGGGAGCAACATGTCCTCCCGCTGCTTCCGCCCGTAGACGAAGAAGAACCTGAGGATCGTCGTCGGGATCAACGCGCTGTACGTCCCCACTAGAAGCTCGGCAGCCCTCTTCGCCGCCACGTAGTACGACGACGGGGGATCTTCGAGCTCATCTTCTTCCCGCAAAGGATTGTCGCTCGGACGGTACACCGCTCCCGTTGACGCAAAGACGAACCGGCGAACACCTGCTCGCGAGGAGGCGTCTAGTAGTTGCGCGGTGCTTCGTAAGTTCACGTCGAACATGTCTTGGGCACCCTCTGGGAACTCCCGAAACCGGGTCGACTGCGCTAGATGGACGACCGCATCCGTGTCCGGTGGAAGCTCTAGGGGCTGCTCGCTGCGAAAATCGTGCTGGACCCAGGAAACACCCCCTGCCGCTGTCCCGGCGTGCCGAGCAGCCGCGTAGACGCGACGAGATCCAAGGCGAGAGATGACCTCGCTGCCGAGGAGACCGGTCGCGCCCGTGACGAGCACGCTGGAGATCACCGCGCAGCCGTCACAACCTGACGCCGCGGTCGTACGGCGTCTGTCACGACAGTCGTCACCAGCTTTGTCATGTCTCCTCCTGTAGCACAAGCGGGGAGTGGCCGTCTGCAAGTCATACATCGACATCGTTATGCCCGAACGCTATGGCGCACGTGGCCTACGATCCTGCGCGATGAGGTGGGACATCCCGTTCGTCCGGCGTCGGCGTCACGAACACGATGCCGGACGTCGGCTGCTCACGATAGAGGGCGACTACTCGCTTCACGTCATCCAGTCGCGCAGGCTCCACCACGAGTTGATCTCTAGCGATGTCCAGGGGTGGTTCGAGCACGTGTGGCACGTGAATCCCCTCACGGGCGCAGATCCCGACGAACCTGAACCATCGTCGATAGGTCCCCCGCGGACAGTCGAGGTCGCGCCGGGCCACACGTTCGTCGAGGGGCACGTGGGTTTGACCACCGTCCTTCGGTCGCTCCCAGCTCTGAACCTGCTGTTGGCGCAGGGCGCCTTGTTGTTGCGCCTGACCCGCATCATCAGGAAGGACCGCATCAGCATGATCCGCGTCGGCGACCCCTACTACCTCGGCATCCTTGGACTTCTGTTAGCGCGGCTGCACCACCGGCCCCTGGTCGTCAAGATTGCCGCTAACTACGACGCGATACACCACGTGACCGGGAAGCCGGCATACCCACGGTTACTGCGAAGCCGCCGTATCGAGAAGACGATCGAATGCGCCGTTCTCCGGCGGGCTGATCTAGTCACCGCTGCCAACGAGAACAACCTCGCGTACGCGCTGGGCAACGGAGCGCGCCGAAACCGCGCAACTGTCTTCCGCTACGGTTCTTGGGTGGATCCATCCCATTTCGCGCCTCCGGACCACGAGCCTGACTTCCTGCCTTCCCTCGGCTTGAGCGGGCGCACGGTCGCGGTGATGGTCGGGAGGTTAGAACCGGTCAAGCATCCTGAGGATGCGCTGACGGCGGTGGCGGTGGCGCGGCGCGCCGGCGAAGACGTTTGTCTGCTCGCGGTCGGTGACGGGTCGATGCGATCGCAGCTCGAACGCGCGGCCGCCGATCATGGGATCGCAGACGCGGTCGTGTTCGCGGGCGCGCGGAACCAGGATGAGGTACGTGCGGCGATGCGTGGAGCGAGTGTGATACTGGCGCCGCTTGCCGGTCGTGCGCTCGTTGAGGCGGCACTCAGCGGTCGCCCTATAGTGGCGTACGACGTGGAATGGCACGGCGAGCTCATCGAAAGCGGTGAGACGGGGATCCTCGTCCCGTACAGAGACGCCGACGCCATGGGGGCCGCGCTTGCCGAGCTTGCCCGGGACCCCGACCGGGCAGATCGTCTTGGCGCGGCCGCTCGTCTGCGATGCCTCGAGATGATGTCGCCGGACGTGCTCGCGGCCCATGAACGTGCCGTCTACGCGCGGGTGCTTGAACGACGTTGACCACGCAGCCCCTCGTCAGCATCGGCATCCCGACACGGAACAGAGCGCGGACACTCCCGTTGGCGATCGACTCTGCTCGGCGCCAGACCTACCCGAACCTCGAGATCGTGATCTCGGACAACGCTTCGGAGGACGCAACCGCCAACATCGTGTCCTCAGTAGCTGCCCAGGACGAACGTGTTCGCTACGTCCGCCAGCCCCGCCCACTGACGTCACTCGAGAACCATCGCGCGGTCTGGGAACTTGCTACGGGTGAGTATTTCGCCTGGTTAGCGGACGACGATCTCCTCGATGTCGAGTTCGTTCCGAAACTCGTCGCTGCGCTCGAGGCTACTCCTGAGGCCGTCCTCGCCTTCGGCGACATCGTCGCGTTTACCGACTACGACGGGTTGAGCGACGCGGTCCCGTTCCCGTACTACGACTTCGGGACGTACGGCCGATCTGCCTGGCGGCGACTGTGGAAGAACCGCCACGGAGGCTACGAGATGAAGGGACTCTTCCGGCGCGGGATCCTCGAGGGCTTCGGATGGTACGACCACACCGTTAGTCCCGACTGGCCGCTGGTCACGTATCTGATGCTGTCCGGCGAAATCATCAAAGTCCCAGGGGCAACGATGTACAACGGGAGCAGCGAACCGAAGTCAGGATCCGATCGCGCACAGGCGCAGTCGTTCTCGAAGATCGAGCGGTTCCCTACGGCGACAGTTAGCTGGCGCTGCGGGCTCGCTGCGCGGGATGCTGCGGTGCGCCTCGGCCGACGCCGATCGGTCCTCCTCGACGCCGCCATCACATTCGCGAGCCTCCTGTGGTTCAACCGCCACGAGCTGCTGCCGAACGCGGTCGAACCGATGAGACAACGAGCGCGTTCCTTCCGACAGAACATCTGACAACGTTGGCGTCTGGGGTCGTGCGAGAGCGGCGGCGAGATTAGGCTGGAACCGAGTTCGAGACGCGGCGCACACGACGCGGCGGTGGAGGGACCGAGATGATTGCAGACCCGCGACGCGGGCCACAGGACACGCCGCGCGTGGCGGTCGTGGGCTGCGGCTACTGGGGGGCGAACCTCGTCCGTAACTTCGCCGCCCTCGGCGCGCTCGGCGCCGTGCACGACGAGGAACGGGGCGCCGCGGAGCTGGCGGCAGCCTCTACGGGCGCCGAGGCGAAGTCGTGGGATGCAATCCTCACTGATACAACGATCGATGCCGTTGCAATCTCGACCCCGCCTGCCACCCATGCGGAGCTTGCAGTTGCGGCTCTGGAGGCGGGGAAGGACGTGTTCGTCGAGAAGCCACTCGCCCTGCACGTCGGAGACGCCGAACAGGTCACGAAGACCGCTGCCGCAGCCGATCGGGTCCTGATGGTGGGACACCTGCTCCGCTATCACCCAGCGTTCATCGAGCTCGAGTCGCTCGTGAGGCGTGGCGCGCTGGGGGAGCTTCGCTACATCTACTCCAACCGCCTCAACTTCGGCCGGTTTCGGCGCGTCGAGAACATCCTGTGGAGCTTCGCCCCGCACGACATCTCCATGATCCTCACCCTCGTAGGCGCGGAACCCGACGTCGTTACGGCAATCAGCGCCTCGTACCTGCAGCAGGAGATCGCGGACGTGACTACGACGCACCTATCGTTTCAGGGGGGGCAGGCGGCACACGTGTTCGTCTCATGGCTCCACCCCTTCAAGGAGCAGAAGCTCGTCGTAATCGGTGCTCAGGCGATGGCCGTCTTCGATGATGGCGAACCTTGGACGTCAAAGCTGCGGGTGTACGAACACGAGGTCGCTTGGCGCGAAGGTGTGCCTGAAGCGCGGAAAACCGACGGGCGCGATATCGATATTCCGCAACGGGAGCCGTTGCTTCAAGAGTGCGCTCACTTCATCGACTGCGTCGTCACGCGGACGCCGCCACTGACGGACGGACACGAGGGCACACGAGTTCTACGCGTGCTCGAGGCTGCGGAGCGGTCGATGCGATCCGCGGAGCAACGGGAGTGACCGGCGCACGGTCGAGAGGCGGCGAGCTCGTCGAGCAGCCGGGTGGCGCGCTGGTCCATCCGACCAGCATCGTGGACGAAGGGGTGGTGGTCGGCGGGGACACGAGGATCTGGCATTTCAGCCACATCCTCACCGGTACCAGCATCGGGTCCGGATGCACTATCGGCCAGAACGTGATGATTGGGCCGGACGTCTCGATCGGCAACGGGTGCAAGATCCAGAACAACGTCAGCCTCTACAAGGGGGTGACCCTGGAGGACGACGTTTTCTGCGGCCCCTCGGCCGTCTTCACGAACGTCATGTCACCACGCGCGGAGATCGAACGGAAGGACGAGTTCCTCCCTACCGTGGTTCGCCGCGGCGCCACCATCGGTGCGAATGCGACGATCGTCTGCGGCAACGAGATCGGCGCATACAGCTTCGTCGGAGCTGGCGCCGTGGTCGTGCATCCGGTGCAGCCGCACGCGCTCGTGGTCGGGAACCCCGCGCGCCGTATCGCATGGGTCGGTCACCATGGTGAGCGCCTGGGACCCGACCTCGTGTGTCCCGCCACCGCCCGTCGTTATGAGGAACGTGACGGTGAATTGATCGAGATCATCGATGCCTGAGACCACGAGCGCGCTCCCATTCGTCGACCTGGAAGCGCAGCGACGCCGTCTCGGCAACGGCTTGATCGATGCGATCGCGGCCGTGATCGAGCACGGCCAGTTCATCATGGGGCCAGACGTCTTCGAGCTCGAGCGCCAGCTCGTTGACTTCTCCGGGGCGGCAGAGGTGGTGACTTGCGCGAGCGGGACCGACGCGTTGCTTCTCGCTCTCCTCGCGCAGGAGATCGGACCCGGTGATGCCGTCTACGTCCCGTCGTTCACCTTCGCGGCGACGGCCGAGATGATCCCACTCGTCGGGGCGACGCCCGTCTTCGTGGATGTCCTCCCGGACACGTTCAACCTCGACCCGGCAAGCCTGAAGGAGGCGCTAGGTGCGTCCGCGGGACTGCGGCCGCGTGCAGTGATCCCCGTCGACCTGTTCGGATTGCCCGCCGACTACGCCGAAATCGTCGAGATCGCAACCGCTCACGACCTCGTGGTGATCGCGGACGCGGCGCAATCGTTCGGTGCAACCCTCGGCGAGCGCGCCGTCGGAACCCTCGCGCCGGTCTCCACCACGAGCTTCTTCCCCGCGAAGCCTCTCGGCTGCTACGGCGACGGCGGTGCCATCTTCACGAATGATCCTGACATCGCGGCTCGCCTACGATCACTGCGCGTGCACGGACAGGGATCGCACAAGTACGAGAACGTGCTCCTCGGGATAAACGGTCGCCTCGACACGATCCAGGCGGCCGTCCTACTCGAGAAGCTACGCATCTTCCCCGACGAGCTGCTGGCGCGAGCGAAGGTCGCGGAGCGATACACGAGGGTCCTCAGCCAGCGAATCCAGACGCCGACGGTGCCGGAAGGCGTGACGTCGGCATGGGCGCAATACACGGTGCGGGTCCCGCGCCGGGACCACGTCGCCGTGGCTCTGCGGGAAGCGGGTGTTCCCACGGCCGTTTATTACCCAGTGCCACTTCACCGGCAGCCTGCTTACCGCTCATTCCCGACGGCGCCGGGAGAGTTGGCGGTGTCAGAGCGGCTCGCGACCGAGGTCCTCAGCCTGCCGATGCACCCGTACCTAGACGAGCCCACGCACGAACGCATCTGCAACGCGGTCCTGGGCGCAGCCACCTAGCGCACGAGATAACGCGTCTGGTGGTGCGCAAGGCGTGCCTCGGCGCGCAGGACAACTCCGCGGGTGCGAAACTCGTTCAGAATCGACGGAGTGCTTGTGAACGCTCGCGGCGCGCTTGGGCGCAGGACGAGGCGCGGTGCAGAGGGATACACGATGAAAGGTTGGACGTTTGGACATCCGGGGGAAGAAGCTCGTCGTGATCGGCGGAGCCGGTTTGATCGGCTCGCATACCGTCGACGCTCTCGTCTCTGAAGACGTCGAAGAAGTCGTCATCTTCGACAACTTCGTCCGCGGCACGCTGGAGAACATCGAGGACGCGCTACACGACCCACGCGTGCGGGTGTTCGAAGCGGGCGGCGACATCACGCAGAGCGACATCCTCGAAAGTGCCCTGCGTGGCGCTGACGGCGTGTTCCACTTCTCGGCCCTCTGGCTGTTGCAGTGTTACGACTACCCACGAGCCGCGTTCGACGTCAACATCCGGGGCACCTTCAACGTCCTCGAAGCGTGCATCGCCGCAGGCGTCGATCGCCTCGTCTACTCGTCTTCCGCGTCCGTCTACGGAGATGCCGTCGAGGAACCGATGACCGAGGACCACCCATTCAACAACACCAACTTCTACGGGGCCACGAAGATCGCCGGCGAGGCGATGGCGCGTGCGATGCACCACCGCTATGGCCTCCCCTACGTCGGCTTGCGTTACATGAACGTCTACGGACCTCGCCAGGACTATCGCGGTGCCTACATAGCGGTGATCATGAAGATGTTGGACGCGATCGACCGCGGGGAGCCGATCAAGATGTACGGCGACGGAAGTCAAGCCTACGACTTCGTCTATGTCGGTGACTGCGCAACGGCGAACGTGAACGCTATGAAGGCAGACACAAGCGACGAGTTCTACAACGTCGGAACCGGGCGGCGCACGACGATCAGAGAGCTTGCCGAGATGATCGTGCGGCTGACCGAAACTGACGTGCCGATCGTGACCGAGCCTGGCGGCATGACGTTCGTCAAGAACCGCATCGGCAGCCCCGACAAGGCGATCGCCGAGATCGGCTTCAAAGCGGAGGTCGATCTAGACGAAGGACTTCGCGCCTTGATCGACTGGCGGGCCTCTCACAAGTCGCAGGTGGAAGCGCGTCGCCGAGCATCCCGCGATGACTAACGACCGACGGATCCAGATCGCTTCACCGAGCGTTGGCGAGGAGGAATGGCGCGCTGCGCGCGAACCTCTCGAGTCGGGGTGGCTGACGCAGGGGCCAAAGGTAGCGGCGTTCGAGGAGGCGTTCGCGGCGCGTCACGGAGTCACACACGCCATCGCGGTCACCTCTTGCACCGCAGCGCTACACCTCGCGGTCGAGGCACTAGGAATCGGACCCGGAGACGAGGTGATGGTGCCGTCTTTCACGTGGATAGCGACCGCGAACGTGGTCGTTCACGCAGGAGCAACGCCGGTTCTGGTCGACGTGGATCGGGAGACGTACAACATCGACCCGAAAGAGGCGGAGCAGCGAGTGACGCCGCGGACCCGCGCCGTCATGGCGGTTCACATGTTCGGCTTGTGCGCCGACGTCCCGGGGCTACGGCAGGTTCTTCCGACCGACGTGGCCATCATCGAGGACGCCGCCTGCGCGGTCGGCGCCGCCCTCGGTGATCGGTCCGCAGGCGCGTTGGGCGAGGTCGCCTGCTTCTCGTTCCACCCGCGCAAGACGATCACCACAGGGGAAGGCGGCATGGTCACGACCAACGACACATCGTTGGCGGATCGTGCGAGCGTCCTTCGCAACCACGGCGCTTCGATCTCGGAGGAGGCGAGGCACGTCGGGCCGAAGCCCTACCTGTTGCCGAGCTTCGACTTCGCCGGCTTCAACTACAGGATGACCGACATCCAAGCCGCAATCGGCCTTGTTCAGCTCGGCAAGCTCGACCGGCTGCTCGACGAACGAGACGCGTGGGCTCAGTACTACCGGCGCGAGCTCGCGGACATTTCGTGGCTGCGCACGCCACCCGTACCGGAGACGGGACGGCACGGATGGCAGGCGTTCGTCTGCTATATCGATCCGGATGAAGCTCCAATGTCACGTAACGAGATCATGGAAGTCCTCCAGTCGAAGGGCATCTCGACGCGCGCTGGCACCCATGCGGTGCATACGCTGAGCTTCTATCAGGACCGCTTCGGCCTCGAGGACGATGACCTCCCGGTAGCACGTGACTGTGCTGAGAACACTCTCGCGATCCCGCTCCACAACCGGATGAGCGAGCGCGACTACGAGTATGTCGTCGCGACCTTGCGCACGCTGGGAGCCTGAGAGATGTGCGGGATAGCAGGCATCTTGAACCTCGACCGCGAGCCTGCGTCCGCCGTGATCTTGCGAAAGATGACGAACGCGATCACTCATCGCGGGCCCGACGGCGAGGGCTTCTTCACCGACGGGGAACTCGGCTTCGGGCACCGTCGGCTGGCCATCATCGACCTCTCCGACGGCGGGCATCAGCCGATGGTCACGCGTGACGGCAGGTTCGTCATCAACTACAACGGCGAGCTGTACAACTACCGGGAGCTGCGCATCGAGCTCCAAGCACTGGGACGCAGGTTCCACTCCGATTCCGACACCGAAGTCGTCCTCAATGCCCTCGCACAGTGGGGGATCGGGGCGCTCGACCGCTTCAACGGCATGTTCGCCTTCGCCCTGTGGGACCGGCGAGAAAGATCACTAACCCTGGCTCGCGATCGTTACGGCGTGAAGCCCCTCTATTACACGACTCGCGGAGACACGTTCTTATTCGGGTCAGAGATCAAAGCACTTCTTGCTCATCCTGGTTGCCCCGTCGACCTCGACCGCGAAGCCCTTCTCGAATACTTCACGTTCCAGAATCTGTTCACCGACAAGACGCTCTTCGAGGGGATCCGTCTCCTCCCGGCCGGGTGCCACCTGACGATCGACTCGCAACGCAGCACTGAGCCGCGCGTGGAGCGTTACTGGGACTTTGACTTCCGCGACCCCGAAGATTCGCAGGACCCCAGGGAGTACCTGGAGGAGCTCGACCGCTTGTTCCGACAAGCCGTTACGAGACAGCTCGTCGCCGACGTTCCGGTATCCGCCTATCTCAGCGGTGGGATGGACTCGGGTTCCATCACCGCGGTCGCTGCCCAACAGATCCGAGATTTGCGCACGTTCACCGTCGGCTTCGACATGCACTCGATCTCCGGAATCGAGATCACCTTCGACGAACGCGAGCGCGCGGAATACATGTCGTACCTGTTCAAGACCGAGCACTACGAGATGGTGTTGAAGGCGGGCGACCTAGAGCGGGTAATGCCGCGGTTGACGTGGCATCTAGAAGACCCGCGCGTGGGGCAGAGCTATCCAAACTTCTACGCTGCACAGCTGGCAAGCAAGTTCGGGAAGGTTGTCCTCTCCGGATCCGGCGGCGACGAGCTCTTCGGCGGCTACCCCTGGCGCTACTACCGCGCCGTCGTGAACGACGACTTCGAGCATTACATCGACAAGTACTACGTCTTCTGGCAGCGACTCATGGGGAACGCCATGCTGCAGAAGCTCTTCCAGCCGATCGAGAGCGACGTGAAGGCGGTGTGGACCCGAGACATCCTTCGCGACGTTTTCACCACGCACGCCGCTGAGCTAACCCGCCCGGAGGACTACATAAACCATTCCCTTTACTTCGAGGCGAAGACTTTCTTGCACGGCCTCCTCCTGGTCGACGACAAGCTGTCGATGGCGCACAGCCTGGAGACCCGCGTCCCCTTCTTGGACAACGACCTCGTCGATTTCGCGCAGCGGGTTCCCGTGCACCTCAAGCTCGGCAACCTCGGCGAGATCATCCGTCTTAATGAGAACGAACCCGGGCCGAAGACGCAACGATTCTTCGAGAAGACGCAGGACGGAAAGCTACTCCTGAGGAAGGCGATGACCCGCTACATACCGGATGAGGTAAGCGCCCGCGCCAAGCAGGGATTCTCGGCTCCAGACGCGAGCTGGTTCCGAGGCGAGAGCATCAACTACGTACGCCGGACATTGTTCGAGCGATCCGCGGTCATCTATGAGTTCCTCGACCGCCGGGTCGTGCAGGAGCTCGTGGAGGATCACTTCGGCGGACGCCAGAACCGGCGACTTCTGATCTGGTCGCTGATGTCGTTCGAGCAGTGGTGCCGCACGTTTCTGATGGGAGATCAACGGAGCCCTGGTCACGACGACGCAAGCGTGCTACAGGAGGAAGCTGGCGCCCGTGCCGCGCGTGAGTCACAGGCGTAGCACGGTGTCGCGGTGTCTGCGCGTGATCTCGGAGATACGGGCGAAAGTGGACGGAGCTAGGGACTCGAGAAGCGCCTCCAAAAACGTCCGAACACCTTCACCTTCGGAGACATAGGGTCTGAAATCTTCTTCGGATGCTTCGGACATCGGTCTGTCCGCGAGACTCGCTTTTAGCTCCCAGTAGTTCCGAAGCGTAACGATATTGAGGCAGACGAGGCTCGGATGAAACGCGTAGATGCGCAAGCCTGGCGAGGACTGCGGCGCCGATCCCCAGGTCGCCCCTGGCCGCACCGCGTACTCGTCATCTTCCCAGTAATACGGGCAGCGGGTAAGACGGCGGCGTGAGGGTCCGTAGTACAGATCGACGGGGCGAAGGTTCGGGTGCCCGGGGAGGAGTAGGGAGACGTCCGTTTGGATCTGCGGGTAGGCCTGGGTTATGAAGGCGAATAGCGGGCTCGACTGGACAAGCGAGTGGGTCCTCATCGAGCTCGCCTCTGGGACCAGCGCGAGACAGTGCTCCATGACCTCCTCTGGAGTATCACCGTGGGACGAGCCGCTTAGGAAGTTTGGATGGATCCCAAGCTCGAACAATGGATGGTCCCGAAGAGCGTTCAGCGTGTCCGACGGATGGGTGACAAAAAACGTCGCCTCCACACCGTACCGCTCACAGATCTCGCCACACCGGATGACTGCCCAGTCCGGCGCCCAGTCGATGTCGAACGTGATCGCCGCAAGATCAAGGCGCGACCTCTCCTCGATAGTGCTCATGGCGCAATTATCATTCGGCCGGTGATCAGTCACTCGAAGGCTTGCATAACCGAAGACGACAACGCGGCGGTCACGGCAGCGCTGGAATCAGGTTTGCTGGCGGCCGGAACCAAACGAACCGCTTTCGAGACCGCGCTCCGTGAGTCACTCGGGATGACGACTGCGACCGCAACGGACTCGGGTACAAGTGCCCTGTTCCTCCTCCTGAAGGCATTGAAGATCGGCCGCGGAGACGAAGTGATCGTGCCAACGTACGTTTGCCATGCGGTCCGCGACGCCATCGTTTCCACAGGCGCGTGCGCTGTTCTTTGCGACGTGTCGTCAGACTGGTGCCTCAACGTTGAATCCGTGCGTGGTCGACTGTCGTCTGCCACGAAAGCGGTCGTCGCGGTTCACATGTTCGGAATCAGCGCTGGGCTTGACGAACTCATCCGCTTGGGCGTCCCAGTCATCGAAGATCTAGCGCAGGCGTTGGGGGGACGTGACGACGGAGTGATGCTGGGTAGACGCGGCATCGCCGCATTCTGTTCCTTCAACGCAACAAAGCTCCTGTGCACCGGCGAAGGGGGAATGGCTGTAACGAGCGACCGTTCGGTAGGCGAACAGCTTCGGAATGCTCCTACAGGCGCCGGTTCGTCGCTCTGCAAGATGTCGGATCTACAGGCGGTACTCGGATTGGCACAGCTATCGCGATATCCAGAGTTCCTCGCGAGACGGCAGCAGCTGGCAGAGTTCTATTTCGAGGAGCTGGCTGGCCTACCGCTGGACCTGCCACACCATGTCAGACATCGGAGCATCTTCTTCCGGTTTCCGGTGCAAGTCGACGGGAAGTTCGAAGCCTTGCGGAGGGAATTCGAGCGGCGGGGAGTGCACGTTCGGCGAGGGGTCGACGCTCTGCTTCATCGCGAATTCCCGGATGCCACCTATTTCGAAGGAGCGGAGCAATGTTTTTCGAGGACGCTTTCCCTCCCGCTGTACCCCGCGCTAAGTGACAACGAAGCGGAACGCGTAGTGGAAGCATGCAAACAGATCTTCAACCCGAATTAAACAGCAGGCCGACATCAATGACTACCGAGGAGCGCGAACTTTTGGTCTGCGTCACGATCGACGTCGACCTCATCAGCGCCACCAGCTCATCAGTTGCATCGGAGATGCCCGCCTGGCGCAGGCAGCTAGAGCGACTCCGGGTGGCTATCCCAGATTTCCGGGCCACCGTCTTCGTGCGCGCTGATCACCAGCTCGAGCAACTGTTTGGCAGAGCCGACCACATCTTCGTCGAGTACGAACAGGAATTACGTCAGGTGGCATCCAACGGCCACGAGCTTGGATGGCATCCACACTCGTACTCGCGGATCGACGGCCGGTGGATCCAGAACACCAACGAAGAACTGATGGTGAGCGAACTAGAGCAAGTCGCCGCCCAGCTCGACGGCTTCGAACTGGAGGCGTGTCGTATGGGATGGGGCTTCCACACGAACAAGACGATGGAGGTCGTCGACAGGTTGGGGTTCAGCGTGGACTCGAGCGCGATTCCCCGCCCGGTTTACCGGTGGGAAGACAGCATCAAAGACTGGACCTCTACTCCAGATCATCCTTACCATCCATCCCACCGCGACTATCGCGTCCCTGGAGGTCCAGCATTCCGCATCCTAGAAGTTCCAATGTCCGTTGTGCCTGTGCCGGCCCCGCATGACACCGAGCCAGGCGTAAAGCGCTACCTGAACCTCGTTTACTGGCCCGAGATCTTCAAGACAGCAGTGAGAAGATGGATTCCACACCACAACCACCTCGTGACGATCACCCACGCTCATGAGCTCTTGGGCCAGCAAACGCACCCGCTGTTCTCCCCAGACCAACACGTGTTGGAAGCGAACCTGCAAACGCTAAACCGCATAGTTGCTGATGCTGGAAAGCAGCTGCGCTACATCACACTGTCAGAATTCGCAGGGTCAGCTTCGGCAATATGAGACCGCGCAGTATCGTGCAGACGAATCTAAGAACAGAACTGAGGGCGCCACTTTGACAAAACCAGCCGTTCAGTTGCTGGACACGACCATTCGGGATGGTAGCTACGTCGTCGACTTCCAGTTCACAGCGCGAGATACCGCTGTGATCGCTGCTGCCCTCGACGATGCCGGCGTAGAGCTGATCGAAGTCGGGCACGGCCTAGGCTTGAACGCGTCAGAAGCGACGGAGCACCGGGCCGCTGACTCAGACGCTGCCTACATAGAAGCGGCACTGGCCGTTGTTAAGGCAGCGAGCTGTGGCGTCTTCTTCATACCCGGGATCGGCAGACAATCAGACATCGAGATGGCCGCGCGAGCGGGAATCGGCTTTTTGCGAGTAGGGACCAACGTTACAGAAGCGGAGGACGCCCTCCCGTATATAGAGTTCGCTAAGTCGCTCGGGCTCGTGGTCTCGGCCAACTTCATGAAGTCGTACGCAGTCTCGGCAACCGAGTTGGGAGAGCGCGCGGCGCAGGCCCAAAAGGCCGGGGCGGACATCGTATCTGTCGTTGATTCGTCGGGCGGGATGCTTCCTGCGGACGTGCGAGATTACTCGGCCGCCGTATTGGACCGATGCGCCGAGATCAGGCTCGGGTTCCACGGCCATGACAACCTAGGCCTCGCCATAGCGAACACGCTCGCCGCGGTCCAGTCGGGAGCAACGGTTGTTGATGCCTCACTCGCTGGGATGGGTCGAAGCGCCGGCAACGCAATCACGGAGATCCTCGTTCTCGTCCTCAGGCGAGCAGGTATCGACCTAGGGCTCAATGCGAATGCACTCATGGATGCGGCTGCTTCTGTGGTCCGCCCGATGGTCGATCATCACAAGCACGACCCACTCAGCATCACATCAGGGTTCGCACACTTCCACTCAAGTTTCCTCGGAAAGGTCCTCCGGTACGCGGATGAATATCAGGTCGACCCTCGGGAGCTGATCGTCGACCTTTGCGCTCATGATCGGGTGCACGCACCAGACGACCTGATTCAAGACCTCGCGAAGCAACTGACCGAGGCGCGGATGAGCCAAAGGATTAATCAGACCGTGGTTGTCCCGCGGGATTGGTCAGGTATCAGTGCAAAACCTGCAACCGCTGCGATCGGTGAAGTGGTTGGACGGCTCGTCGCTCTCTCGAAAAAGTCTGGTAAGCCTTCCGTCTTCAACATCGTCGCACCCATCTCGCCCTCCGCCAAAACTTCCATCTCGCGGGTCATCCAGTCGAATTTTGCTTATGTCATCGCAAGCGCCGAGGTTTGTGACGAGGCCGCTCTGCGAGAGATCCTGCGGGCGATCGACGGGCGCGTCGACATCGTCCTCGTCGATACGGAACGTAATGATGCTCAGGATCCCGACTTTAGATCGGTCTCTACGTCACTCATCACCGAATCCGAACTGCTCTTTTACAAAGACACTGACGTGTGGGCGCGGGCGGCATGTATCCAGGTCGAGGAACTCGTCGGTGATCCCCGCTACGCGAGGATCGCATTATTCGGGTGGAACTCCATCGCGATGAAGATATGCACGCGGCTGGCGGAACTCGGCGCGGATCTCGTGCTAACTGGTGCTTCTCACGAGACGTTGACAGGTGCCCGCTCCGCGCTGCTAGGCCTTCCCCTCGTTGAGCGAGAAATCACACGTATCACTACTGAACCAGAGCCGGCCCGCGCGGCGGCAGGAGTGACGGGGCTCATCGGATGTGCGTTCGAGAACGGCAGAATCACCGAGCAGATGGTGGAGCAGGTCGATCGAGGAGGGTTCGTCCTCGACAGCGCTCTAGGTTCCGTGAGTGGACGAGCGATCATCGCTGGTGACGAACGCGGGCTGCTGATGTTGCGAGTCGATATGCGGGGTGCTCTCGCCGCGGAGGTCGCATCACTGATAGCGGGTCGGACCTTAGTGCGAGAAATGATGGGTCGAACCGCACTCGGCGGTCATCCAGTTGTGTCTAGTGGACAGCTTGGTCAGGCGGGAGATGTAGTAGTCGATTCGATCGGTGATCCCAAACGTGTTCTGGGTGTAGCGGATGGTTCCGGAGGAATGCTGCATGAGCTCGATGACGCAACCCGCGACCGGGTTCGAGCGGTCGAGCTTGAGATCCTGAAGACGCAGAAGAGCGTCGTTTGAGCAGCTAACGCGGTGGGTCACCCAATCCTCATCCTGGGCGCGTCGCGGTATTACCTACGATCGATGCGTGCGGCCAAGGAGTTCGGGTGCCGAGTCATAGCCGTTGATCGTGACCCTCAAGCCGCTGGCCTAGTGGAGGCAGACGTGTTTGAGCCTGCTGATATCACAGATATCGCTGCTTGCGTCGACGTCGCGCGGCGGCACAGGATCAGGGGGGTCCTCCCCCTCAATGATTTCGGTGTTCCAACGGCCGCCCATATCTCGCAGGAGCTTCGGCTGCCAGGGATCGCGCCTGCCGTCGCGGCGGTTGCTTGTAGCAAGCGATCGATGCGGGAAGCCTTTGAGCACCACAGGGTCCCCTCTGCGCGTTTCAGAGCCGTGCGCACCAAGGAGGACGCCTCCCGTGCCGTGGCTGAGCTGGACACTTGGCCGCTAATCGTGAAACCGAGTAACAGCCGAGGTGGGGGAAGCCGAGGCGTGATGCGGATCTCGTCGGAGCGTGACCTCGAACCTGCACTCCACTTCGCGCAAAGCTTCTACGACCAGTCCGAGGTGATCATCGAAGAATGCTTCGAAGGCTCAGAGCACAGCGTCGAGACGATCACGTACGAGGGAACAACAGCGGTCATCGCCGTTTCCGACAAGGTGAAGTCTCCTCCGCCCTACCGCGTCGACAAAGCTGTCATCTATCCAACAAGGCTGCCGCCCGACAAGCTGTCGGTCCTCGAACAGGTAGTAACGGCCGCCGTGAGAGCGGTGGGCGTTACCTGGGGACCTGTTCACGTCGAGCTCTCCTACGAACCGGATGGTCCCAGAGTGATAGAGCTGGGCGCACGCTGCGGAGGCGGAGGTACTCCCGACCCCATCGTGCCTTTTGTGACCGGCGTCGAGATGCTGCAGGAAGTGATTCGGATGTCGCTCGGGGAGAGACCTGGGTCACTGACGCCTGAGCGGCAGTGGGGCTGTGTCTACCACTTCCTCACCCCTGCACCCGGAATCCTCCACCGCGTTGAGGGACTCGACCGCGTACGTGAATGGCGCGGCATCCTCGACTGTGACGTCTCGATCCTGCCTGGTCAGGAGATCCGCCCTGTTCGGATTGGTGCCGACCGCGCCGGCTTCGTCATCGCTGGGGACGAGAAACGTGAAGTCGCCATTGGATTGGCGGAGAAGGCAGAACAGACGATCAAGTTCCACGTAGAGGATCGCGGCGCGCGGGCGCATGCCGGCCGGTAGACGCTAGATAGACATGGACAAGGATGACGATGCAGGGCGTGACGAGCTCCGGATGCGCCGGCTCGTAGAGACAATAACGGCCGACCTTGCTCTAGATCTACAAGGCCTGACGGTTTATACGGAAGCGGCGTCGGGACCGTACCTCTTCACTCCGCTTATGGCTGCGTATGCAGGTGCTCGTGTCATCGCTCTCGCTCGAGATTCGACCTACGCACCTGCTTCCCTGGTCGAAACCCGAACACATGAAGCAGCAAAGAGGCTCGGCTTGAGCGACCAGATCAAGGTGGTGAAACAGAAGCTAGAAGAAGACGTTTCGTCTGCGGACATCATCACTAATTCCGGATTCGTCCGACCGATAGATGCATCGATGGTGGAGTGGATGAAGGAAACCGCCGTGATACCGCTCATGTGGGAATCGTGGGAGTTTCGCCAAGAGGACCTCGACCTCGACGCGTGCAAGAGGAAAGGAGTTCTCGTCCTAGGGACTGTGGAATCCAAACCCCCCGTTGACATGCGTCCGTACGCTGGGCTCCTCGCGATGAAGCTCCTCTTCGAGCTCGGTCTAGAAGGCCACAAGACGAAAGTAGCCGTGTTAGGTGGTCAGCCGGGACTCGGTCTGTCGATCGTTGAGCACCTTGGAAGGGCAGGCTGTGTAGTGGGTTGGTTTGCGTCGGTGGCTTCGCCAGGAATCACTGCCGCCTACTCAGAGTTGGCTCGTCATTGGCACGAAGATGGAGATCTGTACGACGCGATCCTGGTGGCGGAGCATGAAGATGACACGTTGCTCCTCGGGGAGGGGGGGTACCTGACGTTCGAGATGCTGGCGCAAGCAAATCCGGCTGTACGCGTCGGTGTCATCGCGGGAAACGTCGATGAGCCGCAACTCGCGACATCACAGCTTCGGTACGAGCCGAAGCTCATCCGTCCGTTTGGCTACATGAGCTATCAACCGCACGAACTCGGTCCGCGTCCAGTCCTGGAGCTGTATGGAGGAGGTTTGAAGGTGGGCGAAGCGATGGCCAGAGCCCGGCTGAATGGCAAAGGACCGAGAGAAGCTGCTGTGGAGGCGCTGTCACTTTCGCCCGCTATGGACCTGGTAGGAGACGACGCGTGGACCTAAACGCCCGCCAGCAGCAGCTCCTAGAGGATCTGCGGGAGGTGGGTCGACACCTGCGCGGTGAGACCCTCGATCGCTACCAGCGAATGAACCCATTCGCAGAGGACCTCAGCGACTGGAAGGAACGCGGGCGAGCTTGGACCTCCGACGATCGCGACGTCACGATCTACGACTCGACAACTGTCGTCGGTGACGTGAGCATCGGCAGAGGCACGTGGGTCGGTCCCTTCTGCTCGCTCGACGGGACGGGCGGACTCACTATCGGCGAATATTGCTCCGTGTCGTCCGGATGTCAGCTACTTAGTCACGACACCGCCCGATGGGCGCTCTCAGGCGGCCGAGAAGTGTACGAGTACGCGCCGACAGCGATCGGGAATCACTGTTTCCTCGGAACCCACGTTGTCGTCACGCGAGGCGTGACCGTCGGCGACCGTTGCCTGGTCGCGGCAGGAGCCGTTGTCACGGCTGACGCCGCTGAGGGCAGCATCCTCGCTGGTATCCCGGCACGAAGGATCGGAACCGTGGATCTAAGGGGCGACGGGAGTGTGGACTTGCGTTACTCATGACGCACCGGCCCCAATGAACCCTACGTCCGCACGCGCGCTTGCACGGCGATGGCTTCGGACATCGGCAGGGTGGTTCATCTCTCTCATGTTCTTCCCGATAGTTGTCGTTGCAGTCGCAGTTGAACGAATCTCGATGTCACGAAAGGACCGATTGCGCCTCCCCCGCGTGATTTGGGGGTTGACGCCGATCATCAACATCAAGTACTGGTCCGCCGCCGTTCGGATGCTTGGGTACGAAAGCACGACGATCGTCTGGGGCTGGTTTGACATAAACCGCCGGGAAGACTTCGACCTTTGGCTGGGGGACTTTTTGTCACCGTGGCGCACGAAGATCCTCGACCCCGTGCGAGAGCAACTGATGTTTCTGTGGGCGCTGCGTCACGCCGATATCTTCGTGTTCTTCTTCGATGGCGGGTTCCTCTCGCGAACGCCTCTGCGTCGCCTGGAATCGCGCCTGCTGCACTTCGCCAGAAAGAAGATCATCGTGACGCCGTATGGCAGCGATATCGCTGTTGTCGGATACCTCGGGGCCGCCGAAGAGGCGATACTGACGGACTACCCCCAAACACTGACACGCTCTCGCCGGGTTGCGTCACTGGTCCGACACTTCTGCGAAGAGGCGGACCTCGTCATTCGGAACCTGCAGGTGGGCTACCTGCCCCGCTACGACGTCGTTTGGCCGTGCCAACTCGCGGTCGACACAGACCTCTGGCGGCCAGTGGAAATACGTCGGGACACATCGGCAACCGTCAACGTCGTCCATGCCTCGAACCACCGCGCGATCAAAGGGACCCGCCACGTGATCGAAGCAGTCGCGGAGTTGGGGGCCGAGGGCCTACCCGTGCGCTTGCACCTGCTCGAGGCGCGTCCGAACGAAGAGGTACGGGAGGTGGTTCTCGCGGGAGACATAGTCGTTGAGCAACTTATAGGGGGTTTCGGGCTCTTCGGGATCGAAGCAATGAGCGCCGGAAAGCCGGTGCTGTCAAACCTGCGGTGGATGCCACCAGAGATGAAGGCTCACCCAAGCATCCAGGAGTGTCCGATCGTGGACTGCGACGCGAGCGACATCAAGGCGAAGCTTCGAGACTTGGCCGAGAACCCCGAGGCCAGAGTGGCGGCCGGCGCAGCGAGCCGTCGCTTCGCGCTGAAGTATCATTCCTACGATGCCGTAGGGCGTGCGTGGTCTGTACTGCTGCGCAGCGTATGGGACGAGGTCCCTCTAGAAGAGATCCAAGCTGCTGAGCGAGACCTTCCCTGGCAACTCGCCACGTCACCGATGCACCGCGTGGCCCGAGCGGATCGAGCTGTTACGTAGGGCGCGCGTAGAGCGTCGGGTCTTGTTGCGCCATCGCGCGGAAGTCGTCGCTTTGTTTCACAAGGTCATCGAAGCTGCCGACGGCAGCGATCTGACCGTCCGTTACGAACACGACCCGGTCGTGATTCCTGATCGTGCTCAGGCGGTGGGCAACGCTGATGAGGGTGAGATCCGGTCGCATCCGCGGTAGGGCGTTGATCACATCGGCCTCCGTCCTGCTATCGAGCGCGGAAGTACCCTCATCGAAGATCAGCACTTCAGGTTGCCTGTACATAGCGCGGGCGATGGCAAGGCGTTGACGCTGCCCTCCCGATAGCTTCACCCCGCGCTCACCGACGATCGTGTCAAGCCCCGACGGCAGCGCCTCGACGAACGACTCTAGCTGCGCGATCTTCACCGCTTCTTCGACGCGCACCTCATCGATCTCTCCGTCGACAAGACCAAAGGCTATGTTTCGCCTGATCGTGTCGTCCAACAGGAAGATCATCTGAGGGACGACACCGACGCATCTCTGCCACGTCCTTACCTCCTGATGCAGCGGCTGCCCGTCGATGTAGATCTCTCCAGCAGTCGGCTCCAGCAAGCCCAGGATCAGGTCGAGTAACGTGCTCTTGCCGCTGCCGGTCGGGCCCGCGATCCCGATCGACTCGCCGCGCCGGATCGTCAGCTGGATCCCAGCTACCGCATCCCGATCCGCTCCCGGGTAACGAAAACCGACGTCCTTCATCTCGATGGTGTCGTGGAACGAGTCGTCCCGAGGCGCGTTCACCTCTGCCAGTGCCGCGTCGGCAGCGACCACGTCCTCATGGAGGAAGTCGATCAGTGGCCCGGCGAACTTCAGACTCTGGACGTTGTTCACGATCCGATTAACCGAAGGAAGAATGCGGAACGCGGCATAGCCGAAGAGGCCCAACGCGGTGACACTTTCTGCCACCGAGCCGGTTCGGATCGCCTGAGCGCCGAGAAAGAGAAGGACGACGAGCAGCACGCTGGTCTCCAAGGTGACCCGCGGGATATCGATCAGCAGACCCCGAGCGGCGTACGCGTCTGCAAGGCTCTGACGCGTTGCCGCGAAACTCTCCTCGAAGAAACCCTCTCTCCCGAGGACTCTGATGTCGCGAAGGCCGTGCAGCGTCTGCTGCAACGACTTCAAGCTCTCCGTCGAGAAGTCTTGGACGCGCCGACCGAGTCTGAGGAGACGCGGCTGGACAAGTCTCAACATGAGCAGCACGACACACCCTAGGAGGAGGAAGGCAGCAAGTGCTGCCAGGGGAGACGTCAAGACGAGCATCGCGCACAGCGTGAGAGTGACGAAGATCTCGGCCCCCAGCACTATCCCCGGGAACAGCACCAACTGGGCGAAGCCGACGGTGGACTCGTGCGCGTTCCGGATCATCTCGGCCGAGTTACGGCGCAGGTACTGCGAGTACGGCATCGCGAGGTACCCACGCACAAGACGCCGGGCCAAAGACGCAGCAGTTCCATACGCCAGCCGGTTCTGAAGGTAGCTCTGGAGGAGGTAGACGAGAGCTCTCACGAGGAAGAAGCCCGCGGTGATCAAGGCCGCCGCTAGCAGCGTCCGCGGCTCGGTCAGCCGCGGGAACCTCTGATGCAGGTCGCCCAGGAGAGGGACCATTATCGGCCCCTGTGGGTTCGTCACGAGTGCGAGCAGAACGAACACGAACACCGCGGCCAGTGCTTCCAGTGCGCTGACGAAGACAGCAAGACCAACGAGCGTCAGCCACTTCCCTCTCGCGCGCGGTCCCAGAAGGACCAAGCACTTGCGGAAAGCGGTGGTCGAACGAGACACGAAGTCAGGGATGTTGGCCATGCGGCTCCGAAGAAGGATAGGCGGAACCGCAGGATATCGCTGTGTTTTCTGTCCGACATAGTCTCGGAACCATGGAGCTAGAGCAGATATACGGAACGGAGGAGTTCGAGTCGATCGCGAAAGAACGGATGGATCCAGGAGCGTTCGCCTACTACGCGGGCGGCGCCGGACTCGAGTTGACCCTGCGCGAGAACGTCGCCGCCTTCAGGCGTTACCGGTTCCGACCTCGCGTGTTGCGCGGGCACATCGTTGCTCAAACCTCTACAACGTTGCTCGGGACCCAGGTCGCTCTGCCGATCGCGCTCGCTCCCGCCGCGTTGCAGCGTTTGGCGCATCCAGACGGAGAAGTCGCCGTAGCGCGGGCGGCCGGCGACGCGGGGATACTCATGTGCCTTGCAACAGAGTCCTCCTGCTCGCTCGAGGACGTGGCTGCAGCCGCAGACGGTCCGAAGTGGTTCCAGTGTTACGTCCACCGGGACAGAGGCCTGACCGAAGAGATCCTTCGGCGTGCGGAGGCAACCGGGTATTCGGCGATCGTGCTGACGGTCGACCTTCCGGTTCCGGGATACCGGGAGCGCGAGTACCGGCACGCATACGTAGTACCTCCGCACGCCGTGCCGGGCAACTTCGCCGCCGCGACCGACAAACCAATCGCTGAACGTGTCACGGAGCAATACAGCAGAGGTTTGCGGTGGGATGACATCGCGTGGCTGCGTGACACAGTGAAGCTTCCCATTGTCCTAAAGGGCATTCTGAGTAGTGACGACGCTGAACTCGCGGTTGAACATGGAGCGGACGCGATCTTCGTCTCAAATCACGGCGCCCGGCAGCTCGACCAATCCGTCGCCCCGATCGACGTGCTCGAAGAGGTCACTGAGGCCATCCAGGGGAGAGCGGAGGTCTACCTTGACGGCGGGGTAAGGCGCGGAACGGACGTATTGATCGCCCTTGCGCTGGGCGCTCGGGCTGTGTTCATCGGACGCCCATATCTGTGGGGTTTAGCCGCTGGTGGTCAAGAGGGAGTAGCTCGGGTTCTGGCAGTCCTTCGGTTGCAGCTTGAGAACGGAATGGTGCAGCTGGGCGCAGGAACGCTGGAGGACATCACCAGAGAACACGTTTTCTGAGGACTCTGCGCGGTCACTCTTGCCGCAATACGACCCGGGATTGTTGAATGGGCAACTGAAGTTCGGCGGGCGCCTGCCGATACATAGAGGACATTTCGAACCTCTACTGGGAGATCTTCGTTGCGCCCTCGCTTCGTCTTGTTCAGCGCCGTCCTCGCCAGCGCCCTCGTCGCATCGGCCGTACCGGCCGTCGCCGCTCGGCCCGCCCGCGCTCGGGGAACGGGCGTCGCCGCGAAGAGCGATGGCATCCTGGTCAAGTACCGCAACCTGTCTCGGGCGGCCGAGGTTCGCCAGGACGTAGACGCTCGGCTCCTGGAGCGCCTTCCGGAGCAGAGGATCGAGGTCGTTGATCCCGAGGCGCCGTCCGCAGAGGCCATCGCGGCCCTCGAGGCCGACCCGAACGTGGTGTACGCCGAGCCCAACTACCTCTACCGCTCGACCTCGGTCATCCCGAACGACCCCAAGTACAGCTCGCTGTGGGCTCTGCCCAAGATCGGGATGCCCGACGCCTGGACCGTCACCAGCGGAGCTCCTCAGGTAACGGTCGCGGTCGTCGACAGCGGCATTGCCCTGTCGCACCCGGACCTCGCCCCCAACATCTGGACCAACGGCGCTGAGAGCGGCAGCAAGGGCAGCAACGGCAGCGACGACGACGGCAACGGCTACGCCGACGACTGGCGGGGCTGGGACTGGATCGATGACGACAACAAGCCCGCGGACGCCCACGGCCACGGCACCCACGTGGCCGGAACCATCGGCTCCCGCGGCAACGACGGCTACGGCATCGCCGGCGTCAACTGGTCGACCTCGCTGGTGCCGCTGCGGGCGCTCGATTCCTCCGGGATCGGGACCGCCGCGGATGTGGCCGCCGCCTTCCGCTACGCGGGAGACATGGGGATCGACGTCGTCAACGCGAGCTTCGGTGGGACCGGCCAGTCGACCGCCATCCTGGAAGCGATCAATGCCGCCCCCCAGACCCTGTTCGTCGTGGCGGCCGGCAACGAGGGCTCTAACAACGACCTCACGCCGCAGTATCCGTGCAGCTACCCCGCCGCGAACCTCATCTGCGTGGCCGCCAGCGACAAGATCGACAACCTGGCGAGCTTCTCGAACTACGGAACGACCTCAGTCGATCTCGCGGCTCCCGGCGTCGGCATCTTGAGCGCCGGCACGGCCATGACCACCGCCTTCGCCGAGAGCTTCGAGTCCGACCTCACCGGACGCTGGAGCACCGGCGGCGCCAACAACCTCTGGACCCGCTCGGTCGACAGCGTCGGCGGCTTCCTCACCGACAGCCCCGGCATCGACTACCTGAACGACACCGACTCGTGGGCGATGACAACCAACTCCTTCTCGCTCGGCGGCCTCAGCGACTGCAAGCTCGCCTACTCGCTGCGGCTAGCGATCGAACGCAGCAACGACATCTTGTTCGTGGAGGCTTCGCGGGACGGCTCGAGCTGGAGCAGGATCTCGGCGTGGTCGGGCAGCTCGGACGGTGCCTGGCAGCGGATCAGCGACGATCTCAGCGCCTTCGATGGAGCGTCTTCGGTGTATCTGCGCTACCGGCTGCGCACGAACGCGACCGTCACAGCGCAGGGAGCCGACCTCGACGACGTGGCAGTGCGGTGCCAGTCCGAGACCTTCACCGGCAACGAGTTCTTCAGCGCCAGCGGGACCTCCATGGCGGCGCCGCACGTCGCCGGCGTGGCAGCTCTTTTGAAAGCCGCGGTTCCGAGCGCCACCGTCGGTCAGATCGTGGGCGCGGTTCTGGCCGGCGTAGATCCCGTCGGCGGGCTGACCGGCAAGGTCGCCACCTCGGGACGCCTGGACGCGGTCGGCTCACTCGAGCACCTCACCGGAACCCAGGTCGTAAACGACGACCCTCAACCCCAACCGTCGCCCACCGCGGAGCCCGAGCCCAGCACGTCTCCGGGGCCGGAGCCGACGACGTCTCCGTCGCCCGAGCCTGAGCCCACGAGCGACCCCGTTCCGGATCCCGCGGAGCAGGTCGCGCCCGAGCACAAGCGCAGCATCACGATGAAGCTCGGCGGGTCGCTGTATGCAGCGGGTCGCGTCAAGGTCGCCGACGGCTACGCCGCCTGCGCCGACAAGGTCGTTGTCAAGATCAAGCGCAATGGCAAGGTCGTCGGCAAGACGACGACGAATCGCTACGGCTCCTACCGCGTGCCTGTGAGCGACCGAGCCGGCCGCTACGTCGCCATCGCCACCGAGGTGCAGACGGCGGACATCCCGGCGCACACCTGCTCGAGCGCCTCGTCGTCGATCAAGAGGAACCGCTAGCCGGGCCTGAGCTTCACCCGTTTGGGGGGTCGCAGAGGCGAAATTGTCATTTAGGGCTACATCCGCCAAGGCCGACAAACAGGTCATGACCCTCAAGAAACTCGTTTTCGCTCTCCTCGGCGCGCTCGTGGCTCAGGTCCTCATGGCCGCTCCCGCCCTCGCCTACAACTGGACCCGGGATCTCTCCTATGGAGCCACCGGGAAGGACGTGAAAGCGCTCCAGGTCCGGGTCGCCGGCTGGTATCCCGCGAACGACCAGAGCCTGTTCGAGATCGACGGGACCTTCGACGACGACACCAAGGTCGCAGTAGAGGCGTTCCAGCAGCACTACGGGCTCACCCCCGACGGCGTCGCCGGCGCCGACACCTTCAAGGCGCTGAACGCGCTGGAGGACGAGGACCACACGACCGTCAACTTCGACTTCTCCGAGTTCTGGCAGAACCGGAACTCGAGTTGTTCCGCGGAGGCGAACCAGTACGCGAGCAGCTTCCGCGGCGGGATGGTCTCGGAGAAAGAGGTCAAGAAAAACGTGCGGCGTCTGATGTGGAGGCTCGAGGCGCTGCGGGCGAAGGTCGGCGACAAGCCGATCGCGATCAACTCCGGCTTCCGCAGCGTCGCCTACAACCGCTGCATCCGCGGCGCCACCTACTCGCAGCACATGTACGGGACCGCGGCGGACATGCGGATCGTCGGCGTGTCCAACCGCAAGGGCCGCGACACCGCGAAGGGCTCGCAGGTCCACGGCATCGGCTGCTACTCGTCCATGTCGCACAACCACATGGATCTGCGGATGCAGAACGAGGCACTGGGCGGCGCGCAGTACTGGTGGTGGCCGGAGCGTGACGAATACGACCGTGACCTGGCATCGGATGACCTCCCCTGCTACGGCGAGATCAAGCGGGACTCGTCGGTCTCGGCCGCGGGGGCCGCTGTCGAGTCCGCCAGCTACGAGATGGCCGAGCGCTGGACGCAGGCCGAGCTGAACGAGTGGAAGGCCGAGGGCGAGGCGGACAACCTCCACGGCCTCGACTGACCCAGTCCCGAAGTCCGCGGCTCGTCTATGCGGCGGCGGCCTCTAGCATGCCCCGGTGTCGAAGACCGCCATAGGCATCGCCGCGCTGTTCTTGGGACTCGCCCTGTTCCAGGCTGCCAGCGGGTTGTTCGCATCCGATCCCGCTCCGCCACCGCCTCCGCCACAGGCGGCCACTCCGAGCCCTTCGCCGGAGCCAAGCCTTAGCCCCAAGCCCGCGAAACCGCCGAAGCTGAAGCCGTTCCCCACCTTCGCCGGCCCCGCGCCCGAGCCCAAGACGTACGAGGACACCGAGGCTCTGGCCGCAGCGCTGGCAGACCGGGGCATCGAGTGCACGACGTTGGACTTCCTGGATCAACCCGACCCCACGCTGAGCGAGTTCTCGCTGTGCGACCCCGGCACCCCGAACCGCCGCTTCAACATCTACTTCTACGAGACCGAGGAGAACCGTGCGCTGTGGCTCGGGCTGATGAAGGAGCAGAAGCTCCCGTTGCCTCTGGTGTACGGGCCGAACTGGATCGTCGTCGCCGCGGGTGAGCCGTCAACCGCGATGAAGAGGATCGAGGCGATCCGCGGCGCCATCGGCGGCGAGATAAAGGACTTCTCGCCGAAGTCTTAGTCCCTCGCCCTCCGGTGCGCCAGCGCGGTGGCGATCAGCCACGCGAACACGGCTCCTCCGCACGCGAGCCCGAAGCCCAGCACGACCTGGACCCACGTCGGCGGTGACAGCGCGATCGCGATCAGCGCGACCAGGATCAGGATCCCAACCATGGCGAGTGACGCGACCAGGCACCCGACGGTCCAGCGCACGTGGGGCGACAAGGGCGCGTCGACGGGACGGATCTTCGTGACGCGGCCCTGCTCTACGTTCACTTTCCCCTCTGTATCCCGCGACGCTTGGCCCATATCATCGGCCTGTGTCCCAACAAGAGGGCGTGAAAGTCCTGCTCGTAGACGACCACGACCTGCTGCGGCGTGGCATCAAGACGATGCTCGAGACCGAAGGGGTCGAAGTCGTGGGTGAGGCGTCCGACGGAACGAAGGTTCTACGTATGGTCGAAGAGCTCCTGCCCGATGTCGTGCTGATCGACGTGATCATGCCCAACAAAGATGGGATCGAAGCAACCCGAGAGATAAAGGACTCCTTTCCGAACGTCGGCGTGGTCGTTCTGTCGGGACATGACGATCAACAGTTCGTTTTCGATGCCTTGAAAGCGGGAGCTTCCGGATATCTCTTGAAGACCGCGGAGCTGGACGAGGTCGTGGCGACGGTTCGTTCGGTGGCCGCGGGTGGGGGACGCCTCGACCCCGCGCTCGCGAGCAAGGTGCTGACCGAGTTCCAGGGCTACCAGAAGGCCGACGTGTCCGACGTCTACCAGCCGCTCACGCCGCGAGAGCGCGAGATCCTGCAGCTCATGAACGAGGGCCTCCCGAACAAGGCGATCGCGAGCCGGCTCTCGATCTCGGAGCGCACGGTCACGACGCACATCGCGAACATCTACTCCAAGCTGCACGTGAACAACCGTGTATCCGCGATCCAAGAGGCGATGCGGCGCCGGATCCTGACCTTCAACCAGCCCGCCTAGCTCCATGGGAGACGACTCTGTCCAGGTCGGGCTGCGCGCTCTGCCCGCGGTCGACCGGCTCGTAGACGCGGTCGGTGGACGCGGCGTCGGCGTAACGGCAGCCGCTCGCAGAGCGATAGACGAGGCGAGGGCGGCCATCCGCGGCGGAGGTCCGGCCCCCACGCTCGAAGACCTGGCAGAGCGAGTTCGACACCTGTTGCGAGACGATGCTCGCTCGCTCCTGCAGCCCGTGATCAACGCGACCGGCGTGCTGATCCATACGAACCTCGGCCGGGCCCCTCTGGGCGAAGAGCAACTCGCCGCGGTGCTCGAAGTGGCCTCAGGTTACTCGAACCTCGAATACGACGTCGCCGGAGGCCGTCGCGGCACCCGCTACGCGCATGCGACCGCGTTGATCTCCGCGCTCACCGGTGCCGAGGAGGCGCTGGTGGTGAACAACAACGCGGCCGCCGTCCTGGTGACGCTGGCGAGCCTGTGCGCGGGCAGAGAGGTCATCATCAGCCGCGGCGAGCTGATCGAGATCGGCGGCGAGTTCCGCATCCCCGACGTCATGGCCGCGTCCGGAGCCAAGCTGGTCGAGGTCGGCACCACCAACCGCACCCACATCGGCGACTACGAGAAGGCGATCACGCCCGACACCGCCGCGATCCTGAAGGTCCACCCGTCCAACTACCGCGTCGTGGGCTTCACAGCCGAGGTCGCGCCCCGTGATCTGGGGCGGCTCGCGGTGAGCCGCGGCCTCAGCTTCATCCACGACCTCGGCTCGGGCCTGGTGATGGAGGACGCGAGCCTGCCGGAGCCTCTAGTCAGAGACGCGCTGGAAGACGGCGCCGACGTCGTCACGTTCTCCGGGGACAAGCTCCTCGGCGGGCCACAGGCGGGCGTGATCGCGGGGCGGGCTCGAGCTATCGGGACGATCTCGCACCACCCCCTGCTGCGGACGCTACGCCCGGACAAGATGACCCTCGCCGCGCTGGAGGCAACCTTGCGCATGTATCTCGAGGGGCGAGGCGGCGAGCTCCCCCTGTGGCAGATGGCGTCGGTGCCGCTCGAGCGCCTGGAGGAGCGGGCCCGAAAGATGTCGGTCTCGGTGGCGATCCGCGTCTCGGCCGACGTGAAGGTCGAGCCGCTCCCACTCAGCTCGGTCGCAGGCGGCGGCTCTCTCCCCGGCGTCGAGCTGTCTTCGTTCGGCCTGTCGATCCTGAGCGGGGAGCGCAGCGCCGCCGAGCTGCAGAGAGGCCTTCGCTACGGCGACGTGCCGGTGATCGCCCGGGTCGAAGACGACCGGTTGATCCTCGACCTCCGCACCGTCCCTGCGTCCGAGGACGACCGCCTGCTCGCACTGCTGCTGGCGGCCCTCTCTGGCTGAGTGTCACCGAACGACCGCGAGGCGCCGTAACCTTCTTCGACGAAGCCACAGCAGGGGGGTCACTTGTCTCGTCGAATCGTCAGCGCGCTGCTCATCGGGAACCTCGTGGCCGCCTTTGCAACGCCCGTCGCCGCGGGAGCGTCCGCAACGCAGTACGAGCCCGTGCGCGTCCGGCACATCGGCCCCGACTACAACGGCGGCCGCCCGCTCCCGCTGGCGGTTCCGCAGCTGGAGTCGTGGTCGCTCGACGCAGGCCGTTCCAAGGTCGGTGACACCAAGACCTGGTTCGCGCTCGACGACGAGAAGCGCGAGATCTACACCAAGCCCTTCGAGCTCCGGGCGCGCGGGTCGAACGTCGAGGTGTGGGTGACGCCGGACCTGAGCTTCCCCGCCGACGACTGCCGCAACGACGAGCGGATCCAGGTCACGGAGCGACAGGTGAACTACCTCGTGAAGCAGTTCGACGGCAACATCTATCCGAAGGAGTCGCGCGCCTTCAGCCGGCCGCCCGACCGCAACGGACAAAAGGCGGAGGGAACGAACATCGTCGGCGGCGGTCCCGATCACTTCCGCGGCGACGGCGACGACATCGTCGTGTTGGTCGACAACGTGCGCGATCGCAACTACTACGACCCGAACAACCAGAGCAACCTGCCCTACATCATCGGGTTCTTCTATTCCGAGTTCAACAGGCTCACCGATCGCAACGTGATGACGATCGACGGCTACGACTGGATCCACCGGACCGGCGAGAACCCGCCGCACGAGCCCGACCCGACCGACCTGTGCAAGAGCCAGCCGGCGCGGCCCAACCTGATCGAACAGACGCTCGCGCACGAGTACCAGCACCTGCTCGAGCACTACGAAGACCCGAACGAGGCGGTGTGGCTGAACGAGGGTCTCTCGGACTGGGCGCAGACGCTGACCGGCTACGCGCACCCCGAGCGCAGCATCCACGAAGCCGGCTTCGACCGCCACGTCCAGTGCTTCCTCGGCTACTGCGGCCAGCAGACCGCTTACAACCCGAACCCAACCGACATGGGTCCCGAGAACTCACTCACGGTGTGGGAGGACCAGGAGGGAGAGATCCTGGCCGAGTACGGCGCCACCTACACGTTCATGGAGCTGCTCTCGTCGCGCTACGGCCGTCCCTTCATGAAGATGCTGCACCGGATCGATGCGAACGGGCTCGGCTCGGTGCGGCGTGCGTTGCGGAAGATCGAGGCACGCGCGACGGTGAAGAGCTTGATCCGGGACTGGGCCGCGGCCATGACACTCGACGGGGTAATCGATGACGGCGCCACCTTGAACAGTTCCCGGAAGCCGTCGAAGGTGACCGTGCGGCGGTTGGACGCGACGGTGAACTGGTCGACCGAGCACGCTTACTCGACTCCCGGCGCTCCGCCGAACGGATCGGACTTCGTGCGTCTCCGGGATTCCACTGGGCTGTTCTTCACCGCGGCCGAGATCGAGTCGCTCACGTTCGACAGCACGACCGACGCCGACTTCACGCTCCAGCTCGTGGCCTACGACGCCGCCCACACCCAAGCATGGCTGGCGCAGGTTCCGCTGGGGCCCGACAACAGCGCCAGCGTCTCGGGCGCGGAGCTGGACGAGATGATCGGCACCACGGCAGACACGGTGGCCGCGATCGTCACCGTGCACGATCCGCGCGAATCGAGCGAGGCCTACCCGAACTACAGACTCACCGTCAACGGAACGCTGCAACCCGGCGGCTCCTAGACAACGCGCTAGGCGCGGGCCGGCGTCGCCCCGGGGAATGCGGCGGGCTCGACCCCGATCTCGTCCATCTCGCCGGAGTAGATGAGGTAACGACGTCTGGCCTCTCCGTGACGACGTGCCTTCAGGAGCGCGGTGACGAGCAATAAGTGGGCCTGCTCGTCGTATGGGTCGCGTTCGAGAAGGCGCAGGCAGTACCGCGACGTCGCTTCGTGATCGCCCTCGGTGGATGCCGCCTCCGCGAGGGCGCGCACGACCGCCACGTAAGCGGCTCGGGCCTCTTCCCTCAGGGGGACCGACCAGTCCTCATAGGCATCTTCTTCTAAGAAGTCGCCCGCATACAGAGCCTCGGCCTCTCGTAGCGTGGCGTTCGCCTCCTGCAACCACCCCTCGGATCGAAGATCCAACGCCGACGACGCCTCCTGGAGGAAGTCGAGAACGTCGACCCGCAGGTTCTCGAGCTGCAGTCCGACGGTGGATTTGCCTCCACACACGAAATGCTCCAGCTCATATCTCCGTTCAGGATCCAGCACGGTGCGAAGCGTCGTGAGCGCGACCGACAACCGGTTCCCGAGCTTGTCCGACTCCTCCTCAGGCCACAGCGCCTCCATCAGGACCTCCCGCGGCACCGGGCGCCCCCTTCGTGCCACGAGCATCTTGAGGAGGTCCCTGGCTTTCTTCGAACGCCACTCCGTCGTCGGGATCGGCTCTCCATGACGCAGAACCCTGAAGCCACCGAGCGATCTGATCTCGACCGGGAACGCCGTGTCACCTTTGGGAGGTGCGATCCAGTTCGTTGCGAACGCAAGCACGCCACGGGCTCCAAGAGTGAGGAGCCGATCGGTCGCGTCTCTCGCAAGAGCCCGGCCCTCCGCGCCACCGACCAGAGCCGCAACCCACAGCTCGGCCCGCGCCTGCCCGATCGGATGGCCGATGTCCTTCCACGCGGCGACCGCCTCTTGGAATCGCTCCAGTTGGAGAGACGGAACCTCGGCAGCGAGCGCCCTGAGCTCGAGTGCTTCGGCCATCCCCGCGCGATGTCGGCGCGCACGCGCTTCGGCTTCCGATCGTGCTGCCAGATCCGCGGCCGTGGGAGCGTCCCCTCCGACCAGCGCAACCCATGCCCCGGCGTTGAGCGCTTCGACGTAGCCCATCCCCCGGCCGTACCCGACGGCGCGCTCCACGTGAGCTCGTGCCATCTCTGGTTCGTCTTTCGCAAGCACCCGCGCGAGCCCCGCGAGAGAGGGAACGAGCGCCTGCAGGTTATGAGCCCTCTCTCCCACACGGATCGCCTCTTCGTAGCAGGATCGGGCCAAGGTCAGGTCCCCCCGAACCCGATAGACATCTCCGAGGTTCCTGAGCGGATACGCGACCCCCAGCGATTCGATCCGCTGATAGATAGAGCGCGCCATCTCGAGGTCTGCGAGCGCCTCGTCCAACCGGCCAAGCTGAAAGAGGACCTCGCCTCGGTTGGTCAATGCGAGTGCGTGGTACGCGGCATACCCCGCAAGCTCCGCTGATTGGATCGCGCTCGCAAGCTCTTCCAGCGCCCGCTGATAGGAGCCTGCTTCAAGGAACTGCGAGCCGCGGTTGGTCCGGATCCGGATGATCTGCAACAGGTCGTGAGCACCGCCTGCTGCTTCCAGCCCGTGCAAGTAGTGCGCTTCGCTCGTCCTGCGGTCGCCCGCCAAAGCCGCTACAAGCGCGTTGGCGGTGTGCGCTGCGGCCAACGCGCCACCGTCCTGCGCGGCGGTCGCAGCCGCCAACGAAGACTCTGCGGCAGCTCGACACGCGTCCGCTTCACCCAAGAGCCAGTGCGCGCCGGCCTTCCACGCGCTGAGCAGAGCTTCTGAGGCGAGATCGCTCCCATCGATGCGGCCTCGCTGGTACGCGACAAGAGCGGAACGTAGATCACCCTTCAGGTGATGGATCATCCCGATGCGCCAGGCGAGTCGGGCGTCGAGATCACCCCGCTCACCCGCCACCTGCTCGAAGCACGCGAGGGCGCTCTCCCAGTCCCCTCGGAAGTGGCGCGTCGCTCCGGACAGCTGATGGATCCCGGGATCCCGTAGCTCCTCGGGGAGATGATCGATCGCTTCCTTGAGTGCTTGAAGATTTCCGGAACGCAATATCGCTTCACCCCGCCTAGCGAGGAACGAGGCGATGCGGTCGGGTTCTCCCATCTCGACGAGCGTGCTCAGCACGTCCGCGAAATGACCATTGGACTCGAACCAATCGGCTGCACGCTCGAGCAGAGCCGTTCGGTCGGCGGGAGGAAGCGGCCATCTCCGCACGATCAGGTCGCGTACGAGGCTGCTGACCCGTACCACCCCCACTCGCCCGTCAGCGGTTCGAGGAACAAACCCCGCCTCTCGAGCGACCCGACCATGTCGGCGGCATCCGGCACGCCCAGCCATTCGAGAAGCTCGGGCGTGAACCGCTCGACGCACGCCGCTTTGCTCAGCAGCTCCCTGACCTCGGGCGGCTCGGCATCCAAAACTTCCTCGGTGAGAAACGTGAGCAGAGGCTTCTTCCCGCGGCGGAGCGCCTCGAACCGCCCTGTTAGCTCGTGTTCGTCGGCGCCGCGCAGGAACTCCATCGCGAGGCGCACCGCTCCCGGCCAGCCGCCGGTCAGCTCGTGCAACGAATCGCTCAGAGTGCGATCCGCGATGCCGAAGGACATGTTCAGCAGATCGGCGACTTCTTCTCGGCTGAAGGAGAGGTCGGACGCATCCAGTTCCAGAACCTGTCCGCGGCCCCGCATCCTTTCGATCCCGAATGGCAGCTCGCGCCGCGACGCAAGGATGAGGTGCAACCGCGCGGGAGCCTCTCGACAAAGCTCACCCAGTAGAGCGAGAGCAGCCTCCGCGCCTTCGAGCTCGTGGACGTCGTCCAGGACCAGGACGAGATCACGCCGCAGATGTTCTTGTAGCGCTCCACTCAAGAGCGCTCCCCAGGCGCGTCCTCGCATGATGTCGGACTCATCGAGCTTCGGTCCCCGCCCCGATCCCGCCGCCGCGGCGGTGTCTGGGGGAAGACTAGGAACTCGGACCCGTAGAGCTTCCACTAGCCCGTTCGCGAGGACTCCTACCTCTCGGTCCTCCGAGCCCAGCGTGTACCAGGAACAACGGCGACCCGCGGCCCAACTGCTCAGGGCAGTGGTCTTACCGAAGCCCGCGCCCGCGACGACGGTGGTCAGCCGGGCGCCGAGGGATCCATCGAGGCGTGAAGCGAGCGCGGGGCGCTCGAGCAACCAGGGGGACGCTGGGGGTGGAGTCAGCCGCGTCGGGCTCACCGTCACGTAGTCGTTGCCGGTCATGTCGCTCCTGCGGGTTCGCCCAGCGCTGGAACCGAGTTCTTTGGAGCTTTCATCTGAGTTTAAGCCGGTTCGAACCCCCCTTCCCTAGCGTCGGTTTTCGACGGGGGACGTCCCCGAAGGAGAAGGGAGAGGTGGATGAAGCAACGTAGACGTGGAACCAGCGTCGTCGCTGCCGCAGTGGTGATGGTCGTGGGCGCGATCGTCGTACCCAACCTGGGTGGCATCGCGAGCGGCAATACATCCGGGGACCGGCTCGCCCGGCAGATGGAGCGCCTGCGTCAGGTGACCGGGGCGTATCACAACGAGGCACTGGCGATCGCGGGAGGGTTCGAGCGGGACGACCACTGCGTCGCATCGCCCGAAGGCGGGATGGGATACCACTACGTCGACCCAGACCGGATCGACTCCGTGGTGCTCAAGGACCAGCCGGAGGGGCTGCTGTACGCGCCAGGTCTCAACGGCACGCGCGTGCTCACAGGCGTGGAGTACTTCAAGGTGGACGAGGATCAGGACCTCGCCACCGCCGACGACCGTCCGACTCTGTTCGGACGCCCCTTCGACGGTCCGATGCCCGGCCACGGCCCAGGCATGCCCGTGCACTACGACCTGCACGTGTGGGTCTGGCGCTCGAACCCGAACGGGATCTTCGAGCAATGGAACCCGCGCGTGACCTGCCCGGAATAGCGCGTAACCCAGCCGCATCGTAAGCAGCCGGACCCCCCGCGGGCATGCGTTGACTCAACACGCACGACGGCAGAGCGCGACGAGCGACTTTGCCCTGACAGACGCTCGCCAGACCAGCGAGTCGAGGAGGTTGCGATCGAAAGGAGTTAGTGAGGATCTCGAGGCGACACAGCAACAAGATAGATACGGCGAGTCAATCCCACAAAGGAGTAACACATGATCGGTAGCAGGAAAGGAACGATTACGGAGGCGCCACCCGCCGAGCGGGGCGCAAAGGTTCGACGGGCTTCGGGATCCTCGCGACGCCGAGGATTGCACCTGATCGCCTGGGTCGTGGCGATCGTCGGCCTGATCGGAGGTGGGATCGCGTCTGCGACGATCCCGAGCAACAACGTCATCGACGCGTGCTATTCGAAGAGCGGTGGATCGCTTCGCGTGATCGACTCCTCCGTGACCAATTGCAAGAGTGGAGAGACGTCACTCGCCTGGAACGTGCAGGGCGTGAAGGGTGATCAGGGTCCTATCGGTCCGGTCGGGCCCGCGGGAGCCGACGGAGCTGACGGAGCTGCCGGACCCGAGGGTCCCGTGGGGCCTGCCGGGCCTGCCGGGCCTGCCGGGCCTGCCGGACCTGCAGGGCCTGCGGGCCCGAGCGGATCGCCTCCGGGCCTTTACGTGAGAACCGCGAACGCCGATGCCGACGAGTTCTCTGGTGGCTCCTCCACCACAGCCCATTGCGACAACAACGACCTGGCAACCGGTGGTGGCGGTACAGCTGGCGACATGTTCGTTGAAGGTTTTGAGGGCGGTGGATCGCACGCTCTTCGTGTATCGGTCCCGGTGGGGAACCCCGCAACCGGCTGGTTCGTAGTAGCCGATGACCTCGAGGATGCCGTAGGCGTAGAAGCGTACGTGATCTGCATGATGGTTCCATAGGCGACGGTTGCTTCTGTAGACAACCAGGATTGGCCGGTGGATCGAAGCGGCTCCTCACACGAGGAGCCGCTTCATTTCTATGTGGTGGCGGAGAGGCGTCGAAGAGACCGAGAACCGACTTTGACATCCGGGCGACCGCTCACCCGTCGGCGATGCTAGGGCCGATTGGGTTGGCCTCATCCGAACGCGAAGAACGGCCGGGGGGCAATCCGGCCGTTCTTCTTTCTTCAGAACCGGAGCAGGTACCCGGTCCTTAGATCTGTGGTGTTAGGGAAGCGGGAGCTCCTCGACGATCTCCTCGACGGGGTTCTGCTCCTCTTCCTCCTCCTCGGACTCCTCCTCGGACTCGTCATCGGACTCGTCGGACTCGTCGTCGGACTCGTCAGACTCCTCGTCGGAGTCCTCCGAGTCGGCGGCCTCATCGGACTCGTCACAGTCGTCGGTCTCTTCGACCTCGGTGTCACCCTCGGTCTCGGTGTCGTCCTCGGGGCCTTCTTCGGCCTCGGTCGCGCCCTCGGCCTGGCCCTCTTCGGCCTCGGTCTCACCTTCGGTCTCGGTGTCGTCCTCGGCGCCCTCTTCGGCCTCGGCCTCGCCCTCGGTCTGGCCCTCTTCGGCCTCGGCCTCGCCCTCGGTCTGGCCCTCTTCGGCCTCGGTCTCTTCGCCGGCTTCCGCGTCGGACTCGTCGGCGTCATCGACGCAGGTTGTGGTGGGGACAGGCTCGGTGGCGCCACGGCGGATCCGGACCTTCTCGAGCTCGCCATCGTCGGTCTTCATGCGGAGAACGAGCGCTCCGGCAACGAGGTCCTCGAGCGAACCACGCGTCGGGTTGCCCTTGGCAGCCGGACGACCACGGTGGTCGATCTTGACCTTGGTGTCCTCCGCGACCGTTGCGGTGCGCGAGGAGCCGTCCTTCAGAGTGACTTCCAGAGTGGTTCCGTCGAAGCTGGCAACGGTGCCGATGGGCTTCTTGCCGCCGTTGCGGGAACCATCGCGGCGGTTGCTCGCCAGAGCGGCGGGCGCCGCGGCTGCAGCGAGAACGAGTGCTGTCGTGAGGATTGCGGTGGTGCGTCGAAGCATGTATCCCTCCTCCATTCGGTAGCTGGGCGGTCTCGGCTCTTGCGAGACCCCTGGCTTTGCGTCCCCGCCTCGCGGTGGGTTTGCCTTTGTCGTGGAGGCGGTTGCCTCCCCGTCCTACAGAGCCTGTATCGGCTACGGGTCCGTAGCCTTTAGTGACTAGTTCTCAATATCGCGGCAGCTCGTAGTCGAAAGAGTCGCCGCCCCAGCCGAAAAGCTCGGTGATGAGGGATCTCAGCGCCTGCACCAGCTGGCTGGCGTCGTCGGCGCCGAGCCAATCCTCGTCCAACCGGTGCGAGAAGGCCGAAAACTCCTGCACCCGCATGACTCCTCCATTCCTCGTCGCCACATGCGATATCGACTGCGGCCGACTAGTCCTTTAGGTGTCCTCGTCCGTCCGGAGGCGTGAGAGGTGTGGGACAAGAAGAGAGCCGGCCCTCTTGGTGGACCGGCTCTCTGTTCCTCTAGGTGCTTCGACGTGCTCGGCTTTTACGCGTTCTCGAGCTCTCGGTCGGTGCTCTTCAGGACCGACGAACGGTTCTTGTGGCTGCGCTCGTAGTCGCGGACCTGCTGGACGATCTCGTTCGGTGCATCGGTCAGCGCCTTGTTGATCTCACCGACGGTCTGGTCGTCGTAGCCGGGCCACGGCTCGTCGCCCTCGAGGCTCTCGATGCGATCCAGGATCGTCTTGCGGTTCTCCTTGGTCGACTCGTATGCCGCGACCTGCGCGAGCTCGTCCTGGCTGAGGCCCTTCAAACGCTTGGTTATCTCGTCCGCGTTCAGGTTGTCGTAGTTGGCGATCGGAAGGTCCTCGATCGTGAGGACCGGGCGCGACTGGATCGGGACCTGCGCGCGCACCACCGCGTCGGTGAGGTTCGGGATCTCGTTGCGGAGGTTCTCGAGCATGCGCTCTTCATCCGCACGGATGTCGGCCGCGAGCTGCGCGGTCGTCTCGTCGCCCACGTTGCGGGCCATGCGCTCGATCGCGTCGTAGGTCGCGATCTCGATCGCCTCGCTCATGATCTCGTCGCGCGCGTTCTTGAGCATCTTCTCCTTGCGGTCGCCGCCGCGGACGAGGTCGATCGGGGCCTTCGCCATCGACAGGGTGTTGGTGATCAGGTTCTGCGCGAGACCGAAGCCGGCCGCCAACACGTTGCGGTGCGCGCCGAGCTCGCGCAGCCTCTGCTGGACGCGCTGCGCGTGAGCGGTCGTCTCGCGGAGATGCGCCTCGAGGCCGGAGCGGTAGGGGCCGGGCTCTGCGATCTGGATGTGCGCCGCCAGCGTCTGTGCGATCGCGGTCTCGCGCGAGTGCGCCTCGAGCAGGTACTGGACGATCTTCTCTTTGCCTTGGGCTTGCGCCATGGGAGCCTCCTCAGGTGGTGCGGTTGGGGGGTCTGAGCGCGTTACTACCCGCGCTTGCTAGTAGCTAACCGCCAACTAAAGCTGCCGCTTTTCGTACCTGGCCACACCCGGGCGAGCGAAATCCGGCGAAGCTGGGTGAGGTCATCTAGACGAGGCTGCGGGATCCCGGCGGACGCTCATACTGCACTTCGCTCGACTCCCGATCGGGTTGCAGCTTTCTCTTGTGGCGGGGCGGGAGGACGCAGCCACAACGAGGCGGTCGTCGGCTGCATCGTCTGCTCGATCACGGCCAGCAGCTCGGCGGCGAGGCTGTTGAGGTCGATCTCCTGACGTAGTCGGCCGGTGAACGCCTGGATGGTCTGCGCCGCGTCGTAGCGGCGGCGGTTGAAGCGCCGGTCGATCACCTCTTGGACGCGGCGGCGGGCGGGCTGGAACATGGCGGCCACCGCGAGGGTCCCCGCCGCGACCACCAGGTCCGACTGCCTGCCGGCCAGCTGGCCGAGACCGAGCACCACTACGACGTAGCCGCCGCCGAGCAGGACGGTGAGCAGCGCGTAGGCGACCGTGCGGCTGATGATGCGGTCCAGGTCGTACAGCCGGTAGCGGAGGGTTGCCGCGCTGATCCCCAGGGTCAACAACACCAGAGCGATCGGGCCCACGATCGCGGGGTCGGGCAGCGCCGGGGCGCCGATCGCTATGGCGGCCAGGATGGCGAGGAACAGCAGCGCGGCCAGTGCGGCGCCCAGCGCAACCCAGCGCAATTGCTCGCGTTCGGCGCCGCGTGCTCGGCGGAACCGCATCATCAGGGAGGCCGCGCCGACCGCGACTGCGCCGAAACTGACGGCGAAGGCGACCTCGTAGGCCGACAGCAGGACACCGTCGTACCCGCGGAGGTCGAACGGGTCCGTGGGCCGGTGGTAGGGCCGAGTGTCTGGTCGGGGCACCAGCGCCACGGCCAGCAGCAGAGCGATCGGAGTGGCTGCGGTGACGGTGGCGAACCAGCGCCAGCCGGCCGAGCGCGAGGGCAGCGACCCGGTGGGCGTCAGCAGGAGGACGAAGGCCAGACACGCGAAAGCCGCGGCGCCGATGGCGTGAAAGGACCGAGCCGCGAGCCAGGCGCCCGGCAGGGCTCCGGGGCGGACCAGCAGCCCGTAGTCGGCGTACGTTGCGACCGCGAAGCCCGCCTGCCCGAGCACGCCGAAGGCGAGCAACAGCAGCCAGCCCACCGGGTGGCGGGGCCGGCGGCTGGCGATCACAGCCCCGACCGTCGCCAGCCCCAGGTGCGGCGCGGCGACCGAGAGGAGCGCGGCGTCGACGACGGCCAGGTCGGGGCGGCCGGCCTGGCGTAGCAGGTGGTCGAGCCAGGCAGTGGCCACCAGGGCGAGCATGGCGAGTCCCCACAGCGCCCACGCCAGCAGCGCGGGCCGCCACCACCGCCACTGGCTCACCGCGTTCGGCCGCCTGATGGCACTGCCGTCAAGCCCCTGCCGAGGGCCGCGCCGCGGCTATCTCGGCTCCACCCGCCGACATCTCGACATCCGCCCTATCCACTCGACCGCCACAAGGTGTCATTGTCTCCGCTGGCCGTTACGGGAGCGTTACGGACGTCGCCCTACAGCCGGGCGGCCGTGTGTGTGCTGGTCAACCTGGACCCCTTGCGGCAGTACGGCACCGAGCATCCGGGCGCACGGTGCCAGATCGGCGATGAACCCGATAAGCGCGGTCGAGCGAAAGGTTTAGGCGAGCGGGGTGTCGTCCAGCTTCTGGCGCAGGTCGGGGAGCGACTCGAAGACCGCGATGGCGCCGACGTCTCGAAGCTCGGATTCGGAAAAGCCTCCGGTCAGCAGCCCGATCGTCTTCAGGCCCGCGTTCTTCGCGGCCTCGCAGTCCCAGGTGGAGTCACCGACCATCACGGCGTCATCCGCGCCCGACTTCTTCAGGGCGACCTGGATCAGGTCGGGCTCGGGCTTGGTCGCGTCGACATCGTCGGACATCGTCCAGCCGTCGATCAGGTCGCGCATGTCCAGCAGGTCGAGGTAGTGGTCGACCTCGTTGCCCTTGGCAGAGCTTGAGAGGACGACGGGATGGCCGCGCTCTTTGAGGTCGCGGATCAGTTCAACGGCCCCTTCGAACGGCTCGACCTCCTCGATGAAGGTGAGATACAGCGCCTTCTCGGCCGCTCGGATGTCGTCGCCCAGCTTCTCTTCGACCTCTTCGCCGCAGAGCGTCTTCACCAGGTGGTCGCCGCCCATGCCGACGTGACGGTGGATCTTCCACGCGGGGACGATCTGGCCGTTCTGGCGGAAGGCGCGGTGCCACGCCACGACGTGCTGGTAGTTGGTGTCGACGAGGGTGCCGTCGACGTCTAAGAGGGCCGCAATGGTCATCGCCCCCCTCTACCCACTTCTCCTAGTTTTCTACGCAACGCGCCCGCAGCGCGCTTTCGCGGCGCAGAAGGCGATGCAGCTCGCGCGTCAGGCGCTGCTGAGTATCTATCGTTGCGACATGCACGTTCTCGGGACCGCGGGGCATGTCGACCACGGGAAGTCCACGCTGGTCGAGCGGCTGACGGGGATCGATCCGGATCGTTTCGCGGAAGAGAAACGGCGCGGGATGACGATCGACCTCGGCTTCGCCTGGGTTCCGCTGCCGTCCGGGCGAGAGGTTGGCCTCATCGACGTGCCGGGTCACGAGCGGTTCATCAAGAACATGCTGTCGGGGGCCGGGGGCGTCTCGGTGTGCCTCTTTGTGGTCGCCGCCAACGAGGGCTGGAAGCCGCAGTCCGCCGAGCATCTGGCGATCATCGACGTGCTGGGGGTGTCGCACGGGGTGGTGGCGCTCACAAAGAGCGATCTCGTGGATGCGGACACGCTCGAGCTGGCGCGGGCCGAGGTGGAGGAGAAGCTCGCGCCGTCGTCTCTGGCGGGGGCGCCGGTAGTGGCGTGCTCGGCGGTCACGGGCGACGGAATCGGCGAGTTGCTGGTTGAAGTCGACCGTGCGCTGGCCGCGGCCCCCGCTGCGGTTGACGAGGGACGGCCGCGGCTGTGGGTGGATCGCGTCTTCACGATCGCCGGCTCCGGCACCGTGGTGACGGGGACGTTGATGGGCGGCGGTCTGGCGGCGGGCGACGAGGTGGAGATCGCGCCCGAGGGCCGGCGGGCGCGGGTGCGCACGATCCAGAGCCACAAGCGGGAGGTCCCGGAGATCGGGCCGGGCAACCGCGTGGCTCTCAACCTGGCGGGGCTCGAGCGCGAGGGGGCCGAGCGCGGCGACGCGGTGGTGAGGCCGCGTTCGTGGCGGGTGACGGCTCGGGTGGACGCGCTGGTGCGCGTGTCTCCGGCGGCCGTGTCCGGGCGCCAGCACGAGCTCACGGAGAAGGGCGCCCACCTGCTGTACGTGGGCTCGGCCGAGACGCCGGTGCGGCTCAAGTTGCTGGGGGGGTCGCGGCTGTCGTCTGGCGAAGAGGGGTTCGCGCAGCTGTACCTGAGGGAGCCGTTGCCGCTGGGTCGTGGGGACCGGTTCGTGCTGCGGGACGCGGGACGGGTGCTGACCCTCGGGGGCGGCGTGGTGCTGGACCCGCTGCCGGAGGCGGCGCGGCGCGGCGACGAGCGGCGCCTGTCTCTGCTGGGCGAGCTGCGTCGCGGCGAGGCGACCGGTGCCTTGCGGGCGCTGGTGAGGTCGACCGGCGCGCTGGCCGCGTCAGAGGCGCTGGCGCGCTCGGGAGCCGCCGCAGTGCCGGCAGAGGTGGCGGCGCTGGGGCCGCTCCTCGTCTCGGATGAGCGGCTGGGGGAGCTGGAGGCTTCCGCCCGCCAGGCGCTAGATCGGCATCACGTGGCGCATCCATTGGAACGGGCGATGGCCCGCCAGGCGCTGCGAGCCGAGCTCGGCCTCGAGCTCGATGTGTTCGACGCATTGATCGCGCGCACGGAAGGCATCGTCGAAGAGGGGGCCGGCGTGCGGCTGGCGTGTCATCAGGTCGGGCTGACGCCACAGCAGCAGGAGGTGCGGGACCGGGTGCTGGCCGCGATCTCGTCTGCCGGGTTCCAGCCCCCCTTTGTGGCGGAGCTGAACGCGGAGCCGCGGCTGCTGCGGTCGCTGACGGAGTCGGGCGAGCTCGTCAGGATCGAGGGGTTCTATCTGACGGCCGAGCAGGCCGCGCAGGCCCGGAGACTGGTCCGCCAACGGATAGAGCAAGAGGGCCCGGTCACCGTCGCGCAGATCCGGGACCTGCTGGGAACCACGAGGAAGTACGCGGTCCCGCTGTGCGAATGGCTCGATAGCACGGGCGCGACCCGGCGCCAGGGCGACCTACGCGCGCTCGGCCCGAAGCCCTAACGCAGCTCTTTGTGCATCTATGGTCGCTAAGCGACCACGGTTGCACAAAGACGCGTTACTCGCCGGCTATCGGGGTGCCGTGGTCGACCGTGCCTCCCGGCAGCGAGCGGCCCACCAGCGGCGCCGGCTTCCCGGTCTTCATCTCGTTCACCAGCGAGTCCACGACCGCTGAGAGGTCCTTGGTGGCGTGATAGACCTCGCGCTGCCTCGTGGCGGAGGTGCCGCGCTCGAGCATCTGGTTGATCCCCATCAGGTCCTCCAGACACCCCAGCTTCTCGGCCACCGGCTCCAGGCGCTCGATGAGGTCGCCGATCGAGCGACGCAGCGACATGAGGTTGCCCTCCTCGTCGCGGATGATCTCCGCGTCGAGCCCGTACCGCGCGGCCCGCCACTTGTTCTCGCGGATGGTCCAGGACTGGTGCTGGAACAGGTCGAGACCCGAGTTGTACCGATCCCCCAGCCACACGACAAGCGACTGCGACAGGGCGACGAGCGAGCACAGCTCCTCCATCGTCGGCGTCCCGTCGCAGATCCGTAGCTCGAGCGTGCCGAAGCCGGGGTGCGGGCGGATGTCCCACCACACCTCCCGGATGCTGCGGATCGTGCCGGCGCCGATCAGCGTCCGCATGAAGCGCTGGAACTCGCCCCAGTTGTCGAGCTGGTACGGCAACCCCGCGGTGGGCAGCGACTCGAACACCTTCGAACGCACCGACGCCAGGCCGGTGTCGCGGCCCTGCCAGAACGGCGACGACGACGACAGCGCCAGGAAGTGCGGGATGAAGGTCGAGAGGCTGTTGGAGATCGCGATCGCCTCTTCGCCGGAGCCGACGCCGACGTGCGTGTGCACGCCGAAGATCAGCAGGCGCCGCGCGGTCCACTGGCAGTTCTCGATCAGACGGTGGTAGCGGGGGTCCGGTGAGACGGTCTGGTCGCGCCAGGACGAGAAGGGGTGGGTGCCGGTGCAGATAACGCGATAGCCGAGGCCCTCCGAGACGTCGATCAACCGCTCGAGCTTGTCACCCAGGTCTCGCCTCACGGCGCCGACCGTGGGACAGATGTCGGTGATGACCTCGATGCAGCACTCGAGGAGCTCGTGCTTGTACCAGCGGTCGTCGCCGAGCTCGGACAGGATCTTGGTCGCGGCCGTGTCGGTGGCGAGCGCCCCGGATTCGTCGACCAGCTGGACCTCGATCTCGGCCCCCAGCGTGGGCCGCTCGGACCTATTGAAAGAGATGTTCATGAGCCTCCCCCTGTGAGCCTCCGGGTCCCGGTCGCGGCGATGTTAGACCCACCCGATCTGCCGCTCCATCTGCTTACCCTCAAGTCCCGGCTCGAACCCCCTGCCGGAAGCGGCCTCAAAACGCGAATAAGCAGGTCACCAGGCGGTGAAGGACTCCGCTGCGAGGGGGAGAACCTTCGCTTCGAGGGACCGAATCAGGGAACATCCGGGGGCCCTCTGACGTTCGAATAAATACGAACGAAACGGACATCTTTGGAAGGGGACCGCTGGATGCGACGCCACTGGACCGTAGCGATGGCCCTGGCAGCGACGTTGCTGGCCGGCCTGTTCGCGGCCCCCGCAGCACCCGCCGCCGAGCCCTTCGGCATGGAGCGCAAGAGCTACATCGTGAAGACCCGCGTGGGCAAGATCTACGTCGAGGTCGTCCACCCCACCCGCGACGGCAAGATCGTGAAGGCTCCCGGCCTCTTCACCTACTCCCCTTACTGGATGCTCGGCGCAAACCCCGACGAGCCCAGCAGCTTCCGGCGCGGCCGAGACGCAGCCGAGTGGGTTCCAGAGGGCTATGCCCGCATCTGGGCCGACGTCGTCGGAACCGGTAACTCGGGTGGCTGCTACGACTACGGCGGCGACCGCGAGAAGAAGAGCGCCTACGACCTGGTCGAGTGGATCGCCAAGCAGAAGTGGTCGACCGGCAAGGTCGGCATGTTCGGAGCCTCCTACGAGGGCACCACGGCGACCGCCGCCGCCGTCATGAACCCGCCGCATCTGACCACGATCGTCCCCGAGGCGGCCATCTCCCGCTGGTACGGCTACGCCTACTCGGGCGGCATGCGCTACTTCCTGAACAGCGAGCACCCGACCGACGAGGGCTTCGACACGCCGCTCGCTTTCGACTTCGGCCTCGCGGTGCCTCCCCCGATCGACGTACAGAACGAGGACTTCGCCGGGCGCTTCTCCGACAACGTGAGGCCGTGCGAAGAGATCCAGCACACCGAGAAGGGCTACGACGAGACGCCGGACTACGACAAGTTCTGGATCGAGCGCGACTACCTGCGCGACGCCGACAAGATCGACATCCCCGTGATGGTCGCCCACAACTGGGGCGACTGGAACGTCAAGCAGGAAGAGGCCTGGAACCTCTTCCACGCCCTCAAGAACGCTCCGAAGAAGACGCTCTACATGGGCGACCGCTACATGGGTCACGGCACGCCGGACGGGCAGTACGACAAGGTCCTCCACCAGTGGATGGACCACTACCTGAAGGGCGTCGACAACGGTATCGAGAACCTGTCGCGCATCGTCAGCGAGACCGCCGACTACGACGGACCGCTCGACTACCTGTCTGCGCCGAGCGCGTTCAAGACCCGCAACGTCGAGCTGATCGCGCAGGAGACCGCCAAGACGAGTCCGACCGACTACCAGTGGAAGCTGCTTCCGACCAAGCCGATCGTGACGCCGAACTCGACGCCCGCAGAGTTCACCTCCGCCGGCATCAACACCGAAACCCACGCCAACCACCATGCCCGCAGCAACCACGACTGGTTCTGGTTCGAGACGCCGCACCTGAAGAGGGACACGAGGATCTTCGGCGAGATCAAGGTTAAGGTCTGGTCGAGCTCGGATCGCGAGTGGATCACGATGACGCCGTCGATCGTCGACATCGACCCGGCGTGTCACACGCAGGTGGCCAACCAGCACAACACGGACCCGACGTGTCTGCCGCGCTCCACTCAGGCGATCACCCGCGGCTTCCTAGACTCCCGCTACCGCAACGGGCTCGACAAGCAGGTCCCGATCAAGCCGGGCGTCCCCTTCGGCATGACGGTGGTGGAGAAGCCGACCGACTACGTCTTCAAGAAGGGCCACTACATCGGTCTGCAGATCCAGACCGAGATCAACGAGTGGGCGCTTCCGAAGCCGTACCCCTGCACCAGCGTCGCTTGCACGAAGGTCCGGGTCCACTGGGAGCAGGGTAAGACCCGCCTCGTCCTCCCGATCGTGAACGCCCCGCACAACCCGATGGACCTGTTCGAATTCGGCGGACACGACGAGCACTGAAACGGGGATACTGAACGTCATGCGTAGACGGACGAGCCTGATCGCAGCAACGGCCCTCGTGGCCGGTGCGCTCGCGCTCGCTCCGGTTTCGCCCGCCGGCGCCTGCTCTTCCGGCGATGTCCGGGCCAAGATGCGCAGCGGCAATCTGGAGGTCGTCGGGCTGCGCACCTACCACCTGGAGGTCAGGGCGGACAAGCCGAGCTACAGGATCGGCGACGTCGCGAAGGTCAACGTGCTAGTGACGCGGCCGGCGCACGAGGATCCCGTGGGTGGGGGCATCGAGCAAGAGCCTCCGCAGTCGTTCCCCGCCGAGGGCGCCAATGTCGGCATCGGGCTCCGGATCGGCGACGTCTTCCTGTTCGGTCACGCCGTGACGAACGCCGAGGGCAAAGCCCAGGTCAAGATCAAGATCAAGGACTACACGCCGCCGGGCAAGGCCATGGCCGACGCCTACGCGTGGAAGGTGGCCGCGGACACCACCTGCGCCCGGGTCGAAGAGAACGGCTACACGCAGAAGACGAACCTCTTCACCCTGCGCCGCGCCTAGCCCCTCAAACCACCACCTCGCCGCGCCCACGATCCTCGCCTTCTTTGGGATGTAAGTCGCGGCTACCGCATGCCGCTCATCGGGAGCCACGTCCAACACAAACAACGCGCGACCACCGAGCGAGCGTGGCCGAAGCCACAGCGGCGGGTTAGGTGGGCGTGGTGAAGGTGCTCGCGTCTTCGCCGAAGGCTGCTTTGAAGGGGGCCAGCAGCTCGATCGGGATCGGGATCACGAGCGTCGAGTTCTTCTCGGCCGAGACATCGGTGACGGTCTGCAGGTATCTCAGCTGGTAGGCGATCGGGTGGCGAGAGATGACCTCTGCGGCCTGCGCCAACTTCTCAGAGGCTTGGAACTCACCCTCAGCGGCGATGATCTTCGAGCGTCGCTCCCGCTCGGCCTCGGCCTGCTTGGCCATCGCGCGCTGCATCTCCTGCGGTAGGTCGACGTCTTTGATCTCGACGCGCTCGACCTTGATTCCCCACGGATCCGACACGTCGTCGATGATGCGCTGGATCTCGATGTTGAGCTCGTCCCGCTCGGTCAGGATCTGGTCGAGATCGACCTTGGAAAGCACCGCGCGCAAGGTCGTCTGCGCGATCTGCGACGTCGCGTACAGATAGTTCTGCACCTCGACGACCGCTTTGACCGCGTCGAAGACCCTGAAGTAGCACACCGCGTTAACGCGCACGGTGACGTTGTCCTTCGTGATGACGTCTTGGGGCGGGATGTCCAGTGTCACCGTCTGCAGGTTCGCTTTCACCATCCGGTCGATGATCGGGATCACGAAGAACAGGCCCGGCCCCTTTGCACCGATGACGCGACCGATGCGGAAGATGACGCCCTTCTCGTACTCCTGAACGATGCGGATCGAAGAGGCCAACACGATGATCACGAACACGATCCCGATCAGAACCAGCAGCTCCATCTCTTCCTCCTAGTCAGACGACTGTGCGTGTTCGTGAAGCGGCTCAACCAGTAACACGAGTCCCTCCGTCGCTTTCACCTCGACCTTGGAGCCCGCGGCGATCCCGGTCTCCATCGTGCGCGCCCGCCACAGCGTGCCGTTGGTGAACACCGTGCCCTCCGGCGCGATGTCGGTTCGAGCTTCGGCGATCTGGCCGATGATGCCCTCCTGGCCCGTGATCGGGCGCCGCAAGCGCACGCGCAGCGCCGCCGTCATGACGGAGATGAAGAAGACCAGCGTTCCGAAAAGCGCGGCCCCGATGACCCAGAGGTCGAGCCTCAGCGCCGGGGCCGCGTCCGAGAACAGCAACAGGGCGCCCGTGATGAGCGCGGCGACGCCTCCCACCGTCCACACGCCGAGTCCCGCGGTGTGCACGTCGACCAAGAAGAAGACGACGGCGAGCACGACGAGCAGGACGCCGACCCAGTTCGTCGGCAGCACGCTGAGCGCGTAGAACCCCAACAGGAGGCAGACCGCGCCGATGATCCCGGCGAGGCCGATGCCGGGGTTGTAGAGCTCGAAGATCAGGCCGAACATCCCCACCAACAAGAGCAGGAACGCGACGTCGGGCCGGGTCACCGCGTGGAGGAGGCGCTGCACCAGGTTCATCTCCTGGAAGCGGATCGTCACGGTCGGGGTGCCCGCGGCCTCGTCCCACGTCTCGAGCGTGACGGTTCCTGCGTCCGCGGCTTCGACCTCCTCCCCGTCCAGGATCCGGAGGAGATCGCCCAGCGACGACGCGGATCCATTGACCACCCCGATGTCCACGGCTTCATCCGCGCTGAGCGAAGCCGCTTCGGTTACCGCTTGCTCGGCCCACTCCGCGTTGCGCTCGTTGGCCTGGGCGAGGGCTCTGATGTAGGCAGCCGCGTCGCTCGTCACCTTCGAGTCGAGGGTGTCTCCGCCTCCGAGGTTGACCGGCGTTGCGGCGCCGATCTCCGTGGCCTCGGCCATGTAGGCGAGGTGGGCGGCGTAGGCGATGAAGGTTCCGGCCGATGCCGCCCTAGCGCCGCGCGGCGCGACCCACACGATCACCGGGACGCTGGAGTTCAGCATCTCCTCGGTGATCTCGCGCATCGCCACGTCGAGGCCGCCGGGGGTGTCGAGCTGGATGACGATGGCCTGCACGCCATCGTCCTGAGCGCCCTGCAGGCGCGCCTGGAGGTAGTCGGCGGTGGGCTGGTCTATGACGCCCGTGACCTCGACGAGATCGATGGTGGCGGCGGGGTCGTTCTGTGCGAGACCGTTCGAGGCCAGCGGTCCCAGCAGGGCCGCTACGACGACGGCGACGATCCCGAAGCGAACGAAGCGAGCGGCCATGCATCAATGGTCGCACCTGAGCAGCAGAACGCGAAGCTGCACCGTGAACGCTGGCAGCAGACGCACGACTTTCGGACACAAACGCGGTCGGGCACACGCTTCGGTACAAAGGTGGCCCGCTGGGTGGCGCTAAGGCTTGTGCGAGTTCCCGGCGTCGGCGGGCGGGCCCTGGTCTTCGGGGGGTCCCTGGTCTTCGGGGGGTCCCTGGTCTTCGGGGGGTCCCTGGCCTGCGGGCGGCGCTTCCTCGGTCTGGGTGGCCGGGGCCGGTGCGGGCTTGGGAGCCTTCTCCGGCTTGGCGGGCTTCGGTGCCCTGGAGGCGGCCGAAGCGGGTTTGCCGGCGCCGGAACCTGCCGTAGCAGGCTTGCCGTGCGTCTCGCTGGCGGCTGCGGCGGCGGCCTTGGCTGCCTCGCAGGCGGCCTCGGCGTCGGCGGCGGTCGCGCCCTTGTCCTGAGCGATCGAGCGAACGGCCTCGCCGTGGAAGCGACCCTTCACGTCGCACTTGGCGACGACCGACACGACCGCTCCGTGGTTGTCCCCGGCCTTTTCGGCCTCGGACTTGTCGGCGCCGGAGTCATCCTCTTCGGCGAGCGTCTCCCGGTCGCCGTAGTCCTCGACGTGATCCTTCGGCGCTTTCGACCTGTCCGTCTTGGCGGGCTCGACCTCTTCCGTCGTGGTCTTGTCGGAGACCGACATCGCTCCGGGCATGGCCGCGGCGAAACCGACGGCAACGGCCGCCATGACGATGCCGAGGAACACACCTCTCAGCTTCATCATGTCTCCGCTCCTGTCCCTTGGCGTCTTCCCGTTCCTAATCGGCGGCGGACTAGTCATTCTTGAGTAGTCCTCGAGCCGGTGGAGGCGCGGCGCGCGGGACGCAGTGCAAAACAGAGCGATGGGTACGCTGCGGGGATGCTCCTGGATCAGTTCCTCGACCCGAAGATCCTGATCGTGTCGGGCAAGGGCGGCGTCGGTAAGACCACGGTGTCCGCGGCCCTCGCGCTGGTCGCGGCGCGCCAGGGCCGCCGCGTCTGCATCGCCGAGGTCGACCGCAAGGGAACGCTGCCGAGGTTGTTCGGCGGCAGCGATCTCGGCTACGACCCGTCAGAGATCGCGCCGGGCGTGTGGGGCATGAACATCGTGCCGGAGCAGGCGCTGGCGGAGTACCTCGACGTCCAGTACCACATGAAGCGCGTCTCGAAGGTGTTCACAAGCACGCACTTCGTCGACTACATCACCACGGCGGCCCCCGGGCTCAAGGACATCCTCGTGCTCGGGAAGATCTGGTTCCTCGAGCAAGGGCGGCAGGGCGGCCGGGCGCCGCGGGATTTCGACACGATCGTGGTCGACGCTCCCGCGGCGGGGCACATGCTCACGTTCCTGTCCGCGCCCATGGGTCTCTCGGATGCGTTGCGGGTCGGCCCGGTGCGGCGGCAGTCGGACTGGCTGGTGCAGATGCTGCGGGACCCGAAACGGTCGCGCGTCCACCTCGTGACCCTCCCGGAGGAGATGCCGGTCAGCGAGACGCTGGAGACCTCCGAAGCGATCACCAACAGGATCGGCCTCAACCCGGGCGCCGTGTTCGCGAACGCCGTCTACCAGGAGCTCTTAACAGACGAGGAGCAGGCGACGTTGGAGGACGTGATGGCGGACGACAACCCGCGCGAGCTGAAGATGGCCGCCGCCGAGGTGGGGCTGCGTCTGGACAAAGAGGACCTGAACTCGCTCGTCGGTTACGCCCGCTTCCTGGAGGCGCGGCGGTCGATCCAGGCGAAGCACCTGCGCGCGCTGCGAAAGGGGATCGAGGACCCGGTGGTGGAGCTCCCGTTCCTGTTCTCCGCGGGGCTCGCGTTGCCTGACATCGAGACGCTCGCCGACGTGGTCGAAGACAAGGTGGCGGACCTATGACCGCCAGGCCGAAGATGAACATCATCCGAGAGATCATCCAGAACAAAGAGGTGATCGTGTGCGCCGGCTCCGGCGGCGTCGGCAAGACGACGACCGCGGCGGCCATCGCGCTGCAGGCCGCACTTGAGGGCAAGAAGACCGCGGTGCTCACGATCGACCCCGCGAAGAGGCTCGCGTCGTCACTCGGGCTGAAGGAGCTGTCCGACGAGCCGTCGAAGGTGAACCCGCGCAAGTTCGCCGCGGCGGGCCTCGAGCCCGAGGGCGAGCTGTACGCAATGATGCTCGACACGAAGTCGACCTTCGATCGCGTCGTGATGCAGTACGCGCCGACGCCGGAGCAAGCGCAACGCATCATCGCCAACCGCTTCTACCGGAATATCTCGGGAACGCTGTCGGGGACACAGGAATACATGGCGATGGAGAAGCTCTACGAGCTGCACGCCGACGGTGGCTACGACCTGATCGTCATCGACACGCCGCCTACACGCAACGCTCTCGACTTCTTGGACGCGCCGAGGCGGATGACGGACTTCTTCGAGAGCCGCGTGCTGCGCTGGTTCCTGCTCCCGTACATGAAGGGCGCGGGAGGTTTCATGAAGGTGGCGAACGTTGCAGCCACCACGTTCCTGCGCGTGGTCAAGAAGATCGTGGGGGCCGAGGTGCTGGAAGACACCGCGGAGTTCTTCGGCAACCTGGATGGGATGTACGAGGGGTTCAAGCAGCGCGCGACGGACGTCGCGGCCCTCTTGCGCTCGGACGCCACCTCGTTCGTCGTCGTCACGTCTCCGGCTCTGGACTCTGTCGCGGAGGCAACGTTCTTCGCGACGAGGCTGAACGAATCCGGGCTCCCGTTCGGTGCGCTCGTCGTGAACCGGGTCCATCCACATTTCGGCGACGACATCGACGTGAAGCCGCGGCAGATCACGAAGCTGGAGAAGGGCGAGCCCGACGCCCGCGTGCTCGCGAAGTTGCTCGACAACCACGAAGCCTTCATGCGCGTTGTGCGACTGGAAGAGCGGAACCTCGAGGCGCTCGCCCGGAAGGTGCCGAGACACCGCTGGGCGCGGGTTCCGTATCTGGAACAAGAGGCGGTCGATTTTTCTGGACTGGTCGCCATCTCCGACGAACTGTTCGCCGGATAGGATTCGAGCCATGTTCGGACTCACCGGCACGGAGCTCGCCGCTCGTGGCATCGAGGGCCTCGTGTTCCTGCTCACTGCAGGCTCCGGGCTGTTCGTCGTCTACATGCTGGTCGGCCTCTTCCGGCTGCGGAAGGACCAGAAAGGCCCCGCCTACAGAGGCGGCATGGGCCAGTGGTCGTGGGCCGCGCACCGCATCACCGGCGTGCTCGTGATGGCGTTCCTGTTCGGTCACATCGTCGACACGTTCGCGGTCGGCTTCGGGCCCGAGCTATACGACGAGACGATCGCTCTCTACAAGCAGTGGTGGTTCATGCCGTTCGAGGTCGCGCTGATCGCGGCGACGCTGTACCACGCACTGAACGGGCTGCGGATCATCCTCTTCGACTTCTGGCCCGGCCTCGTCGTCCGCCAGCGGATCTTCGGTTACGCGCAGCTGGTGCTCTTCCTCGCAGGGTTCACGCCGGCGGCGATCTTCATGCTCCGGCACGCGTTCGAGAAGTCGCCCTTCTCGTAGTGGGGCACTGAATGGCGATCTCCGAAGCCCGCCCCGTCGACACGCGCCTCGCGCCCGTCCTCGCCGAGGTCGCGCGTGAGATCGGCCGGCACGGCCTCAAGAGCGGCGATCCGGAAGGTGCGCCCGCAGTGCTCCGCGTGACGGTCGAAGAGCACGTACGTCGGATGATCCAGGCTTACTGGACGCCGTTCCAGGCCGAGATCCCCGGGCGCTCGATCGCGCTCCACCTCGAGATCCCGGAGCCGCGCGTGCACTGGGGCGAGTGCTACCTCTCGCCGGATTACGTCAGTTGGTTCTTCTTCTTCGCGGAGCGCGATGACGGCGAGGTCCAGCTCAACTACTACGAACAGCACAAGAGCGTGCGCGACGCGGTGCACAACTTCTTCGCGCACGCGAACTGGTACCTCATGACGGCGACCGACCAAGCCTGGGACACCGTCGTCTACTCGATCGCGGACGAGCTGAAGTGGGGCGAGGAGTACGAGATCCGCGAGGCGACCTCGATCAGCCCCGCGGTGCAGGAGTCACTGAAGAAGTCGACCATCATGTGGCTGCGCTGGCGGACCCCTGAGGGCGAACACACGATGCCGGTCTGGTACCTCTACGACGCGAAGGCAGGAAAGATCTACGTCCTATCGGGCGAGAGGCAGCAGGTGCTCCCGGGGGCCGAACGGATCCGGGAGTGCGACGTGATCCTGCGCTGGAAGGGCAAGAGCGCGAACGTCGCCGAGCTGGGGGCGGACGTCCGGGTCATCAGGGGCACCGACGAAGACTGGACCGAGATCGCCGACAAGGTCGCCGAGAAGCGTCTCAACATCCCGGGCACACCGGAGGACACCGCCCGCCGCTGGCGCGACGAGTGCGTCATCCTGGAGCTCACGCTGCGGAGCTAGCCCTCTCGCACGTTTGACCGACGTTCTGTCTAAAAGCGGCGGACGGGTGGCGGGGCTCGGGCGGCTAGCTGGCTAGCGGGTCGGCGAGGCGCCGCTGGCGGCGGCGCTCCCTCTCGGTGAGGCCGCCCCAGACCCCGTGATCGACGGGAGCCTCGAGCGCGTAGGAGAGGCAATGCTTCCGGACCGGGCACGCACGGCAGATCTTTTTGGCCTCTCGGTGCTCGACCGCTCCGGGTGAGAACCAGAGATCGGGGTCCGTCTGCGCACAGACAGCCTGCGACCTCCAGTCTTGATCCAACAACAATTCCACCCCGAAACCTCCTGTCGCCGGCGCCGGCGCCCTCGAGCGCCGTCTGCGCTCCCGCCCGACGAACATAGATGGGGCCCACGCGAAAACCGATAGCCCAGATGGACCATTCCGCACCCCCCTGCTGGGCTATATGTGAAGTAGTCACTTTGGGTCACCCATACGCATGGTCGCCAGAAAACGAATGCTGGTTGACGCCCAGCCCCCTTCGGCCACCCCCCGTAGCACAGGAACCGCAGGGGCCGCGGCGAACCCGAAACGCAGGGGCCGCAACGTAGGCCCCACGAAGCGCGACCCTAGGAGGGTCATGAAAGCCTGGAGGACCACGAGCCTCATCGCAGCTGCGTTCGTCGCCTTGCTCGCGGCGCCGGTTGCCGCGGCCGGGACGATGGCGCCCACCTACGTCAGCTCGGAGCCGGAGGACGGCGAGATGATGGAGCGGGCCCCGGATCGGGTCGAGGTGACCTTCGACGAGCCTCTGGACGCGAGCTCGGACCTGTCGGTGAAAGACCAGTGCGGGCGCGCGATCGACGACGGAGACGTCCGGGTCGAGGCCAACACGATGACGGTCGGGATCGCCTTGAAGCCGGTCGGGACCTACGAGGTCACCTACTTCGCCAAGGGCGTCGGAGGCCTCACCGGACAGGAGACGGGGACCTTCGACTTCATGGTCCACAAGGGGCCCTCATGCGGCGACGGTGGCGAGGTCCACACCGACCACGGCGGCGGCAAGCACAGCGACGGCAAGCACGGCGGTGGCGGGGGCAAGTACGACGGCCACGCCGGGCGACAAGACCATGGCGGTCGCCATGACGGCTCGGGCGGCAGCCACCCGTCACGCAACCACGGCGGTGGCACCGACCACAGCTCGATGAACCACGGCGGCGGCGGGACCAACCACTCCTCTTCCGGACACCAGAGGCGGGACGGCGCCCGCCACGGCGGGAAGCACGGCGGGAAGCACGGCGGGAAACAGGGTGGGAAGCACGGGGGGAAGCACGGGGCCGCGGGAGCTCACGGTCTCTTGGACATCCTCGAGAAGAACGAGCGCGAGGCGCAACCTCCGGTGGCTGCCGGTGAATCTGCCGCTACAGCGCCCGATGGTCAGGCCGTGATGCTGGCCCTCGGCCTCTCGCTCGTGATGGGCGTCCTCGGCGGCTGGTTCCTCAGGGTGTCGGGCCAGCAGTAACGCCGCGGCTCGATCCGGTCGGCGCCACCTCTTTGGTACGCGCCTCACCCGTCAGGAAACCCGTTAGGCCGATGATCCCGAGGGCGAGCACCAGCTCGATGGCGATCGTCTTCCTGAACAAGCCGCGCACCGCGTCATCGCGACCCGAAGCCACGGCGACGTTCAGCTTCCGGCGAACGTAGAAGTGGTTGACGCCACCTACCGCAAGAACTCCGAGGTAGAGCCCGATCTTGACGAACAAGGTCGCGCCGTAGGTCGTGTCGACGAGATCGTTCAGCTCACCCACATGAAGCAGCGAGTTCACGGTGCCGGTGATCCCAAGGATCGTGATCGTGACGAGAGCGACCAGAGAGAACCGCAGCACGACCGGGGCGAGCAACCGGACCCGCTCCTCGGGCCTGCGGCCGCGCCACCCGTCCGGAACGACCAGCGCGAGCACGATGATCCCCGTGAACCAGGTAGCACCGCACACCAGATGCAAGAGGTCGTTCGAGATCGAGAGCAATACGGGAGATCCCACGGCCGCGTGCCCCGAGAGCGTGGTGGTGGCGAGGAGACCGAAGGAGAGCGCACCCCAACCTATCCACCAGGCCCTGCTCGCCGGGGGGCCTCCGTCTCCGGCGCCCGACAAGCTCCACTGACGGACCTTTCCGGTCAAGAGAACGGCGAGTCCGGCCAGTAGAGGGAACCGCAAGAGGTAGAGCTGCCCGAAGCGAGTCTCCAGCACGGAGAACACCGGCTCGGAGGTGATCTCTCCCCCGGTCACCTCGGACACGAGAGCGAACTGGAGGACCAGCGCGACCGCGGTCGCGACCGCGGTCGCGGTCATCGCAGACTGAACCATCCCCTCGAGGCGATCCGAAACGCGGGCCCGTGACTTCATCCAGGGCTCCCCTTCGAGACCGATGAAGGAAGGGCGCAAGACCAGCCACAACAGCGGGATCAACCCGAAGAGGAACGCGTGCGACGCGAAGGAGATGGTGCGGGCGAGGGTCAGTCCGACGGAGCGGAAGGTCTCCTCGAAGCCCATGTACTGCGTGATACTAGTCTCGGATGACTTCTGCTCAGCTGATCCTCGTGTCGGTCACATCGGCGATCGTGGCCGTGTTCACGATGCTGGTCGTGGCCACCATCCTCCGGGCGCGCGGCCGAGATAAAAGCGACGACGAGTAGCGGCTCTACGAGCCGTTGTTGCGAAAGCCTTTTGCGGCTTCCTCGACCGTCGGGGCGATGGAGACACCTTCGCCGAACCCCGTGATCGTGAACAACTTCAGGTGTTGCTCCCTCGTGCATGCGATGGCCAAGTCGCCACCGGCCTCTCGGAGCCGGCGAACACCGCCCATCAGCGCGCCGAGTCCCGAGGAATCCATGAAAGGGACGTTGTCGAGATCGACCACCACGCGCGGCCTCTCGGATTCGATCAACGAGCCGATCGCGTCCCGCAGCGAGCCGACGGTATAGACGTCCAGGTCACCCTCGGGCCGGAGGACGCGGTACCCCTCCGCCTCGGTGACATCGATGTCTATCTTCTGCTGCGCCACGTCTCTTCTCCTGATCGTTCTTCGGCTTCGCCGCCGGCAGTGCTGGCGCCCCGGTACTCGATCACCAGCATCGTGAGGTCGTCATCGAGCTTACCGGCTGCAAACCGCTCGACGTCCGCGACGAGCTCGTGTCCCAACAGCTCCGGATCGAGCGAACCAAGCCGGATGAGAGCCTCCGCCAGCCGATGGTCGCCGAAGACCTCACCGTCGGGTGACTTCGCCTCGAGGAACCCGTCTGTGAACAGCACCAGGCGGTCTCCGGGCGTCAGATGGATCACGGTTTCGGCCAAGCCCGGATCGTTGAACCACCCGAGGGCGCGGTTGCGCGGCCCCTCCAGGTAGTAACCCCTCGGAGCGGTATCGGGCGACGGCGCGCGCAAGAGGAACGGCGGGTGGTGGCCCATGTTCATCCATCTCACCTCGCCGCTCCTGAGATCGAGCCGCGTGTAGATCAGCGTCGTGAAGGACTCTGGATCGGTCACATCCAGCAACGCCTGGTTCGCCGACGCGATCACCCGCTTCGGGGTGCCGCCACGGCTGCGCTCGCTGCGCAGAGCCGACAGCGCGACCGTTGCCATGAGGGCCGCCGCGATCCCCTTGCCCGAGGCATCTCCGACCACGACCGTCAGAGCGTCGGCTTGCACGTCGACGTCGTACCAGTCGCCCCCGACCAGGTTCGCCTGGCGCTGGAGCGGGACAAGCCGAGCCGCCGGGACGTCGGGCAGCGCCCGCTGCAGGAGGTTGCGCTGGATCGAGGCCGCGATCTCGAGCTCGCGGTCGTGCAGGGCGAGCTGCTGTAAGCGCTTCAGCCCTTGCTGCATCTCGCCCATCCGTGCAGCGAGCTCCCCTACCTCGTCGCTGGAGCGGACGTCGATCTTCTGGTCGAAGTCACCACGACCGATCGCGCGCGCGGCCTCGACCAACTGGAGCAGGTTTCCCACCAACCGGCGCGGCAGATAGACGGTCAAGAAGACGGCCAGGCCGAGCGCGCCGACGAGGACGACGATCAGCGTGACGATCGTTCGCTCGGTGTTCGATCGGACGTCGATCTCGCTCTGGATGACGACGTCGCGTTGCGCCTCACGCAGCACGGCGCCGACCCGCTCGATCTCGGAGATCAACGTCGTCCCCTCTTGCCCGAGGACCTGGAAGGCGCGGCTGCGTTGCCCGCTCTCGGACAGCGGGATCACCTGCTCCTCGACGAGCTCCTGGAACGACGCACCGGCGGCGACCAGGTCCGCCAACAACGCTCGCTCGTCAGGTGAGGTGAACAGCCGCTCGGCGCGCTCCTGCCAGAAGCGAGCGGTCTCGGCCTCGCTCCGATACTGAGCGAGCAGCACCGGCGGATTTCCGATCAGCGCACCGCGTACCGCCGCGGACTGTGCTGTGTAGGCGCGCACAATCTCGTCGACCGCGACCAGGCCGGGGACGGCATCGTCGAAGACCTTCTCTTGAACCGTGCGGGCAGACGTGGTGAGCGACAGCGTTACCCACCCCAGGAGGGTCATCAGCACGAGCATCAAGCCGAACCCGCCGACGATCTTGAGCCTTAAAGGCACCCTCACCCCGCCAGTATCCTCCACGGCGATGGCGAGACTCCTCCGGTGGGCCTTGGGTGCCGGGGCCGGAGCAGCGGCCTACAGCCTCTACGAACCGCTCCGATTCCGCCTGGAATCACGGGAGGTGCCCGTGCGGTGGGCCGGCCCGCCGCTGGACGTCCTCCACCTCGCCGACACGCACCTGGCCCCCCAGGACCGAAAGCTCCAGAGCTTCCTACGGTCCCTGCCCGACCGCCTCGACAGGGTGCCGGACCTGGTCGTGGCCACCGGAGACATGATCGAGGGCAGCGACGGCATCCAGCCGCTGCTGGACGCGATCGCGGGCGTGAAGGCCCGGTTCGGGCGCTTCTACGTGCTCGGCTCGCACGACTACTACGAGCCCGCGGGCCCGTCCTACACGAAGTACTTCTCCGGCAAGAAACCGAAGAGGCAGCCGCGGCCCGCCGACTCGGCTCGCCTGGAGCGGGGCCTGCAGGACGCCGGTTGGATCGCGCTGACCAACAGGAGCGAGATCATCGAGGTCCACGATCGGCGGGTCCGCCTCGCCGGTGTCGACGACCCGTATCTCAACCGCCACGACGTATCTCACATCGCGCGGGCCGAGACAGACCAGCTCGCATTGGCGCTCGTGCACGCGCCGGACGTCGTGTCGCAGTGGGCGCTGAACGGGTTCGACGTGATCTTCGCCGGACACACGCACGCCGGTCAGGTCCGGATCCCGCTCCTCGGCGCGGCCGTGACGAACTCCTCACTCCCGGCCGCGCTGGCCGGCGGCCTCAACCGCATCGGCGACACGTGGCTCCACGTGAGCCCGGGGCTGGGAACCGGCAGGTTCACGCCGATACGGTTCCTCACGCCTCCGGAGACGACGCTGCTGAGGCTGGTGCCGACCGCGTTAGGCTGACACCGGCTCAAATCGGGAAGTGGCGCAGTTTGGCAGCGCGCTGCGTTCGGGACGCAGAGGTCGGGGGTTCAAGTCCCCCCTTCCCGACCAACATCCGTCGGCCGCACGGGGCGTCTTAGAAGACGACCCCGCGCGACGACGGTCGTTCTAGCGGGCGAATACCTGCAGCTCGGCGGCCCTCACGATGTTTCCCTGACCCGGGATCGCGGGCGGGTACCCAACCAGACAGCTGCTCTTCTTGGTGCTGTCGTTGTCGCCCTCTTTCTTGAACTCCTTGACGCCCGTGCACTGGTTGGTCAGCACGACGAGACGGACATGCGTCGCCCTCGTGTCGGGCACGTCGAACGAGCGCAGGATGAGGTGGGGCGCCTTCGGCCGGGGAGGCACCGACGGGAACGCGTTCTCGCGGCTCGTGTAGATGCGACGGAAGTCGTCGCCCGACGCGCACTTCCCACTGCAGACCTCGATCGCGAACTGGCGAAGGGCCGAGAAGCGGTTCTGGCCGCCCGAGTCGTTCAACATCGCGCTCACGTTCACCGAGTCGATCACGTGTTCCGCCCCCGCGAGGTCAACCGTCACCTGCTTGCCCTTCACGGTGGCGCCTTCATCGGAGACCCAGTTGGTCGTCTCGGTGTCGTCGATCAGAGCGCTGAGCGTCTCGCCGTCCCCGGAAGCCTTCGCGCCGTTGTTCGTCGAGGCCAGGTTCTTGGGCATACGAACCTCGACCGTTTGCGGGCCGGATCCGACGGAGACGCGGAAACGCTTCATCCCGAATCCGGCGGCCTGAGCCACGAAGTCATAGGTGCCGACCGCCATCGTCTCGGAATCGTCGCCTCCGGCGACGATCGGCGTGACCCGCGCCTCGTAATCGCCGACAAAGATCTGCGCGTCGATCGCCTTCCCGTCGCCGACGACGCGGAAGGTGACGTTGCCGTTGTTCCCGCGCGGGTCCTCGAAGCTGGGCCGCGGCTGTGCGTCGGTGTTCGTATCGCTCTTCGCGGCCTTACCAAAGCCCCGCGCCGCGAACTCACGCCAGAGAAGGTCTTGGTTGGCGCCGTCGAACCGCATCTTGTCCGCCCCGAGGTACGCATCGCGCGCGTCGAGCATCGAGACGCGCGACTCCATCAACAAGAAGGCGTCGAACACGATCTGCATCCAGCGATGGTTGCCGGGACACTGGTCTGGAGCACGTGTGTCGTCGGCACAATCGCGCTGGAGACCAAGGTTGCTCGCGGGGAAGCGGTCGTTGTACCTGCGGTTGAAGGCTTCACGTATGTCGAAGTTCGTAGCGCTCCAGATCTCCCCGTCTGCATGGACCTGCTGGCCGACGAAGTCGTAGGCGATGTCCGAGTAGTTCAGAGGTGACCGGTTCATCGCGTAGTTGCGGATCGCGGTTTCGGGATCATCGGTCACGTAGGCGCCGACGGCGAAGGGGTTCTCCTTGCCGACGGGTGCGAAGCCGTATTCGTTCAGGTACTCCACGGCCACGAGGTCCGACCACGACTCTCCCATCGCCCCCGACTGCGGTCCGCTGAGTCCCGAGTCCGGGCCGGCGACCATGCGGTTCGAGATGGCGTGCGTGTACTCGTGCCCGATGACCGCCATGTCGTAATCACCGTCGACACATGGCGGATAGAACGCCGCGCCGAACGGCTGCCACAGGTACATGTTCGTGATCGGCGCGACGCCGTCCTGGGGCGTGATCTGGTTGGCGTTGTCGCGACCCACCAGTGGTGATCCCGTGCCGGTGAGCGCGCCGGCCTGCGAGTTGCCGACCTCGGGGTCCCCTCCCTCGGCGTTGCTCTGGCCGTCGTCGCGGTTGACCACCTGCATGTTGTACGCGTCCTCGGTGAAACCGAGGCCATAGGACCAGTCATGCATCCGGTTGTGCATAGCGAAGAGGTTCGTGGTCGCCGCATCGACGTCGGCCCGCTGCGGCGTTGCAAACGCCGCCGGGCTACAGCCGGACTCGTACCACTGGTTCGTGAACGGGAAGTTGTACCGGCGGTCGGGGCTGACCGGCTGGTACTGCTCGCCCGGAGTGAACGGGCTGATCCAAGACTGGGCCGCGCGGGCGGCGTTGCCCGAGGTGCTGAAGGTAGGCCCGGAGCCCGGGATGGTGTCCCACTGCCCAAAGGCGCCTTTGTGCTTGATCCCACGATCGCAAGCCGCTGCGCTCTTCCAGCACCACGTGACGCGCTTGCCCTTGTCCTCGTACCTCAGCGGAGGCGTGTTCGGGTAGACCGACCACAGCGGCGGTTCGGGCTCGCTCTCGAACTGGATACGGCTCTCGCGTGTCCAGACCTGACCGGTCAGCGCGTCGACCATGTGGACCCACGCCTCGGGGTGCCCGTGTTCGTGATCCGTGTCTATCAAGAGCGTCTCGTAGACCAGCCGCGTCCCTTGGGTCGGCGTGGGCAGAGCACGGAGGCGGGCGCGAGCGGGCTCGGAGACCCCGGCCACCTCGAAGACCGACCAGTCGTCATCGCTGCCGAGCCCCGACATGTCAGCCCCCGAGAAACCGAAGGCGACATCGCGCCCTGCCTGCAGCAGCGCGTCCGCAGGTTCCAGTGCGGCCTCGGTGCTGAAGGTGGAGCCCGGAGCCGCGGACGACGACACGTAAGCGAGGCGGCCGCGGGTGATGCCGAGGGTGATGCGTCCGTCGACGACCGCCGGGACGCCCGAATAGGTCTGGCGGAACTGCACCGCCCATGCGTCCTGTCCCAGCGGGAGAACGTGCTGGAGACGGAGCCCGGCTAGGTCGTCGGTCGAGAGCCGGAACAGGTCCCGGTGCGCCGTCACCCAACCGAGCGCGGCCTTCGCAGGATCACCGGTCAATCCACGATCGAGGTAGCCGCGGTAGGCGATCAGCGAGATCGGGGTGCCGAACGCGTTCCAGCGCGCGGTCCCCTTCAACGAACGCACGATCTGTCGCTGTGCGCCGGTCGGAGCGATGCGACCCATACGGTGATCAGCGTCGCTCAGGACCCCGGTCTCGTCCTGGAAGAAGATCTGACGGTCGCGGCGCTGGGTCTCAGCGGGCCGGGCGACGGGGGCGAGGCCGGCGACCACCGCGACCACGACTAGAACGGCGGCGGCGCGGCGCGCCATCTTGTCCACAACTGAAGTCATCTTCGTGATCCCTCCACAGGGTGGCGACGTACGTCCGATACGTCCAGGTTCGTCGCCGAGGCCCCACTCCCTCCCGCTCGGAGTGCTCGCGGGCGCAGCAAAATCGGTGCGTCACCGGGGAGCAGCGCTACGTGGTGGCGCGAAGGGTCTGTGGTCACAGGGGGCGCATAGCTTCATGTGCCGGGCTCGGTTTCGGGTGAGCGAGGCGGTCGCGGGGGACGCCGCTAGCGGTCGAAGAAACCGCGGGCGCTGTAGCTGCCGCTGGGAAGATCGAAGAGGAAAGTCAACCGCGCCCGCCGCTCGCCCGGCTTGGGACGCAGAACGATCAGTCTGTTCGCCTCATCGCTGTACACCACCGTGCCCGCGCCGTCCGTGATCTCGAAAGAGAAGGTGCCGTTGTAGCGGACGACCTTCTTCTTGTTCAAGCCCAGTAACAGCTGCGCTTTGAGGCGTTCGCCGACCTCGGCGTCCTCGTTCTCGCGGATGTAGATCACGAAGGCGACGGGGTCGTCGCGGCGGATCCGGAGCGCGGATGCAGCGTCGCCGATCTCGCCCGAAGCCGCGTCGTAGCTGAACGAGTAGGAATTGTCGCTGCGATCGTGGGACATCACGAGCGGCGCGGCCACTCCAGCACCCGAGAGGCTGACCGACAGCAGCGCCCCTACGAGCGCCACGAGAGGCGAGCGGTATGGCAGCTTCATCCAACTAACCTACCTGGGCGGGGCGCAGGGAACCAGAGGCGTGGACCACACTGCGGCCGCCGGCTTCGCCGAGGTTTAGCGGCGTCGTCACCTCGGAAACCTAGGCGGGACTACCAGATCAGCTACGAGTGGAGGTCGCGGTGGAGGATGTCGTTGTCGTCGGCGGAGGGCCCGCCGGGCTGGCCGCCGCGCTCTGGTTAGGCCGCTACCGGCGCCGAACCGTCGTCATAGACGTCGCACAACCTCGTAACCGCTTCGTCAGCGCGACCCACGGCTACCTCGGAAGCGACGGGTGGAGCCCCGAGCAGGTCCGGGCTGCGGCGGAGGGTGACGTAGATCGGTACGACACCGTCAGGCGCGTCCACACGAACGTCCAGAAGATCGTCCGAAGCAACGGCGAGTTCCACGTCGCGACGGACGAAGGAGAGCTGGTTGCGCGGCGGATCTTGCTCGCGTGTGGTGTCAAGGACGTCACGCCGGACATCCCAGGCTTCATGGAGCTCTACGGAGAGCACATCTTCCATTGCTCTTGTTGCGATGGCTACGAAAGCTCTGATCTCGACGTCCTTGCGATCGGCTGGGGCGAGCACACCGCGGGCTACGCCCTCGACTTGTTGGAGTGGGGCGCGCGCGTCACGCTGGTCACGAACGGCGAGGAATTCGAAGGCGACCGCGGTTGCGAGGCGGCCCTGAACCGCCACAACGTCGAGATCGTCGAAGAGAAGGTGACCGGCTTCGACGTCGAAGACGGAAGGATGACGGCAGCAACCGTCGAGTCCGGCCGCACCATCCCGGCGCAGCGCGCTTTCTTCTCGATCAAGCACGAGCCCCGTAACCAGCTCGCCAAAGAGCTCGGCTGCAAGGTCGACGACATGGGCTACGTACAGGTGGGCGCGCACGGCGAAACATCGGTCGAGGCGGTTTACGCCGCGGGGGACATGACGCCGGGCGAGCAGCTGATCCAGGCGGCCGCATCGGAGGGAGCCATCGCGGGGATCGCGTGCGCGATGTCACTGCGAGGTGCACCGCCGGCACCGGGGGTCCCCGAGCCCGGTCCCGATCCCGAAGCCGAGCTCGGCTCGTAGCGCCCTACGAGATCAGCAGCTCTGCCACCTGCACGGTGTTGAGCGCGGCCCCCTTGCGCAGATTGTCGGCAACGCAGAAGAACTCCAGCGCGCGCGGGTCGAACAGGTCCTGCCGGATGCGGCCCACGTAGCAGGGATCCTCCCCCGCCGCGATCAGCGGCGTGGGATAGATGCCGTCGGCCGGGTAGTCGAGGACCTCGACCCCGGCGGCGGCAGCAAGGATGTCGCGCGCTTCGTCCGGAGTGATCGGCTCGTCGAACTCCGCATGCACCGCGACACCGTGTCCCACGACCACCGGAACCCGCACGCACGTCGCGGTCGCGCGCAGCTCGGGCAGGCCCATGATCTTGCGCGTCTCGTGACACAGCTTCAACTCTTCACTGGTGTAGCCGTCGTGCTTCAGCGAGCCACACTGCGGGATCACGTTCAACGCGATCGGGTGCTTGAACGTGTCGCCGGGATCAAGGAAGTCGCGCGCCAGGCCCTCGCGCACCTTCTCCTGCTCCTTGGCCGCGCGCTGCGTCTGGTCCCACAGCTCGTCGATGCCGCCCACGCCCGAACCCGAAGCAGCTTGGTACGACGCCAGGATCAGACGGTTCACCCTCGCCCGCTCGTTCAGAGCCCCCAGAGGCACGACCATCGCAAGCGTCGTGCAGTTGGGGCTCGCGATGATGTTCAACGGCCGGTCACCGACGGCTGCCGGGTTCACCTCCGGGACCACCAACGGGACCTGGTCGTGCATCCGCCAGGCCGCGGAGTTGTCCACCACGACCGCGCCACGCGCGGTCGCCACCGGCGCCCATTCCGTAGCCAACTCGTCCGGCACGTCGAACAGCGCGATCTCCACGTCGTCGAAGACCTCCGGCGCGAGCGCGACCACCTCGATCGAGCCATCGCGGAACGGAAGCCTGCGCCCGGCGCTGCGGGGCGACGCGATCGGTACGAGCTCATCGAGCGGGAATTCGCGCTGCTCGAGGATGCGGAGGATCTCGGTTCCCACCGCACCGGTAGCACCTACCAGCGCAACCCTCACGGCGCGTCCTTCAGCGCTTCGAACTCGCCGGTCGCGGTGACCGGGTGCATCTCGCGCCGAATCGCCGCGGTGGAGAGCTCGAACTTGTCGTGGATGACCTGCACCGCCTTCGCTACCTCTGACGCTCGCACCACACACGAGACGCGGATCGAAGAGGTCGAGATGATCTCGATGTTGATACCGGCATCGGCGAGAGCGTCGAACATGCTGGCCGCAACTCCCGGGTGCGTCTTCATCCCGGCCCCGACGAGCGACACCTTGGCGATGTCGGGATCCGTCGATACCCCCTCGGCCCCGACCTCGGAAGCAACCTTCTGGAGGATCGGCTCGGCGCGCCGCAGGTCTTCCTTCGGAAGCGTGAAGAAGATGTCGGTGCGGCCGTCGGAGGACGCGTTCTGGACGATCATGTCGACGTTCACGCCCTCGTCGGCCAGCGGCCTGAACACGCGAGCCGCGACCCCCGGTCGGTCGGGCACCCCGAGAACGGTCACCTTTGCTTCCGAGGTGTCGTGAGCGATCCCGGAGATGATCGCTTGCTCCATGCGCTCATCCTCCTTCTTGATCCACGTGCCCTTCTCGTCGCTGAACGACGAGCGGACGTGGATCGTTACGCCGTAGTTCCGAGCGTATTCGACGCTGCGAAGCATCAGCACCTTCGCGCCGGATGCGGACAGCTCCAACATCTCCTCGTACGTCACCGCGTGCAACTTCGTGGCCTCCGGAACGATGCGCGGGTCGGCGGTGTAGACGCCGCTGACGTCGGTGTAGATCTCGCACGCGTCGGCCTTCAGCGCCGCGGCCAGCGCCACCGCCGTCGTGTCGGAGCCTCCGCGCCCAAGCGTCGTGACGTCGAGCGCGGTCGAGACGCCCTGGAACCCGGCGACGATCACGATCTTGCCTGTCTCCAGCGCTTCGATAACGCGGCGCGCCCGGACCTCGACGATGCGCGCCTTGCCGTGGGTGGTGTCGGTGACGATCCCCGCCTGGGATCCGGTGAAGGAGATCGCCTCGCGGCCCAGCTCGATGATCGCCATCGACAACAGCGCCATCGATATCCGCTCGCCCGCCGACAGCAGCATGTCCAGCTCGCGGGCGTACGGCGCGGGAGAGATCTGCGCGGCCATGTCGACCAGCTGGTCTGTCGTGTGCCCCATCGCCGAGACCACCACGCACACCTGTTGGCCCGCCTCCGCGGCCGCGACTATGCGCGCCGCGACGCTCTTGATGCGTTCGGGATCTCCGACGGAGGTACCGCCGTACTTCTGCACGATCAGGGCCATGGAATCAGCCTAAGGGGGTGGTGGAGAAAGCTGCGGACAGCTGAAGCGTTTAGCCGCAGTTCGAGTCGTCGTGCTTCTGGTGACCCTTGCCTTTGGCTTGCGCGTGCCCCGGGGCGCACCCCTCGTGCGGGCTCGGAGGCGGAGATTGCTCCTGCTTGACGGGCTCGGGCTTCGGTTGCGACTCCGGCTTCGGTTGCGACTCGGGCTTCGGTTGCGACTCGGGCTTCGGTTGATCCGGAGCGGGGACGATCGCGTCGGCGGCAGCCTCGACGGCGACCTCTCGATCTGTCTGATCCCGCTGGGAAGCAGGGGCCGCTGGCACGCGCTCGACGTTCTCTGCGCGCGGATTGCGTGCCTGCAGAGCGGGAGCCGAGACGGTTTGGACCTGCTTCGTCTTCGCGGAGCGCTTCACTCGAGTGCCGAGGACCACCTCGCGCTCGGCCTCTTCGGCTGCCGCCACCCGTGGAGGGGCTTCGCGCTGCTGCTGCGGGAGGCTGGGCGTGAACACCGACGCGCCCAGCACGACTGCTGCACCGGCGGCGCCTACCGCGGGGCTGAGGCTCCCGGCGCCGAAGCGGCGGAACCAGGCGAAGAGCTCGCGCAGCAAGCGGTGCGGCCCGGCGAGCGCAACCAGCAATCCTGCCGCAACCGGAAGGCGCGTCGGGAGGGCGGAGAGGAAGGACTCGACCACCTGAGGGTCGAACTGCCGGCCTGATTCCGCCTGCAGGATCTGAACCGCCTGGTCGCGTCCACAGCTGGCGCGGTAGGGACGCGTAGAGTTGATCGCATCGTAGGCGTCGGCGACCGCGATGATCCGGGCGAAAAGCGGGATGTCGGTTCCCGCTACGCCATCCGGATAACCGCTCCCGTCCCAGTGCTCGTGATGATGACGCACCGCGGCGATCACATCGGCGTTGCCGACGCTTGACACCATCCACGCGCCGACGACGGCATGCTCCTCGATCATCTTGCGCTCGTCCTGGGTGAGCGGTCCCTCCTTGCGCAGGATGCGATCCGAGACGCGGATCTTGCCAACGTCGTGGAGCGCGGCGGCTTTACGAACGTCTTCGATGTCCGCGTCCGAAAGGTGCATAGCCGCGGCTGTGCGGTAGGCATGACGCTCCACGCGCTGCGAGTGTCCATGCGTGTACGGGTCCTTCGCTTCGAGCGCGGCGGTGAGGTCCTTCAGGACCTGCAGCTGCTCCTCGGGGCTCACCTTGGCCTGGTCGACCGGCTGTCCCGCGGGATCGAGGCCGAGCAAGCGCGTGCCTTCGACGAGTTGGTTCTCGGCGCGCCGGCGCTGCAGCCAGCGCGTGATCATGAGGTCGCTGAAGCTGATGAAGGCGGTGTCCGGTCGCCGCATCCACAGGGCGGTGCCGATCACGATCACCGTCAGCGCCGTGAGGACGCCGACGGCGGCGACGACGAGCACGTTCGGGTCGGCGACCGCCATCAGCGCGAGCACGACCAACACCGGGATCAGGATGACGGCCGCGGTCGCGGCCAGAGACTGGCCGAGGTACGGCCTGACGCTCGGGTACCTCTCGCGCTCGCTCATCCCCGTGCGTACCTTCCGCCTGTAAGTAACTGGGTGTGTCTGTCTGACTACCCTATGCGACGACACTTAGACACTCGACCCGCAAATCCTCCTACAGGCCGCGATTTTCTGATAAGGGGTTCAGCCCCCCAAGCGGCGCCGGCCCTCCAGCGCCCGCCCCAGCGTCACCTCGTCGGCGAACTCGAGGTCTCCGCCGATGGGCAAACCGCTCGCCAGCCGCGTGACCTGGACCGGCAGCGGCGCCAAGAGGCGTAGCAGCTCCATCGCCGTGGCCTCACCCTCCACGTTCGGGTTGGTCGCGAGGATGACCTCTTCCACACGCACGCCCTGGTTCCCGTCGAACGAGGCCTGGCCCCGGATCCGCTCGAGCAGCTCGGTCACCCTGAGGTCTTCGATCCGCACACCCTCCAGCGGATGGACCGCCCCCTGGAGCACGTGGTACAGCCCGCGGTACTCACGCGTCCGCTCGATCGCGACGATGTCGGGGGCCTCTTGAACGACGCAGATGACGGAGGGGTCGCGCCTCGGATCGCTGCAGTACCCGCAGAGCTCCGAATCGGAGAAGTTGAAGCAAACGCGGCACAACGTGACCTTGTCCTTCGCCTCGACGATCGACTGCGCCAACCGGTGTGCCTCGGCCGGCGCCGACTTCAAGAGGTAGACCGCCACGCGCTGTGCGCTCTTCGGGCCGATCCCGGGAAGCCGCGCAAGCTCGTCGATGAGGTCCTGGATGGGCCCTGCGAACACGAGTCGGAGCTCTAGCCGAGCCCGGGGATCCCGAGGTTCCCCATGCCGCCGGCGAGCGGGCCCATCGCCTGCTCCTGAGCCTCCCGCCCCTTGTTCAGAGCGTCGTTGACCGCGGCCGTGATGGTGTCGCCGATCATCTCGACGTCGTCTTCCTCGACGTCGGTCAGAAGCTCCGGGTCCAGCTCGACCGACAGCACGTGACCGTCGGCCGTCGCCCGAACCTTTACCGCGCCGCCACCCGCGCTGCCCTCGACCTCGGTCTCCGCGAGGCTCTCCTGCGCCCTCTGCATCTGCGCGGCCATCTTCTGCGCCTCTTTCATCATGCGCTGAAGGTCCTTGCTCATCCGGCTCCCCTCTCTTCCACGACCTCTGCGCCGAGCCCCTTCTTCACGAGCTCCAGCGGATCATGTTCACCGCCCTCGATCGGCTGCGCGTCGGCGTAGTCCTCGATCTCGTCGGATCCGTCCGCCGCAGGATCTGCCGGCGCCACGGCGGGGTCCTTGCCCCGCTCGACGAAGCGAAGCTGCGGTCTGATCCCGAGGGCCGCGTAGACGGCAGACGCGAGCACCTCTTTGTTCTTCTGCTCGCTCATCGCCTGAGCGTGGAACCCGGACTGCACCTCAACCACCAGATCGTCGCCCTCCATCGAGAACGGCCGCGAGGAGTGCAAGTAGGCCCCGATCCGCTTCGAGACCTTGTTGCTTTCCTTCATGACCGCCCCCCACGCGTCGCGCACGTGGCCGAAGCCGACGACGCCGACACCCGCAGGACGCGACGGCTGCGGCGTCGGCGCCGCGGCTGGAATCTGCGCGCCGACCGCGTCCTCGGCGGGAGCTTCGGTGACCTGCTCTGGTGAGGGCTGGCCCGGCTGCTGCTGCGGGGCGTTCGACTGGGGTGGCTGGTCGCTGCGTCCGGGGCGTTCCGCAGGAGGCGAAGCAGGCGGCGCCTCGACCTTAGGTGCTGCCGGTGCGGCGGCGGCCGGAGCGAGAGCCGCAACGGGGCCAGGGGCGACAGGCTCCGGGGACGCGGGGTCGGCGATGCCGATACGGCGCTCGAGCCGCTCGATCCGCCCGAGCAAGCCGTTGGGCGACGGGTCGGTCTCGGGGGCCGCGGCCCGCACCAGCGCGACCTCCAGCAGGAGACGGTGGTTCGGAGCGTTTCGCATCTCGATGATCGCCTTGCCCAGAAGATCGAGCGTCCGGAGAAGGTCGCCTCCCGACAAGGAGTCTGCTTGAGCCAGCAGCCGGGGACGGTCCTCGGCCCCCACATCCAAGAGAGCCTCCGCATCGGGAGCCGCCTTCAGCAACAGCAGCGACCGAGTGTGCTCGAGCGCGTCGAACGCCAGCTGGCGCAGGTCCTTGCCCTCAGCGACGAAGGACTGGATACACCGGAACACGGCCCCTACGTCCGCGGCCGCTATCGCGTCGAAGATCTCGATGAAGGCGTCCTCGGCCCTCTTGCCCAGCAAGCCTTCGGCATCGAGCAGAGTTATCGCGCCGCCGAAGCTGGAGAGCTGGTCCAGCGCCGACAGCGCATCACGAGCGCTCCCGTCCGCGTGGCGCGCGATCAGCGCCAGGGCCTCTTGCTCGATCTCGATGTTCTCGAGCTTCGCCACGTTGGAGAGATGCTGTTCGAGCACATCGGCGCTCAAGCGGCGGAAGTCGAAGCGCTGCGTGCGAGAGACGATCGTGGGCAGCACCTTGTGCGACTCGGTCGTCGCCAGCACGAACAAGACGTGGTCCGGCGGCTCCTCCAGCGTCTTCAACAGCGCGTTGAACGACTGCGTCGTCAGCATGTGGACCTCGTCGATCACGTAGACCTTCTTGCGGCTGCCGGCGGTCCCGAGCGCAACCCCCGCCAGGATCTCGCGGGTGTCGTCGACGCCCGAATGAGAGGCCGCGTCCATCTCGAACACGTCGAGCGACGATCCCTCTGTGATCGCGACGCAGGAGCGGCATACCTGACACGGATCGGAGGTGGGACCGCGCTCGCAGTTCAAGGCCTTCGCGAGGATCCTCGCGGTGCTGGTCTTGCCCGTTCCGCGGGGGCCGGTGAAGAGGTAGGCGTGGGCGATACGCCCCTCGTTCACGGCGTTCGAAAGCGTCGCGGAGACGTGATCTTGACCGAGGATCTCGGCGAAGCTCTGGGGCCGGTGCTTGCGATAGAGAGACAGGTACGCCATCGAGCTCATCCTAGATGCGGTGTCTGACGAGACCCCGCGGTGCGCGAAGAGAAACGCTAAGAGAAGGTGACGGCCGTGCCCCCGCCGTGGACCGACGAACGGCCGCCGCTATCCCCGGCAGCCGGCTCCGGCCCGGTTACCCCGCGGCACTCCCGGTACACCGCTTACGGCTGCTCCCTTCCGGGCCTGACCGGGTTCACGGCTCCGGGTCGCGCGGGACCCGACCATCAACGCTGCTTACCGAGGGCTGCACGGTCCCTCGTCGGCCGCCGACGGTTGATCAGCCCGGCGTATCGAGGATTTCCGGTGTAGGGGACCCCGACCCCCCCGCCTAGCACGGCCGGTTACGAGAGTACCCGTGGCGGAGACGAAGGGATTTGAACCCTTGGATCCTCTCGGATCACACGATTTCCAGTCGTGCCGTTTCGGCCGCTCACGCACGTCTCCGCCGAAGAGGATATCGGCCGAGATTTTGAGCGCGCGAATGGTCGTATAGCCACGATTCGCGCGCTCAAAACGTGGGCGGTGGGGGTGGGATTTGAACCCACGGTGGGCTTGCACCCACACTCGCTTTCGAGGCGAGCCCGTTATGGCCGCTTCGGTACCCCACCAAAGCTGTGCAGCCACCGAGTATAGGAACGTAGCGACCGCTGCTCCGGCGCCGCTGAAGACCTTCTTTGGGATAGCGATGGCGGTTTAGCCGTAGGGCTATCCGCAAGCACGGATCCGCGAGCGACCGCTCCAACCTCCTACTTCCGGGTCGCCCGGGTAGCCGACCGGAGTTACAGTCGCAGGTGGGCGAGCCGCTTCGGGCGGCGCGGAGCAAGGGGGGGTCATGCGGCGCATATCGCGTTCGGTTTTGGCAGGTCTGCTTCTACTCGTCACTGCGGTCGGCGGCTTGGCCGTCCCTGGGGTCGGAGCTGCCGAGAAGCAGCCGGTCGCGACGGGAACAGGCGGCGCGGTCGCGACGGTGGAGCTGCTCGCATCGCGGCCCGCGATCCGCATCCTGAAGCGTGGCGGCAACGCGGTCGACGCTACGGTCGCGGCAGCTGCCGTGCTCGGTGTCACCGAACCGTTCTCGGCGGGGATCGGCGGCGGCGGCTTCATGGTCATCTACAACGCGGCCAGCGGGAAGGTCACGACGATCGACCACCGCGAGAGAGCACCGTTCGCGATGCATCCGGAGTCGTTCTTCGAGAACGGCGAGCCTCTGCCCTTCAACGACGCACGCTTCAGCGGCCTGTCCGCGGGTGTCCCCGGGACCGTGCGCGGCTGGGCGCAGGCGCTGCGCCGCTACGGGACGAGACCTCTTTCGAAACTGCTGCGGCCCGCGATCCGGAGGGCGCGCGAAGGTTTCGTCGTCGACCAGGTCTTCTTCGACCAGGTCAACGGGAACGTGCCGTACTTCGACGACATCTCGACGACTCGCTCGGTTTTCCTGGACCCGGATGGGACGCCTCCAGACGTGGGGACGGTCTTCCGCAACGAGGACCTCGCCCGGACCTACGAGCGCATCGCGAGGCGGGGGCCGCGCGTCTTCTATAAGGGCGGCATAGCGCGCGCGATGGTGCAGGCGGTACAGCAGCCGCCGCTTACGCCCGAAGCGGATCACACCTGGCGCCCCGGCGTCATGACGCTGCGCGACCTAGAGGCGTACAGGTCGCTGGAGCGCAAGCCAACGCGGGTCAACTACCGCGGCGTCGACGTGTTTGGCATGGGTCCGCCGTCGAGCGGCGGTTCCACGATCGGCGAAGCCCTGAACATCCTCGAGGGCTACGACCTCCGTAACCTGCCGCGCGAGCAGGTTCTCCACTACATGCTGGAGGCGGCGCGCCTCGCCTTCGCCGACCGCAACGCGTATGTGGCGGACCCCGCCTACTTCGCGGTGCCGCTGCGGGGTCTCCTGTCTGAGGGATTCGCGGCGGAGCGGCGGGAGCTGATCACCGAGGAGGCCGCGACCAGCCCAGTCGCGCCCGGTGACCCGTACCCCTACAACGGTTCCTCGTCGAGCTCACGCGGCGAAGCAGCGGTGACGGTGGAGCGTTCGGGATCGACGACGCACCTGACGGTCGCCGACGGCCGCGGCAACGTCGTCTCGTACACGTTCACGATCGAGTCCATCGGCGGCAACGGCATCGTCGTGCCGGGAACGGGCTTCCTACTGAACAACGAGCTCACCGACTTCGACTACGGCTCGACGACGCACCCGAACCGCGTCCAGGGCGGCAAGCGCCCGCGCAGCTCGATGAGCCCCACGATCGTGCTGCAGAACGGCAGGCCGCTGCTGGCGGTCGGCTCGCCGGGCGGATCGACGATCATCACCACGGTCCTGCAGATACTCATCAACCGCCTCGACCTCGGCATGACCCTGCCGGAGGCGATCGCGGAGGTGCGGCTGTCGCAACGCAACACGCCCACGACGCTGGCGGAACCGGCGTTCCTCGATTCGCCCGAGGCCGAAGCGCTGAGAGCCCGAGGTCACGAGTTCACCAGCATCCCCGAGATCGGAGCCGCGACCGGCATCGAGTACTTGACGAGAAGGTTGCTCCGGGCGGCGGCCGAACCGACGCGCCGCGGCGGCGGGAGCGCGCTGGTGGTCAACCCGCAATAGCCGGCGCCGCTTTCGTAAAAAACGTGCGTTTAACGCAAGTTTTGTCGCAAAGCGGCGTCGGCCCGGGAAGACTCAGCGCCGGCGGGTTCCGAAGAAGGTCTGCAGTAGCTGCAAGGACCGCTCCGAGAGCATGTCGGGCGTCACCTGCATCGAGTGGTTGAGGCGCGGGTCCTGAACGATGTTGTAGAGCGAGTAGGCGGCTCCTGCGCGGTCGTCTTGGACGCCGTAAACCAGTCGATCGACACGCGCGAGGACGAGCGCGCCCGCGCACATCGGGCACGGCTCCAGCGTGACGTAGACGGTGGTGCCGCTGAGACGCCAGGACCCGACCTCCTCGGCTGCCGCACGTAACGCCAGTACCTCTGCATGCGCAGTGGGGTCGCCGCGTAGCTCACGCTCGTTGCGAGCCGATGCGATGACCTCGCCGTCGCGAACGACGACGGCGCCTACGGGGACGTCTTCATGCTGCAGCGCCGCCTCCGCTTCGTCGAGTGCGAGGCGCATGAAATGCTCGTCATCCATCACGCCGACTGGCGGCGCGCCTTTATCTTCCCGGCGACTGCGTTGTACCGCTGTTTGGTCCAATCCAGCGCGTCCCGTGCCCAGTCATACTCACGCGCCAAGATCGCGAGCCCGGCGATGGTCACCACGAACGAGAACGGTCCCGGTAGCGGGATGATCGCGATCGCACCGACGATCAAAGCGACGCCTGCAAGCGTGACGGCGATCCTTCGGGTGTGATCCCTCACCGTCATCTTCTGCTGCGTCACCTCTGGTGCGGACGTGGGTTCGAAAGAGCCGAGGTGCCCGGGGGCCGAAACCTCCTCGTGAGGTCGTGGAGCGTGCTCGGCGAATTCCTTCAGAAAGGCCGCCACGTCGTCGGCCATCGCTGCCGTTGTCACCCGCAGCCTGACGAAGCAATGCTCATCTGCCGTCTCCACCGCGAGGGTCGGCCCGAGCTCAGGGTCGGAAGACACGCCCCAACTGGTGATGTCTTCCCACCGGAAGTCACCGGGCACGCCATCCTGGCGGCCCGTCCAGTGGACGATGAATCGCCGAGGCGTGATGTACGCGAAGCCTTCGCGGCGGCCATCGACCTGTGAAGCCCGGGCCCAGCGCAAGACCCGCTCGTCGTCGTCCAGGTAGCGATCGGCCTTGCCGAGGATCAAGCGCTCGCGTTGCTCGGCGATGCGTCGGAGCGGCACTTCTGAACCTCCAGGCGTTCGTCGAAGCGGGCCCCCGTACGCCCGGAGGGATTCGAACCCCCGACCTTCCGGTCCGTAGCCGGACGCTCTAATCCACTGAGCTACGGGCGCATGGCCCACAGGTTACCTGCTGGGCGGAATCCAACGATGACAGTTGGCGGAGGCGCGGGGATTTGAACCCCGGAAGGAGCGTGAGCCCCTTAACGCATTAGCAGTGCGCTCCCTTCGGCCGCTCGGGCACACCTCCGCTCAGAATGATGCCATCTGCTCTGTCCGCCCGCAGGAGGCGCCGCCGCATCCCCTACCGGCGCGGCATGCCTCGCCTTCGGCTCGGGATGATGCGCCGCACGGGGACGACGGACGCCGCCCCCTGCTCCAGAGCTGATCCGACGGCACGCATTTCTTTCGCTCCGGTTGGTCAAAACCCATATTGCGGCTCCGCAGCGTGGTGTGGCCG
>JALYHL010000002.1:229915-248968 GCA_030776625.1 Actinomycetota bacterium | reverse complement strand
CCCGTAGGGCGTCGGCAGGCGTCCGCGGGTGGGAGACTTTCTTCATGACTCGAGCTCTTGCGTTTGTGGCTTCTTTGGGTGTGTTTGTTGCCGCTCTTGGGGTGGTGGTTCCGGCTGCGCCGGCGGTGGCGCTGCCTCCCGGCACCAAGGTGCAGATGTATCAGGGGGGGCTTTCGTTCCCCGTCGACATGGCGTGGGTGGCGGGGACGAAGAAGATCTTCTTCACCGAGAAGAACACCGGCAAAGTGCGCGTGATGGTCGGGCGGCGCTTGCTCGGGCGCGCCTGCGTCGACATCCCGGTGGCCAGCGACGGCGAGCAAGGCGCGCTCGGGATCACGCTCCATCCCCGGTTCCAGAGAACGAAGTGGCTCTACGTCATGTACACGAACGCGTCGCCGGAAGAGATGCGCGTGACGCGCTACACCGTTAAACGCAACCGGTGCGGTAGGGCGAAGAGGATCATGGCCAACGTTCCGGCCTCGTCCGGCTATCACAACGGCGGTCAGCTCGAGTTCGTCGGCGGGAAGCTCTTCATCTCGACGGGCGAGAACCACAACGCCGGAGCCGCGCAGAGCAAGACCAACCGGCTCGGAAAGATCCTGCGCTACAACGCCGATGGCAGCGTTCCCGCCACGAACCCGTTCTCGATCCCGGGGAACCGGAACCCGGTGTGGAGCTACGGACATCGCAACCCGTTCGGCCTCGCGCACAAGCCCGGGACGTCCAAGCTCTACGAGACCGAGAACGGGCCCGGTTGCGACGACGAGCTGAACCTGATCAAGAAGGGGCGCAACTACGGCTGGGGTGAGAACTACGAGTCCGGCGGGTACTGCGGCACCGCCGGCGTCGGGGACAACCCGAAAGGGCCGCTGAAGCGGTGGACACCGCCGATCGTCCCGACGGACCCGTGGTGGTACCGGGGCCGGATGGGAGCGCTATCCGGCAGCCTCTACATGGGCGACTTCGAAGGCAACCTCCACCGCTTCGTTATGAACGCGCGCGGCACCCGGGTGCGCGACGACCGCATCATCCACAGCACCGACTCGATCGTGGATGTGTCGAAGGGGCCGGGAGGATGGCTCTACTTCCTGACGCCGTCATCGATCCAGAGGATCGTCCCCAGCAACTAGCTGTCACTCCATCAGAGATACTGCCCCGCTCCGTGCGGGGGCGAGACGTCTTCGGGCGCGGGCAGGCTGTGACGGCGCATCTCCTCGAAGCGAGCGCGACTCTCCGCTTGTTGCGCGAACAACATCGCCTGGATCCCGTGGAACAGGCCCTCGAGCCATCCGACCAGCTGCGCGTGAGCTACGCGCAGCTCGGCATCGGTGGGAGCCTCTACTTCGAAGGGCAAGCTCAGACGACCGAGCTCGTCCTTCAGGTCGGGAGAAAGCACCTCACCAAGCTCTCGCACCGACGTCTCGTAAACGTCTCGCAGCCGGGCGCGGCTCGCTTCATCCAGCGATGCCTGCCGCACCTCGTCGAGCAGCTGACGCACCATCGTCGCGATCCGCATCACCTTGGCGGGGTGCTCGACCGCCTCGCGTCCGCTCGGCCCGTCCTCGCGTGGAGGCGGTGGCTCCGCGCCCGAGTGCTGGATGACGTCTTGTTGCTGCACTATGACCGGATCGTTCGACATGCCACTCCCTAAGCTCGTAGTTGTCGGGCCACCCTAGCGAGGTCGTCGGCAAAGGCTGCAAACGCCTTCTCGCGTTCCTCGGAGGGCCCGCGAAGGATCGAAGAGGGGTGGATCGTTGCGGTGACCAGCTCCGCCCAGTCCGACTGAACCGGTTGCCCTCGCTGCGTAGAAACGCGGAAGTCCTTGCCGAGAAGGGCTTGCGCGGCAGTCGCGCCGAGACACACGAGCGCCCGCGGCTTGACGACCGAGAGCTCCGCCTCGAGCCACGGCCTGCATGCGGTGATCTCCGCCATGTTCGGCTTCTTGTGGATCCGGCGCTTCCCCCGCGCCTCCCACTTGAAGTGCTTGACGACGTTCGTGACGTAGACCTGCGTCCGGTCGATCTCGGCCGCCGCAAGTGCTCGGTCAAGCAATTGGCCCGCGGGTCCTACGAACGGCTCGCCCGCGAGGTCTTCCTTATCACCTGGTTGCTCACCAACCAGCATGATCTCGGCATCTCGGGGACCGTCGCCGAAGACGGTCTGCGTGCCGCTCTTGTAGAGCTCGCACGCCGTACATCCGGCCGCGGCGTCCTGCAGCTTGGGCAGCGTGGGCCGCTGCGGGATGAGAGCCGCGGCGGTCTGGGGAGGGGTCATCGCTGCTACCTACCCAGAACCACCTGAATCGAGCGCCTACGCGCAAAAACGTGCGTTAAACGCACGTTTTGTCGAAAAGCGAGCCGGGATAGAAGAGAGGCCGCGCTACGTTTGCGTCGCGCAGGAATGACATTCGAGCTCCAACGTGGCGTGTTCGATCCCGAAGCGCTCGCCGAGCATCGACTTCAGCCGGTCGGAATGCAGCTGTGCCTCATGCAGAGTCTTCTCGCTGCCCACGACGATGTGAGCGGATAGCGCTGGGACGTCCGACGCGAGGTTCCAGATGTGGAGGTGATGCACGGAATCCACTGCAACATCCGATGCGAGGGCGGCCTCGACCGCACCGACGTCCAAGCCTCTCGGGACACCCTCGAGCAAAACGTGCGTGGCGTCGGTCAACAGGCGCGCCCCCGACCACACCAAAAGCGCAACGATGACAACGGTGGCGGCAGGGTCGAGCCACCCTGCGTCCCACAGCACGATTCCGATGCCGGCCGCGAGCGCAGCCACGGACCCGGCAGCGTCCAATGCCATGTGCAGCACCGCGCCTCTCATGTTGAGGCTGGACCCTTGTGCCCGTCGCAACAAGGCGAAGCTCCCCAGGTTGACGAGGAGGCCACCGACCGCGACGAGCGCGAGTCCCGGACCGGAAACGTCTCGTGGGTCCTGCAATCGTTGGATCGCCTCGACGAAGAGCCACAGGGCGAGACCCAGGAGCACCACCGCGTTGAGCTGCGCACCGACCACCTCTGCGCGTTGCAGCCCGTAGGTGTGACGCTGCGACGGCGGCCGCACCAGCAGCTTGTGTGCCACCAGCGCCACGGCCAAAGCACCGACGTCCGAGAGCATGTGCCCGGCGTCGGCAACCAGCGCGAGGGAGCCCAGGACCACCCCGGAGACGAACTCCACGATCATGAAGGTCGCGTTCGCGGTCAGCGCGATCCATAGCGCCTTCGACTGGGCGCCTCGCAGGTCGTGATCGTGGCCGGCTCTAGCGTGAGTCACCGCGCAATCGTGCCACTGCAACGCCACGCTCTTCTAAGCGTGGTGGACCGGAGGGAGTAGGAAGTGGTGATGTCGCACCAGAGGCTTCAGCTCGACGCGCTCGTATGCGACCTCGACGGGGTTCTCTACCGCGGGGCGGAGCCGGTGCCGGGCGCGGCTGAAACCATCTCCTCGCTTCGAGCAGGTGGGATCAGAGTTGTGCTCGCGACGAACAACGCCACGAAGACTCCGGAGCAATACGTCGAGCGGCTCGCGCGGTTCGGCGTGGAGGCGACGCCGGAGGAGCTGGTGACCTCGGCGGTGGTTACGACCGAGGAGATCGAGCGGCGCGGGTGGGGCGGGCACAGCGTCTTCGTGATCGGCGGTGACGGGATCAAGGCCAGCCTGCACGCGATCGGGATGACGTTCTTGGAGGGCATCGACGCCCGGCGCGCCGATGTCGTCGTCGTCTCGGGCACATCCGAGATGACCTACGACGACATCAGAACGGCTGCCTTCGCGGTCCGCGGCGGCGCCAGATTCCTCGCGACGAACGACGACAGCACCTTTCCCGCGCCCGACGGGCTGTGGCCCGGCGCCGGAGCGACCGTGGCGGCGGTCGAGACCGCATCGGGTCGTAGCGCGGAGGTGATGGGCAAGCCCTACCGCCCGATGATGCAGGCGATCGAGAGAAGGTTGAACGGCCGCGCCCGGATCGGTGTGGTCGGCGATCAGCCGGCGACCGACCTCGCCGGGGGCCGAGCGATGGGGTGGACGACGGTTCTCGTGTTGAGCGGCGTCACCGACGAGACCGCGGCCGCCGCAGAGAGACCTGCGCCGGACGTGACGGTTCCGAGTCTCGTCGAGCTACGCGAGCTGCTGCTTGGGCCGGACTGATCCCTCACAGGGCCCGGTAGAGCAGACCGGCCACCGCGCTCGTGACCACCACCCACAGCACGTTCACCCGAAACCGCCATAGGGCGAAGAACCCCGCGGCGGCGAGGAGCACGGCAAAGGGATCGACCGAAGCCAGATCCGGGACCGGAAACCTCGCGTTTCCGACGCGGGCGGTCGAGACGGAACCGAACAGCGCGGCCAGCGCGAACGTCACCGCGAGGTTCAAGATCACGCCGACCACCGCCGCAGTGATCCCCGAGAGGGCAGCGTTCAAGGCCGCGTTCCCCCGCAGCCGCTCGATGAACGGTGCACCCAGGAAGATCCACAGGAAACAGGGGGCAAACGTCGCCCACACCGCCACGACCGCGCCGAGGGTCCCCGCGACCACCGGGTCGAGTCCTCCCGGGAAGCGATAGGCGCCTAGGAAGCCGACGAACTCCGTGACCATGATGAGCGGCCCAGGAGTCGACTCGGCGAGCCCCAACCCCGTGACCATCTGGCCGGGCTCCAGCCACCCGAACGTGTGCACCGCGGCTTGATCGATGTACGCGAGCACCGCGTAGGCACCACCGAACGTGACCAACGCGGCCTGGCTGAAGAACAGCGCCGCCTTACTCAAGGTGTCTTGGGGGCCGCGGACCGCGATCACCGTCAGCAGCGGGACCCACCACACCGCGAGACCCACGGCCAGGACCCGCGCCGTTCGGCCCGGGGTCGGGCGAGGCTCGTCCGCGACTTCGTCCCCCAGCACGACGTCGTCATCCGAACCTGGATCTCCATGAGGAACGGGGGCCGGAAACCAGCCAGGGTGCAGACGCTGTCCCACCACACCGACAACGGCCGCGGCGATGATGATCAGCGGGAACGGGACCCCGAAGAAGAAGATCGCGGCGAACGCGGCTGCCGCAACCGCAACCATCTTCGGGTTCTTCAACGTCTTCGACCCGACGCGGATCAGCGCCGACGCTACGATCGCGATGACTGCGGCCTGGAGCCCGTAGAAGATCGCGGCCACCCACCCGATGTCGCCGTGCACCGCGTACACCCACGAGAGAACCAGGATCAGGAAGAACGCCGGCAGTACGAAGAAGATCCCAGCGACCAGGCCGCCGACGGGACCGTTCAGCAGGTACCCGACGTAGATCGCGAGCTGTTGTGCCTCCGGGCCCGGCAAGAGCATGCAGTAGTTCAGCGCGTGGAGGAACCTCTCGTTGCTGATCCACCGCTTCCGGTCGACCAGCTCGTCGTGCATGATCGCGATCTGCCCGGCGGGACCGCCGAAGTTGATGAACCCGAGGCGTGCCCAGTACCGGAAGGTGTCCCGGAGCGGGACCAGGTGGCGCGTGCGCGTCATCGCGCCGAGCATGCCAGCCCGGGAACGGTTTCCTGCTCAGTCAGCCGGGTACTCCTCGTAGCAGTCGGCATGGCGAGAGGAGATCAAGTGGCTAATTGGGTCGATGAGGACCAGGGACTCGGAGGAGTGACAGGTCAAGCGCAGGAAAAGGTCCAGCAGGTGGCCGACGAGGCGCGGGAACGTGCAGTGCAGGTCAAAGAGGAGGGGCGGAACCTCGTTCGCACGCAGCTGGAGCAACGCTCCAGTCGTGCGGGACAACAGGTCCACTCCACCGCGCAGGACCTTCGGACCATCGCCGGACAGTTGCGCGAGCAAGGTCAGGAGACGCCGGCGAAGATCGCCGAGCAGGTCGCGGAGCGGGGGGAGCAAGTAGCGGGATACCTGCGCACCAGCGACGCCGACCGGTTGTTGCAGGACGTGGAGGAAGCCGCGCGGCGGAACCCGTGGGTGGTGATCGCCGGAGGGGTCTTCCTGGGATTCGCGGCATCCCGCTTCCTCAAGTCGTCCAGCGCGATGAGGTACGACTCCCGCTATGTGAGCACTCGTTCGTCCCAGCAACTACGGTCACAGTTGCAGGCGACGGGAGCGACGGTTCCGCCGCCGCGACTGGTTTCGGGCTTCTCTGATTCACCGGTTGCAGAGGACCTGTGATGGTGCAACAGCCTGCGGGTGATGACCTGCGTGATCGTCCTCTCGGAGAGTTGCTGAAGCAGCTGTCGGAGGAGACAGCGACACTCGTTCGCCAAGAGCTCGAGCTAGCGAAAGCCGAGATCACGACGACAGGCAAGAAGGCCGGCGTCGGTGTCGGCCTGGTCGGTGCCGGGGGGATCATGGCGCTGCTCGCGCTCGGCGCGTTCACCGCATTCTTGATCCTCGTACTGAACACGTTCATGCCGGCATGGCTCGCGGCACTGATCGTGACTCTCGTTTACGCCGCCGGGGCTGGAGTACTAGCACTCCGTGGGCGAGACAAGGTCAAAGAGGCCACGCCGCCGGCACCTCAAACAGTCGAAACCGTGAAGGAGGACATCGAGTGGGCAAAGAACCCGACGAGATCCGCCAGGACATAGAAGAGACGCGCTCCCGGATGGGGGAGACGGTGGAGGCCATCGGCTACAAGGCGGACGTGCCGGCTCGCGCGCGGGAATCCGTTGCAGAGAAGAAGGACAGCGTCGTGCAGTCGGTGGTCGGCGCGAAGGACCGCTTCGTGGGAGCCATCGTGGGAACCAAGGAATCCGTAGGAGGTTCTATGAGCAACGCGGGCGACAGCATCTCTGGATCGGTCAGCGGCGTCGGAAGCACGATCTCCGAGTCCGCAAGCAACGTCGGAAGCAGCGTTGCCGAGAGCGTCAGCAGCGCCGGTCAATCCGTGGCGGAGACCGGGCGTTCGGTAGCCGGGACGGTGCGGGAAGCGACGCCGACGGCGCAGGAGCTCCGGCAGGGCGCCCAGCGGACGGCGGGCCTCGCTCAGGAGAACCCGCTGGGGCTGGCGGTCGGCTCCGTCGCTCTTGGGTTCCTCGCCGGGCTGATGGTGCCCGCCACCCGGATAGAGAGGCGCACGATCGGCCCGGTAGCGGATCAGGTGGTCGACCAGGCTCGACAGACCAGCCAAGAAGCGGTCGATCGCGGCAAGCAGGTAGCTCAAGAAGCGGCCGAGACCGCGCGTCAGGTGGCTCAAGAGACGGCGAGCGCCGCGCAGGAGGCAGCGCAGCGCGGAGCCGAGGATCTACGAGGAACCGCACAGGAGCAGGGACAGGAGCTCGCCTCGAGCGCTCAGGAAAGGGTCTCGAGCTTCGCCGGGTCGTCTGAAGGATCGGAGCAACAGCGTCACTCGTCTTCGTCCGAAGGTTCCGGGCAGCAGGGCCAGCAAGGAGAACAAGGCGGATGGGCCGGCGCGACGTCCGAGCTGCCGAACTCCGGCCCGCCCATCACCGGAGACCCCTTGATCACCGGCAACGCCGGCATCGGCGGCACGGGCGACGCGATCGAAGGTCGCGACCCCGGGGGCACCCCGACCATCTGACTTAGAGCGGCGAGAAGGGGGGACGGGCCCCCCTCCTCGCGTGCCTCTCAGCTCCGGCTACGCCATCACGTACCTGATCGCCGCGGCTGAACGCTGCGGCGGTGGAGCAGTCGCATCTTCGAACGGTCGCTTGACTTTGGAGTGCACTCCAAGGTTTACCTTCACGGCATGCCCATGAAGGTCTCGGAAGTCGCCAGCGAAGCAGGGGTGTCGCCGGACGCCGTGCGTTTCTACGAACGCGAGGGCCTGCTGCCCTCGCCCGCCCGGTCGCCCTCGGGATATCGGGAGTACGAGGAGACGACGCCGCGGCGGATCGCATTCATCAAGGGCGCGCAGGCCATGGGGCTCAAGCTCGCGGAGATCAAAGAGCTGCTCGAGATCCAGGACAAGGGTGCGTGTCCCTGTGGGCACACGCGCACGATCGTCGAGCGGCGGATCTCGGAGATCGACGCGGAGCTGACGCGTCTCGCTGCGGTGCGCGGCGAGCTGGCGGAGATGGCGAACCTCGAATGTCCCGCAACGGACGAAAGCGAGCTGTGGCCATGTGAGGTCACCTTCATCAAGCGAGGAGGTGAACAGGTTGGCTGACGGAGGTTGTCCGTGCTGTGGTTGCCCATGTGGCGACTGCGGCGGGTCTGGTTCCAAGTAGGAAGGAGGTGGAGATGAGCGAGCTCCCGTGCGACTGCGGTCCGGAGTGCCCTTGCGGCGACACTGACTGCTGCTGATGCAGGGGTAGCCGACGTCGTTGCTAGCGCGACGCTGGCCCCCCGGCAGGCCAGCAAACAGCTTCTAGCAGAATGGCAGGTCGCTCATAAGGAACGCATCACTTCCTCGTGCCTATGGCGAGCAAGTACTCCTTCTCAAAGCGCGCTTCGTCTTCGCTCCCGCGGTTCCACTCGTGACAGAAGGCGGCCATCGCCTGGTCCAGCTCTTCCTCGCGCCCGTTCGCGCGCGCGTTCTTGAACGTCGCGATCGTCGGACCGTAACGCTCCTTGAAGTGTTCGCGGTAGTCGAGCGGGTGCTTGAACGCGGTGATCTCGAGGACGTCGCGCTCCAGAGTGGTGAACTCGACGCGATCCCCAAACAGCTGTCGGATGTGATCCTCGGATCCCCACAGCGGCGGAGGTTGCGCGCCGGACGGAGGCGGCGGAGCGTATGGCCCCATCGTGCGGAAGAGCGCTCCCAGCATCCCCTCGGGCGTCCAGCTAAGCAGCCCGATGGTGTCGCCGCGCTTGCACACGCGCACCAGCTCGTCGGCCGCCTTCTGGTGGTGCGGGGCGAACATCGCGCCGATACAGGACATCACCACGTCGAAGTCCTCGTCGGGGAACGGTAGGTCCTCTGCGTCCGCCTCGATCCATTCAAGTTCGAGGCCTAGGGCCTCTGCTCGGGCGCGCCCGGCCTCGAGCAGGCTCGGCGTCAGGTCGCTGGCGACAACCTCCGCGCCCCGCTCCGCTGCGTGGAGAGACGCGTTGCCGGTGCCGGCGGCTACGTCCAGGACCCGCTGCCCAGGACGGAGATCGCATGCCTCGACGAGCCGAGGGCCGAGCGGCAGCAGGAACGTCTCCACCATCGACGCGTAGTCGCCGGAGCCCCACATCGCCTTGTGGCGAGTCTTCAGTTCCTGATCTGCGGTTACCGTCGACATCCTGCACCGCCTTTCGAACGATCCGCGGAGGCTCCGCGGGGACGCCACCAGTGTGCTTCGACGGTGCTTCGGTAACAACCTCCATGGAGGGCTTATTCGCGCGGCTGCTCGGCGTCAGCGGTGCTTTCAGCGGAGGACGGGGTGAACCCTCTCGAGCACTATCAGCCTTGAACTCTGGCTTTCGCGCCGCGCAGTAGGGCTCCGCCAATCAGTAAACCGAGTAAGACCATTGCGCCGCCAGACAGCACGTTCACGTGAGCCAACGGGGTAAGGAGAACGACCCCAACTGCCGCCACCGTGATCCCCACCCAGCGGGGCAGCAATGCGTTCGACTGAAGACTCGCCCAGCCGATCGCAAGCCCGAATACTCCAAGTCCCACGCCCCCGGCCGCGGACCCCAGGATCTGTGATACCTCAAACAGCGATTGAGCAAGCGGTCTGGTGAGTTCACCTTCGCCCGCCCGCAAGGCGGCCACTAGGTTGATCGACTCGGCACCTAGTCCGGCGGCCATAGCAAGCAGAGCGCCCCCAAACGCTGCTGTCGCCAGGTAGTCGGCGCCTCCGCTCTCGACGACTGCTTGTCTGAGCGCGGCCGCGAACACCACGAACATCGCGATTGAGACCAGGCTGATCGACCCACCGACAGCGATACGGTCCGCGCGCTCTTCGTAGAAGTGGAGGATCTCGGTTACGGCCGTCCCATCTTCCGGCATACCAATCCCCCAGATCGCGTTGCCGATTGCGAACAGAAGCGACGCTCCAACACCGCTAAGGCCAGCGAACTTCGATGGCGTCACTTCACCCACAGCTGCAATCTTCGCGCGCCCGGCTCGAGGTCTGGCGTCCCGGCCACCTGGAAAGCCAACCCGAAGGTCGCGCACTTCGTGAACTAGCGAAGAGTCGCGAATGTGCAGGTCAGACACAGCGGAGGCCGGGGGGCTCGAACCCGCAAGTCCTTTCGACAACGGGTTTCAATTGTTCGCCTGGCGGTTGACGTCGGCTGAAGCGAATCTCTCGGCGGAGGGGGTGGGATTCGAACCCACGGGGGGGTTACCCCAACAGTTTTCAAGACTGCCACCTTCGGCCTCTCGGTCACCCCTCCATCATGCCCACAGTCAAAAGGAATCGCTTGTCGAGATTCCACGACCTACGCGAGTGTAGACACTCCCGCACGAGAAACTCCTCACCATTGTTGTTCAGTACATACAACCAGTCATACGCATTCGGACGGGTTCGTTTCACGACATAGCCGCTTGAGTTTGAATGGATTCGACGAAGATACACATCGTAGCTATCCCTATGACAGAAACTCGGTGCCGCCGAGTGCACTCTGAGAAGTCTTAGACGATGAGAAAAAAGGAGATTAAGCGGGGCCGATCGAGTCGAAGCCGGTGTACGGGCGCAGTGCCTCCGGGATGCGAACAGATCCGTCGGCCTGTTGGTGGTTCTCTAGCAGCGCAACGATGGTGCGCCCGACCGCGCAGGCCGTTCCGTTGAGGGTGTGGACCAAGCCTTTGTTGCCCCGCTGCTTGAAGCGGATCTGCAAACGCCGCGCCTGGTAGTCGGTGGCGTTCGTCGCGGAGGTCACCTCCATGTAGCGACGGGCGCCCGGGAGCCACGCCTCGTGGTCCACCTTCTTCGCGGCGGAGGAACCCAGGTCTCCGCCGCACATCACCAAGACTCGGTATGGGATCTCTAGTGCCTGCAGGATCTGCTCCTGATTGCTGCGGATGACCGCGTACTCGTCCCACGAGGCATCGGGATGCGCGAACGAGAACTGCTCGACCTTGTCGAACTGATGTACGCGCACGAGACCTCTCGTGTCCTTGCCGTAGCTGCCGGCCTCGCGGCGGAAACAGGAAGAGAACCCGGCGTAACGACGAGGGAGCTGCCCTTCCGAGAGGATCTCGTCGGAGTGCATGGCGGCCAGCGCGACCTCCGACGTGCCAGCTAGATAGAGCTCATCCCGTTCGACTCGGTAGTACTCGTGCTCGTCAGCGGGTAAGAACCCCGTCCCGTACATCGCGCGCTCGCGCACCAGCACAGGAGTGACCACGGGTGTGAAACCCCGCTCCAGCAGACGGTCCACAGCGAACCGCACCAATGCGAGCTCGAGGATCACCCCCTGACCTGTCAGGTAGACGAACCTGCTACCGGATGTCTTTACCGCCCGTTCCGAATCGAAGATTCCCAGCGCCTCGCCAAGCTCCACATGGTCCTTCGGTTCGAAGTCGAAGTCCCGCTTCTCGCCCTCTTCTCGTTCGACGACGTTGTCTTCTTCGGTGAGACCTTCGGGCACGCTGTCGTGCGGGAAGTTCGGGAGGTGGACGGCGGCTTCCGCGAGCGAGGCGTCTAGCTGCTCGAGCTCCGGCTCGAGCCCCTTCAGGCGATCGGAAAGCTCTTTCGCGTGCGCGATCGCGGCCGAGCGTTCATCCCGCGGCGCGGCTCCGATCGCCTTCGAGGCACGGTTCTGCTCCGCGCGAAGGTCCTCAACCTGACGCAACAGATCCCGGTGACGGAGGTCGAGCTCGATGACGTGGTCGAGTCCGTCCACTCCACCGCGGCGGGCGTAAGCCGCCCGCACGGCATCGGGCGCGTCCCGCAGAAGCCGAAGGTCGATCATCTATCTACTGTCGCGACGCAGTGGCGCGGGCGTCTCCCCGAGCGCGCGCGGCGACGGCCCCGGCGATCGCCTCACGCTCTTCGTCAGACAGGTTGTGCTCGGATCGCAGATTGAAGATCTCCTTAGCGTAGGTGCGGGTCTCGCTCCTCCCGTTGATCGAGGTCAGGACGATCCCGTCGCCGTGGTCGTCTAGGAGAGCAGCGGAGAACGACATCCGGCCGCCCATGTCGTCGAAAGCGTCGTAGCGCACCATGTGGAACCTCTGCAGGGCGGTGCGCAGCACGCCCGCCTGCGCCTGCTGGGCCTGGATCACCGAGTCCACCCGCTGCTCGGTCGCATCCACCCTCTGCATCGCGCCGGCGACGGCGCCGAGGATGTCACGCTCCCCCTTGTCGCCGCGCAGGATCATGTATTCCTTGCGAAGTTTTCGCAGACGGACGGTCGAGCCGATCGCGGCGAGAAAAGCCAGGATCGCCAGTCCCGCCACGACCGCGAGAGCCACGGTCGTTTGATCTGCGGTGAGGTCCGGCACGGTGGCTCATCCTACACTCGCCACATGCGCCCAGATGAGGTGAAACTCCTGCTCAGAGGCATAGAAGCCGGTACGACAAGCCTCGACGAGGCGGTGCGCGCGCTGTCGGCGTTGCCGGTGGAAGACATAGGCGTTGCTCGCGTGGACACCCATCGCGAGCTCCGCCAGGGCATGCCCGAGGCCATCTACGCAGAAGGTAAGACGCCCGAGCAGGTCGCGCAGATCGCGGCTGTTCTGCTCGAAAAGAACGCGGGGGCTGTGATCGCGACGCGGGTCCGGCCCGAGATGGCAGAGCATCTGAGCGACCGCTTCCCTTCGGCGCGGTATCACGAGGAGGCACGTGTCGTGGTGTTCCGGACCGAGGCGCGGGTCCGGCTGGGGCGTGTGGCGGTCCTGTTCGCCGGAACCTCCGATCGCCACGTCGCAGAAGAGGCCGCGGTCACCGCCGAATCTGCGGGGGCCGAGGTCGAGCGGATCGGCGACGTCGGCGTCGCCGGCCTGCACCGGTTGCTCGCGGTACAAGATCGTCTGCGCGCTGCGGACGTGCTGATCGTCATCGCCGGGATGGAGGGAGCGCTGGCGAGCCTCGTCGGCGGGATCGCCGCCGCCCCCGTCGTCGCCGTACCGACAAGCGTCGGTTACGGCGCATCCTTCGACGGGTTGGCCGCGCTTCTGGCGATGCTCAACTCCTGCGCCGCAGGCGTCGCCGTGATGAACATCGACAACGGTTTCGGCGCGGCGATGTTCGCGCTGCGGGTGCTGAGGACCATCAACCCGTGACGATCCTCTACTTCGACTGCTTCTCGGGCGCGGCCGGCGACATGCTGCTGGGTGCGTTGATCGATGCAGGCGTACCGGAGGACACGGTCCGCGGCTCGCTCCAAACGCTCGGCCTGCCGGAGTGGGAACTGCAGGTCGATCGAGTGGTGAAGCACGGCATCGCCGCGACGCGCGTGAAGGTGGCGACGCAGGACCTCACCAGCAGGAACTACCGCGAGATCAAGACGCTCCTGGAAGACGCTCCGCTCGAGGAAGGGGTGCGCAGCCGAGCCTTGAGGACCTTCGAGGTTCTCGCGCAAGCAGAGGCCAAGGTTCACGGCTCGGACCCGCAGGAGGTTCATTTCCACGAGGTCGGAGGGGTCGACGCGCTGATCGACATCGTCGGTTGCGCGGCGGCCATAGAGCATCTCGCACCGAGCACCGTCGTGGCCTCAGCTCTCGTCACCGGCAGAGGCTGGGTGACGGCTGCACACGGCCTCCTTCCCGTGCCCGCCCCCGCGGTGCTGGAGATCCTTCGCGGGGTCGAGTTGGAAGAGCACGGGGATCAAGAGCTGGTCACTCCCACGGGGGCCGCCATCCTCGCCGCGGCCTCCGACTCGTTCGGCGCGATGCCGCCACTGAAGCTGGAGTCGATCGGATACGGCGCCGGCGAGCGCGATCTCGACCGGCCGAACGTGGTGCGAGTGGTGGTCGGGACGGAATCCAGCGCCTCCCCTGCCGATGAGGCGTGGCTGATCGAAACCAACATCGACGACATGAGCGGGGAGCTGATCCCGTATTGCATCGACTCGCTGCTTCGCGCCGGAGCCTCCGACGCATGGTCGACGCCGATCCTCATGAAGAAGGGGCGTCCGGCGGTGACGCTGTCCATCCTGGTCGCACCGGAGCAGAAGGAGCGCGTGCTGGATGTGCTCTACCGAGAAACGACCACCCTTGGCGCGAGATCGCAGCGGGTGGCGAAGGACGAACTGCAACGCGAGTGGGTCGAGATAGAGGTGCAAGGCGAACCGCTGCGCGTGAAACTCGGGCGGCGCGGCGGCGAGCTCGTCACGGCATCCCCCGAATACGAGGACGCGGTGCGGGTGGCACAGAAAACGGGACTGCCCTTACGTCGGGTGTTCGAACTCGCCACGACTCAGGCTCGATCGACCTCACCTGAGTAGCCGAAGTACTGTCAGTACTACGAAGATTTCGCCTTGTGCCGGGCGCGATACGCAGCGACGTTCGCTCGAGCAGCGTGACGCCCTTGCAACTGGCGGGCGGCGCGGTCGTCGGCGCCGGCGTTTGGATGAGGCACAAAGGATGACCGATCGCCATACCCCCGTCACACCGGACTTCTAGGCAGACCCTAGGTACCTGATGTCGAGGCGTGACCGATGCGCATCAAAGCGGGTCGAGGCGGGCCTTGAGCAGGCAGAACTCATTGCCTTCCGGGTCGGCCAGGACGTGCCACGGCTCCTGCCCTGTCTGGCCGATGTCGGCCGGGCGGGCACCGAGCTTCAGAAGGCGTTCGAGCTCGGCGTCCTGATCGCGGTCGGTGGCATTGACGTCGATGTGCAGCCGGGATTTCCCCCTCTCCGGCTCATCGCTACGACTGAGGATGATCGTCGGCTGCGGACCGCCGAAGCCTTCGCGCGGCCCGATCTCCACCGAGCCGTCGTCCTCGCGATCGAGCACGACGAAGTCCAGGACCTCGCACCAGAACCGCGCCAGCACCTCGGGGTCGCGGCAAGCGAGCACGAGCTCACTGATACGACACGCCATAACTAAACCTGCTCTCAGCCTGGGAACTGCCGGGGAGACCACACGCGAACATCATGGGCTCTCAACAGGGAAAACAATCCCGCAACCGTACCGGACGAGGCCAGCACGGGCGATTGATTTCAGGGCCGCCCTGTCCGGGCAGTCGGGCGGGGCCGTTGGCCATGCAGTAGGAAAGCTGACTTTTGTGACACGACCTAGCCGCGGCTCTTGTTCCGGAGGTGGTCGAGGATGCCCTGCTCCAGCCGGTCCTGGTCGACCCAACGCTCCTCGAGGTTCTCGCTACCGATGAACTCGCGCAAAGCGGCCTTGACGTCGTCGTCGTAGGTCGTGCCGGGCGGAAGCTGCAAGAGCGTGCGTAGCTCTGCCGCAAGAGACGCGTCGACATCGATCAGCCGGAGGTCTTCGGGTCGCGGCATCAACAGACGGTGTATCCCGAAGATTCGTTGAAGCTCCGGGATAGGCGCCGGGTGATCGTCCACGCGCAGATCCACCGCGACGTCGTTGCCGCCCCCGTACCCGCCGCCCTCACGCACCACCAGGAGCGCAGCCGACTGGCGGCCCCTGCGATCACCGCCCGCCGCGTCGCCCGCCGCCAGCGCGACGAGCAGACGCTCGGCCAGCTCGCCCCTTGCGCTGTCGAAGGCGCGGCTCATCTCGGCGATGACGCCGCTGCCGGTGAGGATGTTGCCCTGGCAGCAGTAGCCATCGCTCACGAGACCGCCGGCCCAGTCGAAGCAGCCGCGCCCGGTAAAGGTCGCCGCTCGACCCTCGCGGTCCACCACGCCCAGCTGGCGGTCGTCTCTTCCGTCGTCGGCCCTCGTCAGCGACTCCACGACCTCCTGCGCGCTCGATCCGGAGCTCAGGAGATCTAGGCCTTGAGGCCCGTATGCGACGTTCGCCAGCGCCTGCGTGGCAACCGCGCCGGCTCCCGCACGTCCGAAGCCGACACATGAACCGACGGCGAGGAACTTCGATGCGACGGCCACGCCCCATTCGGGCGCGGGATCAGCCTGAAGGTCGCAGGCGACGATCGAAAAGGTCATCCCGGGGGTTACGCGTGTGCGGCCCGGTGGAGCTGTTCACCCTCATCGACCGGGTACCAGCAGGCGGCGTAGTGCCTCCGCGCAACTTCGCCGAGCGGGGGCATCTGGCCTTTGCAGTTGTCGGGCACCTTGTCCTTGGCGCCTGCGACGATACGCGCCTTCGGGCACCGGGGGTGGAAAGGACAGCCCGAGGGTGGGTCCATCGGGGACGGAACGTCTCCGGTCAGTACGACACGCTGGCGCACGTCGGTGTCGGTATAGGGCTTGGGAACGGCGGACAGCAGCGCGGCCGTGTACGGGTGCTTCGGGTCTTCATAAAGTTCGTCCGCCTGCGCTACCTCGACCACGTTGCCCAGGTACATCACGGCGATGCGGTCCGAGATGTGACGGACGACACCGAGGTCGTGAGAGATGAAGAGATAGGTCAGCTTGAACTCGTCCTGCAGGTCCTCCAGCAGGTTCAGGATCTGGGCCTGGATCGAGACGTCGAGGGCAGACACCGGTTCGTCACAGATGATGACCTTAGGCCGAAGCGCAAGCGCACGCGCGACACCGATCCTTTGACGCTGTCCTCCCGAGAACTCGTGTGGATAGCGGTTGTAATGCTCGGGGTTCAGCCCGACGCGATCCATCAACTCTCGCACCTGCTTCGGCTGATCACCCGGGATCTTGTGGATGTCGAACGGAGCACCGATGATCTGGCCGACCGTTTGCTTCGGGTTAACCGACGAGTACGGGTCCTGAAAGATCATCTGGATCTCACGCCGGAGCGGCAGCATGTCGCGGCGAGACAGCCGCGTGATGTCGCGGCCCTCGAAGAAGACCCGACCGGATGACGCTGGAAGAAGCTTCGCTATCAGCCGCGCGGTAGTCGACTTTCCACATCCCGACTCGCCGACGAGACCAAGCGTCTCCCCGGGCATCAAAGTGAAGCTCACGTTGTTGACCGCCTGCACGCGAGCGACCTCTTTGCGAAAGATGATCCCCTCGGTCACGGGGAAGTGTTTGCTGAGGTTGCAGACCTCGATCAGCCCGCCGTCGAGCGTCCCCGGTCCGGCCGAAGCCGGCTCGGATGTTGCGACGCTGCTCACGACGCGACCTTCCTGCGGCGACGCTCTCGCTCGGTCCACAGCCGCTTCTTCTCTTCGATCGAGAGGTGGCAGGCGTCGGGATGACCGCCGCCCCTGTCGTAGAGCTCGGGAACGTCTTTGTCGCAGGGCTCGAACCGGTGAGGGCAACGAGGGTGGAAGGGACATCCCGGCGGGACCCTGATCAGAGACGGTGGCATGCCGTCGATCGGCACGAGACGAGCGCCTTTCAGATCCACGTGTGGGATCGACTCCAGCAAACCCCACGCATATGGGTGAAGCGGCTGTGAGAAGACCTGGTCCTTCCCGCCGATCTCGATCGCCCTGCCCGCGTACATCACCATGACCGTCTGCGCGACGTCGGCGACCACACCGAGATCGTGCGTGATCAGGATCACGCCCACGTTGAAGTCCGACTTCAGACGCTCGATCAGGTCGAGGATCTGAGCCTGGACGGTTACGTCGAGGGCGGTCGTGGGCTCGTCTGCGATCAAGACATCGGGGTTGTGCACGAGCGCCATCGCGATCATCGCGCGCTGCCGCATACCTCCTGAGAACTGATGTGGGTAGTCGTTGTAACGGGAGTCGGGCCGCGGGATACCGACGGCGGCTAACAGGTCGACGACCCGCTTCTTGGCGGAGGTCTTGCTGCAGTCCTCGTGCGCATAGATGGCCTCGGCGATCTGATCGCCGACGCGGTACAACGGGTGAAGACAAGCGAAGGGATCCTGGAAGATCATCGATAGCTCTTTGCCGCGTACCTGGCGAAGCTCTTCGGTCGAGATCTTCAGCAGGTCGCGCCCCTTGAAGATGACCTCACCGGAGACGTTCGCGCTCTCGAGGTTGATCAGCCGCAGGCTCGTCAAGCAGGTGACGCTCTTGCCCGATCCCGACTCGCCGACGATTCCCAGAGTCTCGCCGCGATCCAGCGTGAACGAGACGCCGTCGACAGCCTTGACGACCCCGTCTGGGGTGTTGAAGTGGACCTTGAGGTCCTTGACCTCGAGCAGACGCTCCTGGGACATCTAGGACAGCCTTACGCGCGGGTCGAGATACCCGTAGATGATGTCGACGACCAGGCTCATGAACGTGACGAAGAACGCAGCCACCACCGTCACCGCGAGCACCACCGGGATGTCCGAGCGGTTCACCGCAGAGATCACCAACTGGCCGAGGCCTGGGATATTGAAGACGCTCTCGGTCAGGATCGCGCCACCGAGCAACAGCGAGAAGTCGAGCCCGAAGATGGTGACCACCGGCGTCAGGCTCGAACGCAGACCGTGTTTGCCTATCACCTTGCGCTCAGGCAGCCCCTTGGCGCGCGCCGTGCGTATGTAGTCCTCGCCGAGGGTCTCCAGCAGGTTTCCGCGCACCATCCTGGCGTAGAACGCGGCGTATTGCAGCGCCAGCACCGCCCACGGAAGGATCATGTGGGCGAACCAGTCGCCGGGATCTTCACCGAAGGGCGTATGGCCCGTGCCCGGCGACCACGCGAGCTTCTGCCAGAAGATGAACAGCGCGAAGAGGCCGACGGCGAAAACCGGGGCCGACACGCCGAATAATGCGAACCCCATAGCGGCACGATCGACCATGGTTCTGCGCCGAAGCGCAGACACGATCCCAACCGAGATCCCGACGACGAGCCACAAGATCGCCGCGCCGAACCCGAGCTGCATCGTGACACCAGCACGGGTGAACAACTCCTCTTTCACGGGCGATCGCGTATCGAACGAGAAACCGAGCCCGGGCCAGCCGTACTCGTCTCCCAGGAAGATGTTGCGAACGAAGGTGAAGTACTGGACGTGCAGGGGTTTGTCGAGCCCGAACTGGATCTTGACCTGCTCGATGACCTCGGGAGTGGGCGTCTTTCCTGCGAAAGCGACCGCGGGATCGCCCGGCGGCATCACATAGAAGATGAGGAAGGTGGCCAGCGTGATGATCAGCACGACCATCAGCAGATAGAGCAGCCGTCGAGCTATGTACCTGCCCACTCAGGAGCCTCCGTGACCCGATCGGAACTGAAAGAGCGGTGAGACGAGGGAG
>JALYHL010000002.1:0-229905 GCA_030776625.1 Actinomycetota bacterium | reverse complement strand
TTGACGGGGCGGCTCCCTCTCACGACATGTTACGGGTGCAGCTTGGCCGTATTGCCTACTCCGCCGCCGATTCGTCGATGGCGATGTTCGACCAGGCCACATGACCGGCGAACTGGTCGAACTCGAACTTTGTGACCCTCGGACTCGTCCCGAACACGACCTGAGCATCCAGGTACGGGATCCACGGGACGACCTCTTCCATCAGCTTCTTGTCGAGCTCAGCCCAGCAGTCCAGTCGCTCCTGGCCCGCGAGCTCGACACAGGCAGCGATGTCCTCGTCGACACTCGGGATGGGCTCGTCCGGCATGTCGATGCCGCACTCCTTCGCCTTCTCCTCGGTCAACCCGACGAGCGAGTAGTTGTAGTTACCCGTGCACGGGAAGTCGCTGTCGAAGAGGAACCCGACGAACGTGAAGGGGTCTGGGTAGTCCTTGCCCCACCCTGGCCGGATCGAGATGGGAACCTCTTTCGCGACCGTCTGGATCGGCGTGTAGGCGTCGGTGACCTCGCGGGAGTCCAACGTGATGCCGATCTTCTCGAGCGAGCTCTCGACCACCGGAAGCATGTCAGTGTTCGGAGGCGTGTTGCTTCCGATCTGCAGAACGCCGTCGCAGACCGGGTCGTCGCAGACACCATCCCCATCGGTGTCGTACTTCGACTGCTTCATCTCCTCCTTGGCCGCGGCCTCGTCACCGGCGCCGTTCTCGCTCGGGTACGGGTTGTAGTCCGCGAGAGCTTCGTTAAGCATCGCGTCCGGGATGATGTGGGTCGCTATCTCGCCCTGCGTCGGGCCACCCCACGCGCGCTGCAAACCCTCTTTGTCCATCACGAGGTTCGCCGCCTTCCGGACGTGGATGTCGTCGAACGGCGGCTCCGCCAGGTTCATCGTGATGTACCAGGTGCGGTCACCGGGGTTGATGTAGAGCCTCTGCTTCAGCTCGGGGTCCTGGACGAACTTCCGCAGCGTCGCAGGCGTCGGGGTGTAGACGAAGTCGACCTCACCCGCGATCACCTTCTGCTCGAAGTCGTTCGTGTTGGTGTTGAGCGTGTGCTCCATGCCGTCGATGTTGTTCTGGCGGTACTCGTCGGTGGCCTGGTCGTAGTCGGGGTTGCGCACGAAGACCTGGCTCTTGGTCGGGTTGAACCCGGAGATCGGCTTCATCGTGTCGCAGCTCGAGATGTCCAGGTCCTCGGAACCCTCGAGCATGTAGCCCGCGGACGAGATGACGTAGCGGCCGTACTCGCCGGCCTTGGTGAAGCACTTCGCGACCTCTTCGGGGATCGGCGCCGTCGCAGGCATGGCCACGCGGTTCAGGAAGTCACCGGTCGGCTTCGTCAGCGTGAAGACGATCGTCTTGTCGTCTGGGGTCTCGATACCCTCGATCCCGCCTGGGCCCGGGTCCTTGCCGATCTCGAGGCCCTTGATGATGCCCTCGTAGTAGTTCGCGTACTGCGCGACCTGCGACTCGGTCGCGATGCGGCGGAACGCGTACTCGATGTCCTTCGAGGTGATCTCGCGGCTCACGGGGGGGCCGAACTTGATCCCTTCCTTCAGCTTGAACGTGTACGTAAGCCCGTCGTCGGAGACCTCGGGGAGGTCCTCGGCGAGGTCAGGGACGATCTCGTTCCCCGGGGTCCCCGCAACGTGCGGGTAGCTGACGAGCGTGCGAAGGAGCATGTTGGTCATGACCGCCCACGCCTCTCCCAGGTACTCACCCGTGGGATCGAAACCGTTCGTGAACGCGAACTCCTCGCTCTCCCACGTAGCGACGCCGCCCTTGGTCACCTCTCCGGTGTCCTCGGTACCCGTCTGCGCAGGACCGCCGTCGGTGTCGCCACCGCACGCGGCAGCAACGAGTGACAGGATCAGCAGCAGCGCTACGACCCAGAGATTCTTCTTTCTTGGCATCACTTACTCCTCTCGGTTGGAACAGTCTTGCGTCGGAAACCTTGCTCGGGCTATCGCTCACTTACCTCCTTGTCTTGGGCAACCGATCAGCGTCCGGCACGTGGATCGAGCGCGTCACGAAGCCCATCTCCCAACAGGTTGAAGGCGAGCGTCGTCAGCACGAGGAACAGTGCGGGAAAGATCATCATCCAGGGCGCGATCTCGAGAAGGCCGCTCGCATCGGAGAGCATCCGGCCCCACGAAGGCGTCTTCTGCGGCACGCCCAGGCCGAGGTAAGAAAGCGCGGCCTCGAAGATGATGTTGTTCGGGATGATCAGCGTCGAATAGATGATGATCGGCGCCACGAGGTTCGGTAGAACCTCTTTGAACATGATGCGCCGGTTGCTGGCGCCGAGGGAGCGGCTCGCCTCGATGAACTCCTTCTCGCGGATCGACAGCGTGTTGCCGCGCACGATCCTCGCGATATAGGGCCAGCTGAAGGCGGCGATGATGAAGACGACCAGCGACAGCCCGGGCTTGATCCGGCCGCCCAGACAGCCTTCCTTGCTGGTGGAGCACGCGGCCGCAACACCGATCGCGAACAAGAGCAGGGGCAGCGACAGGATCACATCGATCATCCGCGAGATGACCGTGTCGATCTTGCCGCCGATGAACCCTGCAGTCATGCCGAGAACGACGCCGACCGACACAGAGATCCCGGTCGCGATGATCGCAACGAGAAGCGACGTCCTGGCCCCGTAGATCACGCGCACGAACAGGTCGCGGCCGGCCTTGTCGGCACCGAAGATGTAGGTCTCGTTGGGGCCCTTCGGCAGCCCGAACTCGTCGGTCATCTCCCGCGACAGCGTCAGGTCGTTCGGACCGCGGTGCGCGACCTTCTCTGCGATGAGCGGGGCGAAGATCGCGGTTAGCGCCAGCAGCAGGATGACGGCGAGGCCAACGAAAGCGACCTTGTCTTGTTTGAACCGCAACCAGAACAGCTGCCGGGGGGTCCGGCCCTCGACCTGTTCGGAGTCCTGCCCGGAGATCGGACCCTGAACGGGCAGCCCGACGTCCTCGATCGCTTGGCTCAACTTCCCCCCGTGTACTACCGCTGTCGCAGGCGGCAGTGTATGGCCCGTTGAGCCGGCCACGCAATGCCTCTGGCCGAAGAAGCTACTACAGATGTCGTAGCAGCGGAACCAACGCGGGCGAGACGGGCGTCAGCCACAGCAGAGGCAACGCTTAGAGTCCGCCCGGTTATGTCGACCGAAGCGATCCTCCTAGATCTGGCGCTGATATTCACCCTTGCCAAGGTCTTCGGCTACCTCTTCGAGCGCCTCCGCCAGCCTCCGGTCATAGGGGAGCTCCTGGCCGGGATCTTGTTCGGGCCGCATCTGCTCGGTCTCATCGGGGAGTCCCACACACACGAGGTCTTCCAGGAGCTAGGGGCGATCATCCTCTTGTTCGCGGTCGGGCTGGATACGCCGCTGTCAGAGCTGAAAGTGGTCGGGGGCAGGGCGCTCGCTGTCGGCGGCTCGGGGATCGTTCTGCCCTTTGCCATCGGATTCGCTCTGCTAGCCCTGGCCGGCGGCGAGACGGCAGAGGCGTTGTTCCTGGGTACGGCCATGGTGGCGACCTCTGTGGGGGTGACGGCGCGCGTCCTCGCCGACCTCGGGCGGATCCGTGAACCGGAGAGCCGCGTGATCCTTGGCGCCGCGGTAGTGGACGACGTCCTCGGGCTGCTTGTTCTGGCTATCGTCGCCGGGTCGGTAACAGGAGACATCACGATCGGCTCCGTGCTGTTGTTGGCGGGTCTCGCGATCGGCTTCGTGATCCTCGTGGGGGGCCTCGGGGCGCAGGTGGTGAACCGGGCGACGCCACTGCTGGACCGGATGGGCCAGCTTCGCGTCTTCACGATCGCCCTGGCGCTGTGCCTCGCGCTGTCGGCGACCGCGGGGGCGCTCAACCTCGCTGCCATCATCGGCGCGTTCCTCGCAGGGATGGCGTTCGCCGAGACCCGTGATCGGTACAAGTTGGAGGAGCGGCTGACGCCGGTCTACTCGTTCTTGGTTCCGTTCTTCTTCGTCGTCACCGGCACCTTCGTGGACCTGAGCGTGTTCGCGGACCCGCGCAACCTCGTTCTTGGACTCGCGGTGATCGTGCTGGCGATCGCGGGGAAGCTCGTGGGGTGTGGGGTGGCCGCCGCCGGGATGGGACGACGCTCCGCGCTGATCGTGGGCACCGGCATGGTCCCGCGCGGCGAGGTAGGCATCCTCGTCGCGTCGATCGGACTCGCGGAAGGGATCATCGGCGATGACCTTTACGGGATCGTCGTGATGATGAGCGTTGTTACGACGATCGTCGTCCCTCCCGCTCTGACGGCTCTATTCAAGGACCGTCCCGAGCGGACAGACCACACACCGCACGATCACGCGCGTCACACGCACGAGATCGAAGGGATCGGCGGCTAAACCGCGAGACGTCAGGTCAGGCAGTTTCGGTCACGACTACCTGCTCTATCTCGGCGAAGTGGCAGGCGGCCGGATGGCCTTGCCCTCTGTCGATGAGAGCGGGCGTCTCTTCTGCACAGATGTCTTGAGCCTTCCAACAGCGCGTGCGGAAGCGACAGCCCGACGGTGGGTTGGCGGGGCTCGGCACGTCGCCCTGCAGCATGATCCGCTTCTTCCGATCCCGGGCGCGCGGGTCCGGCACGGGGACCGCCGACAAGAGTGCCTGCGTGTACGGCATGGAAGGCCGCTCGTAGACGTCCGCCTGGTTGCCGATCTCCACGATCTTCCCGAGGTACATCACCGCGACGCGGTCCGAGATGTGTCGCACCACGGATAGATCGTGAGCGATGAAGATGTACGAGAGCCCGAACTCGTTCTGCAGGCTCTCCAACAGGTTCACGACCTGCGCCTGCACCGAGACGTCGAGCGCCGAGACCGGTTCGTCCAGGATGATGATCTCGGGATTGAGCGCGAGAGCGCGTGCGACTCCGATGCGTTGACGCTGCCCGCCGGAGAACTGGTGCGGGTACCGGTTGGTGTGGCCCGGATCGAGACCCACTACCTCTAGGAGCTCCTGCACCTTCTTGTCGCGCTGGTTCTTCGGGACGACTCCTTTATGAATGTCCCACGGCTCGGAGATGATGTCGCCGACCGTCATGCGCGGGTTCAAGGAGGCATAGGGATCTTGGAACACGATCTGGATGTTGCGGCGCAGCGTGCGGAGCTCTTTCTTCTTCATGGTGAAGACGTCGCGGCCCTTGTAGAAGGCCTGACCAGAGGTCGCCTTTTCGAGACGCAACAACAGCTTGGCGGTCGTGGACTTGCCGCATCCGGACTCGCCGACGAGGCCCAGCGTCTCTCCCGGATAGAGGTCGAAGCTCATGTCCGACACCGCTTGCACCGCACCGATCTGCTTCTTGAAGATGATCCCCTGGGTCAGCGGGAAGTGCTTCACGAGGTTCCTGACGCTGAGGATCGGCTCGCCGCGGCCCCGCGGCCGGTCCTGAAGCTCTGCCGGACGATCAGCCATTCACGGGCTCCTTCGGCGACACGACCTCTTCCCAGTAGTGACAGGCGCTGCGCCTGTCGCCGGCTACCTCGTAGAGGGGCGGCACCTCGTCTACGCAGCGCCGGCGCGCATACGGGCACCTCGGGTGGAAGGGACAGCCGGTCGGGATCCGCATGAGGTTGGGAGGCGCCCCCTTGATCGGGTTGAGGTCTTCGCCCTTCTGATCGATCCGAGGGATCGACGCCATCAGCCCCTCGGTGTAGGGATGTGCGGGGTTCCCATAGATGTCGTAGACGTTCCCGGTCTCCACGATCTTTCCCGCGTACATCACGGCGAGCCGATCCGAGACATCGGCTACGACGCCGAGGTCGTGGGTGATGAGGATCAGTCCCATACCGGTCTCCGCTTGAAGGTCGTGCAGCAGCTCCATGATCTGGGCCTGCACGGTCACATCCAAAGCCGTCGTCGGCTCGTCGGCGATCAGGATGTCCGGGTCCAACGAGAGCGCCATCGCGATCATCACACGTTGCCGCATCCCGCCCGAGAACTGGTGCGGGTAGTCGTTGACCCGTTCTCTGGCGGAAGGGATCCGAACCCGATCCATCAACTCGATCGCCTTTTCCTTCGCGTCCGCCTTCGACATCCCCCGGTGCACCCGGAACATCTCGCCGATCTGGAAACCCACCGTGAATACCGGGTTCAACGCGGTGAGCGCGTCCTGGAAGATCATCGAGATCTCGCGACCTCGTACCGCGCGACGTTCCGACTCCGGGACCTTCAGCAGGTCCCTGCCCTTGTACCGGATCGCTCCGCGCGTGATGAAGCCGGGAGGCGAATCGATGATGCCCATGATGGCTTGCGCGCTGACGCTCTTGCCCGACCCGGACTCGCCCAGGATCGCCAACGTCTCGCCAGGATCGAGCGTGTAGCTGATCCCGTTCACCGCGTTCACGACGCCGTATGGCGTGCGGAACTCGACGGCGAGATCTTCTACCTCGAGAAGGTGACCTTCGTAATCACGCGCCCTGGTTTCGAACGTCACGCCCGTGTGCTGCATCATCAGTGGAGCCTCGGATCCAGCGCGTCGCGCAGAGCATCACCCAGCAGGATGAAGCTGAACACCAACACGACGAGGAAGGCTGCTGGGAAGAACAGCAGATGGGGGTACTCGAGGATCCGGTACTGCGCGCCGCTGATCATCAAGCCCCAAGAGATCGCCGGCAGTTGCAAACCCACACCCAGGAAAGACAGCGTGGCCTCCACCGCGATGATGATGCCCACGGTGATCGTCGCGTAGACGATCACCGGCGCCAGACCGTTCGGCAGGATGTGCCGTTGAAGGATCCTCCAGTCGCTCGCGCCGAGGGCTCGCGCGGCTGCGACGTAATCCATCTCTTTGACGCTCAAGACCGACGACCTCATCAGGCGCATCATCGTCGGCCAGCTGAACAGCAACAGCGCGAAGCTGACTTCAGGCACGCCCCTGTTGTTCAGGGTGTTCAGAACGACGATCCCGCCGAGCGTGATCGGGATGGCGAAGATGATGTCCGCAAAGCGTGCGATGAGACCATCGACCCAGCTACCGTAGAAGCCCGAGAGCGATCCCAGAGACACTGCGATCACCGAAGCGAAGAAGACGGTGAACAACCCGATCGTCAGAGACACTCGAGCTCCGTAGATCACGCGGCTGTAGTAGTCACACCCCTGCACGTCGAAGCCGAACGGGTGCCCGGGACTCGGGCCCCGGATCAGGAGCTTCCCGTCGACGATGTTGTTGCGCAGGTTGCAAGACAGCAGCGGATCCTGGTCGGTGAACAGCTGCGGGGCGACAGCCATCACCGTGTAGACCAGCAGCAGCCCCAGCGGCAGGATGAAGAACGGGTTTCGACGCAGCTGCCGCCATGCGTCCCCCCACAGGCTCGCCTGCCGCAGCGGCGCGTCACCCGCCGCGGCCGTGACGGCCGCCCCCGGGCCGGAGGGATCGGGACCGGACAAAGACGGGCCGTGGTCGATCGTTTCCTGTTGCGGCTCCTCCAGACCAGGCAACTCCATGCCCTCGCCGGGTTCCAGCGGCCGATCACGCTCAGTCATCGACCGGTCGCGCTGATCGACGGGCTCTAGTGGAGCGTCGCCGCCCGTCCGCCGCTCCTCATCAGTCATATCGGATCCGCGGGTCCAGAACCGCGTAGAGCAGGTCGACGATCAGGTTGGCGAACATGAAGATGAGAACTCCGGCCGTCACGATCCCCACCACTAGCGCTCCCTCCTGCCCGCGGATGGCGAGGAAGACCTCACGCCCGATACCCGGCATGTTGAAGATCGTTTCGGTCACGATGGCGCCACCCATCAGGATCCCCAGGTCGACGGCGAGGTACGTGATCACCGGGATCAACGAGTTACGCAAGGTGTGGCGCCCAACTACGCGGATGCGGGAGAGGCCTTTGGCCGTTGCGGTGCGGACGTAGTCGGCGCGCAGGTTCTCCCCGAGGCTCGTACGGAGAAGACGCGCGACGTAGCAGAGAGACAGTGAACCCAGCACCATCGCGGGAAGGAAGAAGCTCTCCGTCCCGTCCTGGATACCTGCGATCGGGAACCACCCGAGCTCCGCGCCCAGTATCAGCTGAGCCAGGAACCCCAGGACGAACACCGGAACGGACACGACCGTGATCGTCGACACCAACACTAGGTTGTCGATGAAGGAGCCCCTCCTCAGTCCCGCAAGCACTCCCGCCAGCACACCGAGGGTGGCCTCGAAGATGAACGCGAACAGTGCCAGCTTCGCCGTGATCGGGAACTTCTCTTTCATGATGTCGATCACCTGCTCGCCGCGGAAGGTCTGACCGAAGTCACCCTGGAACAGACCTCCGATGTAGTAGCCGTACTGAACCGGGAGCGTCTCGTCTAGGTGGTACTCCTCGCGGAACTCCCGCTGCACAGCAGGAGACAAGGGCTTCTCTCCCGCGAGCGCCCTGATCGGGTCGCCCGGCAAGGCGAAGACCATCGCGAAGATGAGGAAGGTCGCCCCGAAGAAGACGGGGATGATCTCGAGGAATCGCCTGATGAAGTACCGGCCCACCACTCCCCCTTGAGGAACAGGAACGGCCGGCTCGAAGGCCGGCCGTTCCGTTCGATGCTACCTACTTGCATATGTCCTTGCTAATTACGCGCTGCCGCCACCCACTACCTCGACATCGTCGAGACGCACGAAGCTGAACACGTCGACGATCACGTTGGTGACGTTCTCGCTGTGGCCCGCGTTCGTGACACCGAACCAGGTCGGGAACGCGGGAAGGTCCTCGAGGATCTTGTCCTCGGCCTGCTGGTACAGCGCGATCGCCGCGTCCAGGTCCTCTGTTGCGTTCGCCTGGTCGATCAGCTCCTGCGCCTCTTCGCAGCCGTGCTCCTCGTAACCGAACTCCTGAGAGGACCCCTCACAGCCGAAGATCGGCTCCAGGTAGTTCTGCGGGCTCGGGTAGTCGAACACCCAGGCGCCGCGGTAGGGGCCGGTGATCTTCTCCTCCTCTTGCAAGGTCAGGTACTCCTCGAACGCGAGCGACTCGAACTTGACCTTGACCCCGAGCGCGTCGCGCACCTGGTTCGAGTAGGCCTCCATCCACTCTTCGTGACCGCCGTCGTTGTTGAACCACAGCGTGACCTCGTCGGGGCCGCCGTTCTCGTCCCACAGACGCTTCGCCTCCTCGGGATTGAACTCGCAAACGGCGCCGCAGGCGTCTTCGCGGAATCCCGGGACCACCGGCGCGATGATCGACTTCGCCGGCTGGTAGGTGCCCTGGAAGATCGCGGTCGTGATGGCTTCCCGGTCCATCGCCATCGACATCGCCTGGCGAAGCTCCAGCTTGTCCCACGGCTCCTGGTACATCGGGAACCCGATATAGCCGAAGTACGAGCTCGGGACCGAGATGAAACGCTCGCCGAGCTCCGAAGGTGCCTGGGCGAGGTTCTCCGTCGGGATGGTGTCGGTGATGTCGAGGTCGCCGGCGATCAGGTCGACGTATGCAGTGTTGAGGTCCGCGTAGATCCGGAACTCGATCGCGTCCGCGTTCGGCTCCTCCCCCGCATAGTCGGCGAACTTCGTGACGTTGATCTCCTGGTCGTGCTTCCACTTCCCGTCCATCTCGTACGGGCCTTGGCCGATCGGCTTCTGGTTGTACGCGTCGGGGTCGTCGAAGAACGCCTCGGGCAGGGGGTAGAAGGCGCCGTAACCGACCGTCAGGGGGAACTGGCTGAAGGGCTCGGACAGCGTCACCTCGAAGGTCGTGTCGTCCACGACACTCAGGCCGCTCATCTCATCGGTCTTCGGGTCACCCTTCTCGGGGTTGAGGTCGTCGTAGCCCTCGATGTTGGCGAAGAAGTAACTGTTGAGCGCCTTGTTCTTCGCGTTGGCCGCCCAGTTCCACGCGTCTACGTAGTTCTGCGCGACGAGCGGCTCACCGTTGTGCCAGGTGTAACCCTCTTTGATCTTGACCGTCCACGTCTGGAGGTCTTCGCTCTCGATCGATTCCGCCACGTCATTGAAAGGCTCGGCCGTCTCGGGGTCGAACTCCACCAGAGGGTCGAAGAGCGCCTGAAGGACCTGCGACCCACAGGTCTCCTGGGTGTTTCCGGGCTGCAGGAACTGCGGCTCGCAGATCCCGACCGAGAACGTGCCACCGGTCGCGCCGCCGGTGTCTCCCGTGTCTCCGGTGTCACCACCGTCATCGCCACCACACGCAGCCGCCACGAGGGCAAGCGCGAGTAGTAGGGCCATGAGCGACATTCGTTTGGTTCGTCGCATCTCCCCTCCTGTGTTCGTCGCTGCAGCATCCGCGCCCAGCGAATCGGCCGATGCTACCACCGTAGTAGTAGGGCCGAACGAGCGCGTAAAGAACGGCGGGCGCGTTAGCGCAGGGGCTGCGGGCCCGGAAGCGGGCGAGTCAGAGCCGAGATCCGATAGAACCCGAACGGGCCGATCTGCGGAGTTCCGGGCAGGGGAACAGCGCGCCACCCCTGGGTTACCTCGGCCGTGAGGATGCGCGGGGAGAGGCCCCTTCGCTTCGCCCACAGAGCCATGGCGTCGATCCACCGGGGGAGATCCTTCTCTCGCAGGAGGTAGCCGTTGCCGAACAGGGAGAAGCGGGCCGAGGCAACCCCACGAGCGTCGCCTCTTCGCCCCTTGGCGCGGGCGGCGGCGGCGGCCTCCTGCTGCGCGCGTGCCCTCTGAGCCTGGATGCCTCGGTCCTTGAACCACAGCGGGACGTCGCGGGTCTCCGCGGCTCCCCACACGATGGCGAAGTCCGCCTGCTGCGCGACGCGAGCGCCTGCTTGGAGGCCGAGCACAGCGGCGAGGCAGGCAGCCGCGATGTAGGGGAGGTGAGTGCCGCTGAGGGGACGGGACGGACCGTCGGCGAGGACCAACAGGTTGGCCACCCGACGCCTGAGGCCGGCGCCCTTTCGGAGGAATCCCAGCCCCGGCTGAACCGCCCTGGATGGCCCGGACCGCATCAACTCGCACATCCTCAGGAGGCTGGACGCGAGCGCGAGAGGTTTTCCCGTCAGCAGAGCGGCCAGGCGATCCGCCTCGAACTCCCGCTCGGCGACAAGCCGTCTCAACGCGACGTGCGCGACGGGGTTCCACGCAACGAGGTCACGCAGTACACCCCCGATCACCATGACGGGGATGTCGCGCGACGCGATGTGCGCGATCTCATGCGCCAGGATCCCGTCGAGCTCGTCCGAGGTCAGGTCCTCGACCAGACGGGCAGAGATCAAGATCCGCTGGGTCCTGATCCCGGTGACGAACGCCCCCGGTACGTCGGGTGGCAGGAACAGGGTGGTCGGCGGCGTGCGCAGGCCGGCGGCCGAAGCAAGCACCGCGACGCGCCCCGCGAGATCCAGATGTTGCTGGGATGCGCGGTCCAGAGGCTGGCAGCGCGAGACCAGTCGCCTCAGCGCGATCGCGCCGGCGAGGCGCCGCAGAAGCATGAACGACGTGAATCCGGCTCCCAGCGCGAGCAGCCACGTGCCGGGCGCTCCCGACAGGACATAGGGCACCAGACCGCCGGAAGCACCGTCGGCCACGAACAAGAAATGCAGCAGACCCCAGTCGGGCTTCTCGAAGACCTCCGGCGCGAGCGGCTGGAGAACCGACACCTCCGGCAAGACGCTCTTCTGGAAGAAGAGGGCCGCCACGAGCGGGAGCCCCAATGGGAGGCCGAGAAGGATCGACGACGCGAGCGCGCCCGGACGGTCGATCAAGCGGCGCAGGAGCAACGCAACGGGAAGCGTCACGAGGGACACCGCGAGGATGACGACCCATGCGGAGTTGGTCTCGATCGTGACGATGGTCGGAGCTGCGGTGATCATGCTGGCGCCATCTACCCCCCGGTTAGAGGCGAGCGAAAAGGAAGGTCAGTCCTGCGCTTCTCGTTGCTGGATCGCTTCTCTGAGGCTCTCTATGACGTCCTGATCCTCTTCCTCGACCCGGTCGATGAAGTACGCCACGGCGGGGTCCCGGAAGTGGTTCACCAACCAGTCGACCACGGACTTGACCGTGGAGTTGGCATATTGCTCTCGGCTCATGAGCGGGAAGTAGTGGTGCGCCGGCTGATCCTCGACCCGGCGGAGGATGCCCTTCTCCGTGAGCCTGCCCATCGTCGTCATCACCGTCGTGTAGGCGATCGATCGCCTGTCCGCCAGCGCGCGGTGGACGTCACGGACGGTCGCTTCGCGACGATCCCACACGATCTCCATCACCTCGGCCTCGAGGGGGCCCAGCACGTCGGCCAGCGGCTGACGTCTTCTGGCGGTCATCGTGATCCTTCCATCCGCAGGTGCAAGAGGTAGATAGTACGCCCCCCCGCTCACTGGGCCACCCGTTTGCGTCAGGGTAGCGGTGCCACATCGCGGCGCGGCTGGCTGCGCCCCGTGGCTACCTGAGCTTCGGCGCGTTCACGATCGTCCCGAGCACGCCCTCGTCGCCGACATTGCTCGGGCCCTTGGTCGCGCAAACCTGGATGCAGATGTCCACATACGCCGCCCACGGCTGCCCCGCGCGATCGACCACGACATCGATGAAGTCGTAGACGCTCTTGCAGCGGATCGGACCGCACGTCCCGCGCACGAACGGGTCGCGTGGGTCGTTGACCGAGGCCGTGTGGAACGTGGGGTTCCGGTCGACGACGTCTTCACTCACGGTCATGTAGCCGTTCCACGTCACGTCCTTGTAGCGAGGGGGGTCCGGGGGGCCCAGGAAGAACAACTCGCGGAAGCACGAGACGGGGTCCGGTTTGCAGTCGTCGGTCTGCGGGAACGGTCGGCCGGGCGAGTTCGTGGACCCGTAGTAGGCGATCGCGACCTTGCCCGGCGCTCCGACGTCGATCTTCGGAAGCGTCGACTCCTTGATCCCGGGCGGCCCGATCATCATGGGCTCACTCCATCGCTTGCCGCCGTCGCGGCTGATCGCCAGGTACGGCATCCGGTCGCCCGCCACCCAGAAGTAGTAGACGTTGCCTTTCGCGTCCGCGGCCACCGCGGTCTCGTGCTCGTACACGCCGATCTCCGTCTGCGGCATGCCGTTGTCCGCAACCTGCACACGTTCCCAGGTAGCCCCCTCGTCGCGGCTGATCGCCAGCCAGGGCTGGCCGCAGAGACCCTTGGGCAGATAGACGGTCCCGTCGTCGCCGACGAAGCCGTGACCCACGGCGCCGTGGCAGTACCCCTCGAGGCCGAGGTCGTTCTCCTCTTCCATCTGCGTCCTGTACGGCAGAGTCCCCGTCGGAAGCCAGGTGATCCCGCCATCGAGCGACTTGAGACACTGCGCCGCGACCGAGTAGATCGTCACTCCGAACTGGGTCGAGCACGTATAGACGACGTTCGGATAGCCCACGGTAGGACTGACCACGGGCGGCCCCGCGAAGAGGTTCTGATGGTCCATCAATCCACAGTTGAGGACGGTGGTCGTCCAGGTCTTGCCGCGGTCGTCGGAAAAGGAGATCTCCGAGCACCCGAAGTAGAAGTCGTAGGTGAAGACGCGGTCGGTCCTGGGATCTACGTAGAGATATGGGTCGAGGGTGAGCGGGTGGCGCTGGCGGCCGGCGATCTTCGGCGACACGTCTTTCCACGTTCGTCCGCCGTCCTTCGTCCGCACGACCTTCGGCGGTCCGTCCAGCGCCTGGAAGAAGATCGACCCGTCGCTGGTGACTCCGAGCGTCGGCTCGCCGGCGCCGAAACCCGTCCGGAAGAGCCTGGCGCTGGCGCTCGAGGTGCCGAGGGGACGGCCGCCCGCGAGATGGGTCACCGCGGCGCCTCCCGCGTCGGCGGCAGGGGACCTTCGGTCCTCCGGCGAGGTGACGCCACCCGGGATATCCGGCACCGCCGGATAGGGATGCAGTAGCGCCTGCGGTAGATAGCGGCTCTCGTCCACAGTCGGCTGCGGCCACAGCGCGCCGAAGAACACCATCAACGAGATCCACGCCACCGCCAGCCGACGCACGTCTGCTCGCCTCCTCCCCCTCCGCTACCCCTGGAGGTATTCGGACCAGCCGTGGCCACTCCTGCAGCCGCCGCCGCTTAGCTCGTCCAGATGCTGACCCGCAGGCGTCGCGGGGGCTGCGAATCGTCTCTGGCGAGCCAGGAGGAAAGCGGCTTCTCCGGTAGAACCGTCAGTGAGGTGCCGGAACGAAACCGAGGCCCGGCAAGGAGGGTGGACATGTCAGCTTCCAAGATCGGGCGGCTCGCGGCGGTGGTCCTGAGCGCGGCGCTCTTCTTGCCGCACACACCCGCACTCGCCCATACGGTGAACCACGATGCCTTCATCTTCGTAGAAGCCATCAGCGAGGGCTTCCGCGGCGGCCTCAGCTCCAACGCCGAGAGTTGCCGATTCCACCGCAGGGTCGTCCTGGTCAAAGTTCTACGGACCGGGGAACACCGAGTGGTCGACCGGACGATGAGCAATGGGGAGGGGTACTTCCGCTTCTACGCGCCGCGGGCGCGCGGAAGGTTCTTCGTCAGGGCACCCTGGAAGAGGTGGAACGCCGACGGCCACGGGCACCGCTGCTGGGCAACGAAGTCCCAGACCATCACAAGGCGCTGACGGCACGGGCATGGCGACCCTCGCCTGCACGAAGTGTGGGCGAGGGGGGATTTGAACCCCCACACTCTTGCGAGCACTGGCACCTGAAGCCAGCGTGTCTGCCGTTCCACCACTCGCCCTCGAACGCGGCCAAGGATATAGAAGGCGCCCAGCGAGTGAGACCCAGGGCCGACGGGCATAATCGCGCCTCATGGGCGTCGCGAAGAGCATCGAGCAGCGGCTGGAGGGCCTCGTCGAGGGCTTCTTCACCAAAGCCTTCCGCTCGGGGCTGCAGCCCGTCGAAGTGGGGCGCCGGATCCTGCGCGAGATGGCGGAGAACAAGACGGTATCGGTGAACCGCGTGTACGCGCCGAACGAGTTCCGCGTGTTCCTCGGACCGGATGACCACGAGCGGTTCGCACAGATGGAGGCAGGTCTCCAGCGCGAGTTCTCGGAGATGGTGATCGACGAGGCCAAACAGAACCATTGGAAGCTGATGGGGCTGCCGCGGGTCACCTTCCACGAGGTCGACGAGATGGGGAGAGGCGAGCTTCGGGTAGAGGCGTCGCTCGTCGCGGACGATGCCGTAGAAGGTTCGCGGGTCTCGACGCGGGAACCTTCTCCCACAGACACCGCTGCCACGCGCGCGGTGGAGTCCGACACCGCGGCCAGGCTCGGCATCTCCAGCTCAGGCGCTCGACTGGTGGTCCTGGACCACGCGGGCGGCCGGAAAGAGACGATCTCTATCACCAGCGATCCCGTGGTGATCGGGCGGCTCTCCAGTAGCGACGTCGTGCTGGCGGACTCGAACGTGAGCCGGCGGCATGCCGAGTTGCGCCGCGACGCTGGCCGCTGGAGCATCGTCGACCTGGGCTCGACCAACGGGACCCTGGTGAATGGGAAGCTGGCACGGGAGCACCCGCTCAAGCACGGCGACCGCATCGCCTTCGGCACCAGCGAGCTGCTCTTCGAGGTCGAAGGCGCTTCCGCAGATGCCTGACCTCGTACTCGATCTCCTTAAGTACGTCTTTCTCGCGGTCCTCTACATCTTCATCGCTCGTGCCGTTCGGGCGATATACCTCGAGCTACGTCCGGCTGCGGCCGCGGCCCCCGCGCCGCGACGTTCGGCAGCTCAACCAACGCCCGCCCCTCGCGGCAAGAACAAGAGCATCCGCAAAGCAGCGGTCGTCGAGGGCGACAAGAAAGGGCGGACCTTCGACCTGACCAACGAGTTCATCATCGGCCGCGCCGACAAGTGCCACCTGGTGCTAGACGACTCTTACGTCTCGCAGATGCACGCTCGGATCTTCCCGAGAGACGACAGCTACCTCGTGGAGGACCTCGGCTCCACCAACGGCACCTATCTCAATCGCCGGCGCATCACGTCACCGACCCAACTGCAGCGGGGCGACCACGTCAAGATTGGCAAGACGGTCCTGGAGATGCGTCGATGAGACCGATAGTCGCTGCGAAGACCGATGTCGGCCGGGTGCGACAGGGCAACGAGGATTCGTATCTCGTAGCCGAGCCCTTGTTCGCCGTGGCGGACGGGATGGGCGGTCACCTAGGTGGCGAGATCGCGTCGGAGACCGCCGTCGACACGATCACCGAACGGGCCCGGGCGGAGGCGCCGCAAGACGCCGCCGGACTCGGCGCGCTCGTGCGGGCGGCGAACTCGGCTATCTGGGAGAAGGCGCAGGGGGATCCGAACCTGCACGGGATGGGGACGACCTGCACGCTCGCCCTCGTAAGAGATGGCGAGCTACACCTCGCGCACGTGGGTGATTCACGGGCCTACCTGTTGCGAGCGGGCGAGCTGTCGCAGCTGACCGACGACCACACCCTCGTCAGCCGGATGGTGCGAGAAGGACGCTTGAGCGCCGAAGAAGCGGACCGTCACCCTCAACGGAGCATCATCACGCGCGCTCTCGGCGTCGACGCGGACGTCGAGGTCGACGAGATGTCGCTCGGCATAGAGGAAGGCGACCGGTTCCTCCTCTGCAGCGACGGCCTGACCTCGATGATCGACTTTCAGGAGGTACACAACGTCCTGGGACGGGAGCACGATCCCCAGAGCGCCGTGGACCGCCTGGTGGAGCTCGCGAATGAGGCAGGTGGCGAGGACAACGTGACCGTCGTCGTCATCGATATCGCGGACGACGCGGGTCGGTCTGCACCGGCCACCGCAGCGACCTCCGCAACACCCCCGCCCCCGCCGCGCGAGGACACGGACCCGAACCCGGTACCTGCTGCGCCGGCGGTCGACACGGGAGTGCACCGGCTCGACGCGGTGCGGGCGCAAGAACAGCCTCCCAGGAGGCGCCGGTCCCGGCCGTTCCTGGTCACGCTGCTGCTGCTGTTGATCCTGGCGGCCGCGGCCTTCATGGCCGCTCGCGCCGCGCTTGCCACCTCATACTTCGTCGGTACCGACGACAACGGCATAGTGACGATCTACCGCGGCATCCCCGAGGAGATCGCGGGGCTAAGCTTGAAGCAGTCGGAGGAGAGCACCGGCGTCGCTGTAGAGGACCTTCCGGACTTCCTCCGCGGCGGCGTCGAGGAAGGGATCAAGGCGGACTCTCTCGAAGACGCCCGAGCCAAGGTCCAGAACCTCGAAGAGCGCGCACGAGACGCCGAGTTCGAGAAGACATCCCAGGGAGGCAACAACAACTGAGCGCGCAGCTGACGATGCGGCGCAACCGCGAGCTCTCCCTGTTGATCCTCGCGCTCATGCTGGGCTCGGGCGCGCTCGCGCTCGTTGCGCTCGCGCGGGATGCCGACAAGGTTGGGGTGGCAGCACCCTTCATGGCACTGCTGACCTGTTTCTACGCAGCGGCACATGTCGCGGTGCGGAAGGTTGCACCGCAGGCCGATCCTTTGATCGTTCCCGTCACCGCGATCCTCAATGCGCTCGGGCTCGCGGCCGTCTACAGGCTGTCGCCGGCGGAATACGGACCCGCGCAGATCACCTGGACCGTCGTCGGGATCGGTTGCTTCATCGGGACCCTGGTTGTGGTCCGCGACTTCCACACGCTGAGCCGGTACAAGTACATCCTCGGCTTCGCAGGAGTAGCCCTTCTCCTTCTCCCGCTCGCTCCCGTGATCGGGGCCACGATCAACGGCGCACGTCTCTGGGTCGCCATCGGACCGGTCTCGTTCCAGCCGGGAGAACTGGCGAAGGTCTGCCTCGTCATCTTCTTCGCGGCCTACCTCGCCGAGCGCAAGGAGCTGCTCGCGATCGCCTCCCGCCGCGTGCTGGGATTCCACGTGCCGGACCTCAAGCATTTCGGGCCGTTGCTCGTCATGTGGGGGTTGTCGCTCGCGGTGATGTTCTTCGAGAAGGACCTCGGATCGAGCCTGCTGTTCTTCTCCATCTTCTTGGTGATGTTGTACGTGGCGACGGCGCGCATCGTCTACGTGGCGTTCGGGATGTTGCTGTTCCTGCTCGGATCTTTCGTGGGCTACCAGATGTTCACACACGTACAGCAGCGCGTTCAGATCTGGCTCGACGTCTTCGATCCGAAGTACATCAGCGACGAGGGCTACCAGCTTGCGCAGTCGCTGTTCGCTCTCGCCACCGGTGGCCTGTTCGGGACCGGCCTCGGGCAAGGGCGGCCGGACCTGATCCCCGCAGCTCACACCGACTTCATCTTCGCCGTCATCGGTGAGGAGCTGGGGATGCTCGGCACCGCCGCGGTACTTCTGTGCTTCATGCTCGTCGTCGCGCGTGGGCTGAGGATCGCGATGCAGTCCCGGGACGACTTCGGGCAGCTGCTGTCGCTAGGCCTCGTGACGATCTTCGCCATTCAAACCATCATCATCCTGGGCGGCGTGACGCGGCTGATGCCGCTGACCGGGATCACGTTGCCGTTCATGTCCTATGGCGGATCGAGCCTGCTCTCTAACTTCATCCTCGTAGCGATACTGATCCGGATCTCGCACCAGACGGCGGCCGCGCCCGACCCCGCGATGACCGGAGAGATCTTGATAGGAGGTCGGCGCTGATGCAGCGACAGATCCGCAAGGTCGGGTTCGGCCTCGTCGTGGCGTTCATGGCGGTGTTCTTCCAGCTCAACTACGTGCAGATCTTCGCGGCGGAGCGGATCGCTTCGAACAACGCGAACGTGCGGTCTTTGCTGCGGGAGTACTCGATCGCTCGCGGCGACATCCTCACGCTCGACGGCACGCGCGTCGCCGTGAGCGAACCGACGGGTGACCGGCTCGAGTACAGGAGGAGCTACCCGGGCGGTGCGCTCTACGGTCACATCACCGGCTACTACTCCATCCGCTACGGCACCTCCAGGATCGAATCTGCTTACAACGAGCAGTTGCTGGGCGACAGCGGGGTCATCTCCATGCAGGACATCCAGGACCAGTTCCTCGGATCCGGCGAGGAAGGAGACGACGTTCGGCTCACGATCCACTCGCGCCTCCAAGAGGTCGCCCGCTCAGCTCTAGGCGACAACGAGGGCGCCGTCGTAGCGCTGGACCCGCAGTCGGGGGAGGTGCGGGCGATGTGGAGCAACCCGTCCTACGACCCCACACCACTTGCGTCGCACGACGGGAAGGAAGCGAAGCGGTACTGGGAATCGCTCAACCCCGACTCTCCGACCGGACCTCTCGTATCCCGCGTGACATCCGTCGGCTACCCGCCGGGCTCGACCGCGAAGGTCGTCACCGCGGCCGCGGCCCTCGAGTCCAAGTACGAGCCGGATTCGGTGTTCCCCGACCCTGTCGAACTGGAGCTTCCGCAAACGGACGAGACCCTGACGAACTTCACGAAGACGAGCTGTGCCGGCGGACAGATCGACCTCCGCACCGCGCTGGAGGTCTCCTGCGACACGACCTTCGCCATGCTGGGCATGGAGATTCCGAACGAGATCCGCCAGATGGCGGAAGCCATCGGCTTCAACGAACCGATCCCATTCGACGTGGGTACGGAGCCCAGCAACTTCCCCGAGGTCGGTGAAGACGCGAAGCCTTTCCAGGCCTACGTTGGAATCGGCCAGGGTGACGTGGTTGCGACGCCTCTGCAGATGGCGCTGGTGGCGGCCACCGTTGCGAACGGAGGCGAGGTGCCGCGGCCCCAGCTCGTTCGAGAGGTGATCGACCCGTCCGGCGGGATCGTCGATCGGATCCAGCCCGAGAGCCTGGGGACCGCGATGTCCTCGGAGACCGCGCGCGAGGTCACGGAGCTGATGGAAGCCGTCGTGCACGGCGACAACGGCACCGGCCAGGCGGCGCAGATACCTGGAGTCACGGTGGCGGGTAAGACCGGGACCGCGCAGACGGTCGAGGGTGAGAATCCACACGTTTGGTTCATCGCGTTCGCTCCCGTCGAGGACCCACAACTGGCGGTCGCGGTGATCGTCGAGAGCGGCGGGACGGTCGGCTCCGAGGCCACCGGCGGCGCCGTCGCGGCTCCCATCGCGAAGCAAGTCCTGGAAGCGGATCGCCAGATACGCGAATGGTAGAGGGGACCCTCCTATCTGACCGGTACCGCATCGAAGAACGGCTCGCGACCGGCGGGATGGGCGCGGTGTACGCCGCAACCGACCAGCGACTGGGGCGGCGGGTTGCGGTGAAGGTACTGAAGGAAGGCCTGGCCGACGATCAGCGCTTCGTCGAACGGTTCCGGCGCGAGGCGCGAGCCGCGGGGGCGCTGTCACATCCGAACGTCGCCGGCGTGTACGACTTCGCCGAGCACGCGGGACGCCACTACATGGTCATGGAGCTGGCCCAGGGCCGCGATCTCTCGTGGGTCCTGCGCGAGGAGGGCCCGTTGTCCCCGGAGCGAGCTGCGCGCATCGGAAGCCGGATAGCGCGCGCTTTGGCGCACGCGCACGCGGCCGGCGTGGTTCACCGCGACATCAAACCGGCGAACGTGATCGTTGACGACAGCGACAAGGTCAAGGTCACGGACTTCGGCATCGCTCGAGCGGTCGGAGATTCCTCGCTGACGGCAACCGGATCGATGCTCGGGACGGCCCACTACATCTCTCCGGAGCAGGCTTCGGCCGGGGAAGTCGGACCCCGCTCGGACATCTATTCGCTCGGCATCGTGGTTTACGAGATGCTGACCGGGACGCTCCCGTACACCGGCGACTCTGCGATCGCGGTGGCGATGCGTCACGTCTCCGAAGAGGTTCCCGCCCCCAGCGCCATCAACGGGCAGGTCCCACAAGCCCTCGACGCGTTCGTCGCACGGGCAACAGCCAAAGATCCCAAGGATCGGTTCGCGGATGCCGGTCACATGGCCACGGCTCTGGAAGAGACCCTCGGCGGCACGGTCGAGACGCCGACCGCGGCTATGGGAGTCGCCGCGCCCGCGGCCGCCACCGCTGCCATGACAGGAGCGGCAGCGGGGGCGACGCAGACACTCGGTCAGACCGTGTGGCCCATTCCCGGAGAGCGATGGGATCCACAACGCCTTGGGCGACGCGTCGTCCTGTTCTTCGCCGCCCTCTCACTGATCGCGCTGCTGTTGCTGCTGTTCCGGCTCGGAGGCGACGAGCAACCTGCGGCAGCCGTCGGTGGTCAAGAGCAAGTGGAGTCACCGATCGAGGAGCCGGTAGCAGAGGAGACCGCCGCCGAGCCCTCCGGTAACTACGTCCTCTCGGAGGACGTCATAGGCGCGGACTACCGCGAGGTCGAAGAGATCCTGAAGGAGGCGGGGCTGAGCGTTGGGAAGGAAGACGTGGACAGCGACGAGTTCCCCAAAGACGCCGTCGTCGCCACCGATCCACCTCCCGGCACGGAACTAGAGGAAGGGGACGCCGTTACCCTCTTCGTAAGCAAGGGCGAGGACTTCGAAGAAGAGGACGACGACGAGGGCCCGCCCGGGCACTCCAAAGGAAAAGGGCCGAAGGAGAAGGACGACTAGAGGTGACTGCAGAGGCCAAGACCTACGGCCAGCGCTACGAGGTCATCGAGCGCGTCGGGGTCGGCGGCATGGCGGAGGTCTACCGCGCCCGCGACGGCTTGCTGGGGCGCGAGGTCGCGGTAAAGGTCCTGAGCGACCGGCTGTCGACCGACCAGTCGTTCGTCGAACGTTTCCGGCGCGAGGCACAAGCAGCCGCCAACCTGAGCCACCCGAACATCGTCTCGCTGTACGACTACGGCTCCGACGACGGGGCGAACTTCATCGTCATGGAGCTGATCGACGGTCGGGGCCTGGAAGCGGTGATAGCCCAGGAAGGTCCGCTGCTGCCCGAGCGCGCCGCCGAGATCGCCTCCGACGTGGCGAGGGCGCTGGAGCGTGCGCACAACACCGGGCTCGTTCATCGCGATGTGAAGCCCAGCAACATCATGATCACGTCCTACGGCCAAACGAAGGTCACCGACTTCGGGATCGCACGGGCCCTCGGCGACGGCGACCAGACGATGACGCAGACCGGGATGGTCATCGGCACCGCCTCCTATCTCGCTCCTGAGCAAGCTCAAGGGAACCCGGTAGACGTTCGCTCGGATGTCTACGCACTTGGATGCGTGCTCTTCGAGATGTTGACGGGACGCGCGCCGTTCACCGGAGACACCCCGCTTTCGATCGCGTACAAGCACGTCAGAGAGACCCCCCAGAAGCCTTCTGATCTGAACCCCGACGTGCCGGACGCGCTGGACGCCATCGCGTTAAAGGCCCTCGCGAAGAACCCGGACAACCGCTACCAGACGGCTCGGGAGATGCGAGAGGACCTCCAGCGCTTCATCGAGGGGCAGCCCGTGCTGGCGACCCCTCTGCTCGCAGCTGCAACCACCGTCGCCCCGGCCGCCACCGGAACGCAGGTGATCAGCCGGACCGAGGACGAGTGGGTGGATGAACGCGAGCCCGACAAGAAGCGCGCCGGGATCTACGTGGCGGCGGCACTGTTGATCCTCGGGGTGTTCGCCCTGCTCGCCTACCTGCTGGCGAACAACCTGCTCGGCGACGACGAAGACGCGGTGGCACAGATCCGGGTTCCGGACGTGGTCAACGAAAAGGAGGAGACCGCCCGCGGCATCCTCGAGGACAAAGGTTTGGAGGTCGACGTCAGGCTCAGGCCGAGCAACAAGCCGAAAGGGATCGTGGTGGAGCAGGACCCGGAGGCGGGCGAGAGGCTGGAAGAAGGCGGTCTCGTCACGCTGTTCGTTTCGGAGGGGCCACGGCAGACCGAGGTGCCCGACGTCATCGGGCTGTCACAGGAAGAAGCCGAGGCCGAGCTCGCCGATGCCAAGCTGACCGTCGGCGAGATCAGTGTCGAGTCCAGCGACACGGTTGAAGCGGGCTCTGTGATCTCGCAGTCGCCGGAGCCGGGCGAGGAGGTGGATGTCCGGAGCGAGGTGGACCTCGTCATATCGGGCGGCCCCGAGGCCGTCGTTGTCCCGTCCGTGATCGGGCAGAGCGAGGACACAGCGGTGGCCGAGATCGAAGCGGCGGGTCTCGTCGCAGACGTGCTGACCGCACCCAGTGAAGACCCCGAAGGTGTCGTGTTCGCGCAGGATCCGGAGGCCGGCGCCGAGGCGCAGCCCGGGGACGTCGTCACGATTACGGTGTCCGAGGGGGCACGGGAACGCGAGATGCCGGACGTGACGGGGCAGGACGCTGACGACGCCGAAGCCTTCCTCGAGGCGGAATTTGGGCTCGTTGTATCGCAGGTCCAACAGGCATGCGCTAACGCGACTCCACCGGGGGCGGTATGCGACCAGGATCCGGCGCCGGGGACGCCGGTGGCCGAGGGCGACGAAGCCACGCTCTTCGTGCAGGCCGGCGACGCCACCTTGCCCGGCGTGTTCGCCTCACTGCTCGCACTGCTGTTCTTCGTATAGCTAGAACGGGACTAGGCTCGTTCACATGCGGATGGTGCGGCGGGCTCTACCGATCTCGTTACTGGTGACGCTCTTCGCCGCGTCCTCCTTGTCTTCTTCTGGAGCCAGCGCCGCGGATGTCGGTTTTGCGTCGCCCGTGCGCGTGTCGGCTAACGACGATCAAAGCGCGGCCGAACCCTCCATCCGGGCGGCTCGTGACGGAACGCTCTACATCTCGGCCCCGACAGGGCTCGGGGGGGCACGCATCCAGGAGAAGGGCCGCGGCGGTGACCTCTTGTGGCGCTCCGACGACGACGGCAAGACGTGGGAGTTCCTCGGGAACTACGACCCCGCGCAAGGCGGTGGTGACTCCGACATCGCCCCCGATCGCGAGGGCGTGCTGTGGGCGTCCGGACTGACGCTGGCAAACACCACCGTCGGGATCTCGACCGACAGGGGCGAGACCTTCAGGAACAACCCGGTCGGCTCGCTGGAGACGGTCGTCGACAGGCAGTGGATCGAGACGTACCGGGCCGAGCCCTTCGCGTTCTTGACCACCGGCCAGATCAGCGATCGCCGCATCATCCTGAGCCGGATCGAGCGCAGCGCCGGCGACTATCCGGTAGTGACGAAAACCGTGACGGTGTCGGGCGAGCAGGAGGAGTACCAGTGGCCCGGTGAGATCGCGGTCGACGAGACCGGCGGTCTGGTCTACGTCACCTACAACACCGACGGAGAGCCGGAGCGGAACGACCAGATCGTCGTCACGCGGTCGGACCTAAAGCTCGAACGCAACAAGCGCTTCACGGTCACCACCACCAAAGGCGACAGCTTCGACTCCTTCAGCGCGATCGACGTCGATCAAGCGGGCAACGTCTACGTCGTCTGGACCGAGCGTCGCCCACAAGGGCCGAAGGCGAAGTTCGGCAAGACCAACTCGTACCTGTCGGTGAGCAAGGACAAAGGGCAGAGCTGGTCGACACCGGTGAAGCTGAATACCCGGATGCGAACGACCACGTTCCCATGGATCGTCGCCGGATCGAAAGGCCGGGTGGCCGTCGCCTACTACGGGATCAGGCAGCGCGGGCCGAGTCCGGAGAACGTGTTCCACGAGACGCGCAAGGTCCTGCCCAAATGGAAGGTGTTCGTCGCATACTCGCTGAACGCGGATCGCGCCGGTGCAACTTTCCGCAATGTCCGAGCCGTGCCTCGATTCATCCACGAGGGGAACCTGTGTACGTCCGGCACCGGGTGCGCCCCCGGAACCCGCGACCTGCTCGACTTCTTCCAGCTCGACCTGGACGCCTGCGGAAAGATCGTTATCACCTACACCGACAACTCGACCGACGTGGTGGAGAAAGATGGGACCCGCTCTACGAACAACCAGGAGTACGTGTCGTTCGTCGGGCAGGATTCAGGGCCCAGCTTCTATACCCAGCCGCTCAACCCAGAGGTCTGCTGAGACACCTGCTTGGAGCAGCTCTGCTGCTCGTCGCTTGCACACCGTCTGCTCAGCCCGCGCGGGAACCGGTGTCCGGCGGCGCCATCAGCACTTTCGTCGCGGTCTACCACTACGACGACGAGGCGCTGACAGCGGGATACGAACCCTTGCCTGAAGGCGACGTCGAACCAGTGACGGCATTGGTCGGGCTGTTGCTCCAGCGGTCACCACCGGAAGGGCTGCACTCGGCTATACCCGCGGGCACGACGTCACCGTCTCAGGCGGAGGCGGGCGACGCGTTGGTGCTGGAGATGAGCGAGCCGTTCTGGTCCGGCCCCCCCGAAGACATCCGTCGCCGCGCCGCGCAGGTGGTGTTCACGATGGCGAGCTTGGAGGAAGGCAAACGCATCACGCTGCTGAACGGACTCGTGCCCGGCGAAGTCACCGACGTGAACGGCGAGGTCCTGCAGCAACCGCTGGGACGTCACGACTTCCGGGACCTTCGACCATGGATCCAGGTGATCCAGCCGGTGGCGGGCGCGGTCGTCGGGAGCGACGTACCGGTGCGCGTGCTCAGCCGCGGCGGTCATGCACTCCGGGTTTCGGTGACTGACGGCTCGGGCGCGACGCTGCTCAGCGAGAGAGTGCGGCGCGACGGCGGCAGCGTGGGACCGATCCCACCCGACGCGCCGGAGGAGCTGACGATCACCATCGGCAGCCGCATCACCGGCGCCGTTCGCGAGGTCGACGTCCCGGTTCGCTTCGGCCTGTGAGCTAGCGCGCCGCCGCGAGATCGAGGAAATTACGCAACAACAGCGGGCCGTCGGAGCTCAGGACCGATTCGGGATGGAACTGCACCCCCTCGACCCGGAGCTCCCGATGGCGCACCCCCATCACGACGCCGTCCTCGCTGCGCGCCGTAACCTCCAGCGCGTCCGGGAATCCATGGGGTTCGATGGCGAGCGAGTGATAGCGGGTCGCGGTGAAAGGTGACGGCAGGTCAGCGTAGACCGAGCGGCCGTCGTGCGTCACCTGTGACGTCTTCCCGTGAACCGGCCCCACCGGCGCACGCTCGACCTGGCCCCCGAAGGCTCTCCCGATGCACTGGTGGCCCAAGCACACTCCCAGCACAGGGACCTTCCCCGCAAACGCCTCTACCGCCCGGATCGACACCCCGGCGTCGTCGGGCGTGCCGGGCCCCGGCGAGATCACTACCGCGTCGGGCTTCAGGTCGTGCAGCTCGCTCACGGCGGCATCGTTTCGGACCACGACCGGCTCGGCCCCCAGCGCGCCGAACGCCTGCGCGAGGTTGAACACGAACGAGTCGTAGTTATCGACGAGCAGCAGACGCATGGCCCCTCCATGCAAGAGTCACTCCGGCGGCGAAGGTGCCGATCACCAGCGGTGCGTAACCCGCTATGCGCTTGGCCTTCCCCTGCGGCTTGGCGGTCACCAGCTCGTCCGCGGTGCCGTTCTCCCACTCGGTCTTCGAGCCGATCCGGTGGTAGCGGTCCCACGTGGCCGCGATCGCGCCGACCTCCGCGGCCACCGCGAGACCCGCGGCCTTGGACACCGCGGCGGATCCTGACGACCGCAGACGTAGAGCGGTAAGGAAGCTCCCGACGAACGCGAGCAGGTAGCCCAGCGGCATCAACCGCACGACGGGCTCCATGTCGCGCGGGTCGCGGAAGTACATCCACATCCAGTCCGGCGCGTGCTTGTTCGAGAGCATGGCCGACGCGGTGAGACCGCCTGTTGCGATCAAACCGCCGGCGAACGCCGAGCTCCGCAGCGCGCCGCGCTTGGGCGCGGAGCCGCCGAAGAAGAACCCGAAGAAGGCCAGGATCGGCCAGTCGATGATGAAGGTCTCAATCACCCCCGCCGTTGGTCGGTGCGATCCATCCGTTGTCGCGGTACCAACGCAGTGTCTCACGCAGGCCGGGCTCCGGTTGCGGGTACTCGAAGGTGAAGCCCGTTCGCTTGAGCTTGTCGTTCGAGTAGCGGAAGTCGTAACCGAAGTACTGCACCTGGTCGTACTCCAGCAGCGGGCGCTTGCCGCTCCGCCGGGTCGCGATGGCCGAAACCCTGGCCGCACCGGACAGCACCTTGCGCATCGCCGTGAGTGGCAGCGGCGGCAGGATCCGCGGGCGCGTCCCCATCTCCTCCGCCACCAACCTCGTCAGCGCGACGGCATCGATGCGCCCGTCGTCGGTGACGTTGTACGCCTCGCCGTCGGCGTCGGGATGATCCGCAAGATGCAGCGCGGCTCGACACAGGTCGCGCACGTGAACGAAGGGGATGTTCCCGCGCAGATTCCGGATCACTACTGGCTTGTCTGCAAGCTGCAACAACAACTGTCCCGATCCATATGCGGCGCGAGGACCGTAGGGCGATGTCGTTCTCGTCGAGGTCACCTCGAACCCATCGCGTCTGTACGAATGCGCCAGACGCTCCTGATCCCACTTCGAGACGAGATATGCGTTGCCGGGTCGCTTCGGCGAGTCCTCGGTGAAGGGAAGCCTCGCAGGGTCGGGCGTTCCGTAGATCCCGCCCGCGCCCCAATTGACGACGCGTCTGCACTCCCCTCGTGCGACCAGCGCGTCGAACAGATTGCGCGTTCCGTCGACGTTCACCGTGCGCAGCAGCGACTCGGGCGCCAAGTAATCGAAGACGGCCGCGATGTGGAACACCACCTCGGCCCCGTCCACGGCGGCCGCCACCGACGCGGGATCCGTTAGATCCAAGGGAACGAGACGGGCACCCGCGACGCGGCAGACCTCCGGCCACCTCGTCCGATCGCTCTCGACGGCCGCCAGCGCGGAGGGAAGATCACCCGCGACGGCATCGTGTCCGGCCTCCGCCAGCACCTCGACCATGTGGGAGCCGATGAACCCGCAGGCGCCCGTGACCAGCGTCTTCATGGCGGGGCAGCGTAGCCCTTCGCTCGGGCACAGAACTCGTAGCTAATCTCCCACGATGGATGAGGTGGAGCTACTTCAGGCGCTGGTTCGGGTTGACACGACGAACCCGCCGGGGAACGAGGAACCAGCGGCCGAGCTGCTGCGGAGCTACCTCGACGCAGCAGGGGCCGAAACGAGCATCCACCGGGGTCCCGAAGGTCGCGCCAACCTGATCGCGCGCCTCGATGGCCCAACAAGTGTTCCCGCGCTCGTGTTGGTGTCACACACAGACGTGGTCGGCGTGGAGCCGGACAGCTGGAGCCGCTCCCCGTTCGGCGGGGACCTGCACGACGGGTCGATCTGGGGCCGGGGCACGCTCGACATGAAGGGGATAGCCGTCATGCATGCGGCCGCGCTCGCGGCGGCCGCCACTGTGGGGGTGAAACGCGAGGTCATCCTCGTCTCGTTCGCGGACGAAGAGGCTGGCGGTCGCCAAGGAGCCGCCTGGATGACGAAAGAGCGGCCGGAGCTGATCGGCTTCGGCAACGCGCGTCCGTGTCCCGAGGCCTTAGGCGAAGGCGGGTTCGGCCTCTCGGGTGTGCTGGAGCGCCCGCTGATGCCGATCGTGGTCGGCGAGAAGAGCGCGTTGTGGCTGGAGCTGAAGGCGGTGGGCGACCCCGGCCACGGCGCGCTACCGCCCGCGCGGCAAGCGAACGTGAACCTGGCGCGGGCCCTGACGAAGATCTCCGGTTTCCGCGCGCCGCGGGTGCATGACGTGATGAGGGAGCAGTTCCACCTGCTGGCGCAACAAGCATCGGGGGCGCGGGCCGCAACATTCAAGGCGCTCGCCTCCGGCGGCGGCTCCCACGTCGCGCGCGCGATCAAGAGACCCTTGTGCGCCCGCGGAGCGATCGCTACCTTGCTGTCGGACACGCTGACGCCGACCCAGATCTGGAGCGGCTACAAGCACAACGTAGTGCCGGGTGAGGCGAACGCATCGCTCGACTGCCGTCTCTTGCCGGACACCGACGTGGATGCACTGGTGGGCGACGTACGCGCCACCTGCCGCAATTACAACGTGTCCGTCACCGAAGTCGCCCGCCATGGCGGCCCTGTGAGTGCACGCACCGCACTGTTCGAGACGATCGCAGAGACCTCGGCGTCACTCCTCGAGAGCCCGCTCGTGGTGCCGTCGCTCACCTCTGGCATGACCGACCTCCGCTACCTGCGGAGCTTGGGCGCGACGGCGTACGGATGGGTCCCGCTCGTTCTGGACGACGATCTGTTGAAGACGATCCACGGCCACGACGAACGCGTCGGCGTCGCCGCGTTCGAGCGCGCGGTCGAAGCTATGACGCAGGTGGTCGTGCGGGCGACGACCTAGAAGTTGGCGGGGAGCAGCTCCTCCGACAGCATCACCATGACGACCGCGGTGGCGACCGCTACGAGCGCCCACAAGAACAGCTCGCCAAGGCGCGACTTCCACGAGCGCTTCACGTCGTCACCAGAGTTCCGAACACGATCAGCCGCTGGGCCGCGGAATACTTCGGGTTGCAGGTGGTCAGGACGATCTCGGCTGCGTCGCTCTGAATGGCGATCGCCAGCGAGTCCGGGCGGACGATCCTCTTCTCGGTCACCTCGTAGGTGAACTCGCCCCACTTCGTCTTGGTGATGATCTCGTCGCCCTCCTGCAGCTTGTCCAGATCGAAGAACGGCGCGCCGTAGGTAGTGCGGTGACCGGAAACGATCACCCGCCCTTTCTCGCCCGGCCATACCTCTTCGAACTCGGTACACAGAGGCCGTTCGAAGCCAGGCCGGCACGACGGGTAGTGCCCCGGACCCCTCTTCAGGTCTTCCGTTCCCACGCCCTCGATGACGATCTCGTCGAAGTCGATCGAGGGCATCACGAGGTTGAACACCGGTGCGCCCGGTCCCGGCGCATAACCCTGGGGAGGGCCGCTGGGACCTTCGTCCGCCGGCGCGGCAACGACCGGCTGCGCATCGAACTCTTGGCGCAGGGCCTCCTGCTGTTGCTGCGTGTACAGCCCGGTCCCCCATAGCGTCCAGCCGACGAACAGCAACACCCCGACGCCGACCGAGATGAGGAACTTCCCGAAGATCCGAAGAGCTTTCACTGGATGGATTATCGGGTGCCGCGGCTACTATCTGCACCTATGCCCAAGAGTCGTTCCAAAAGAGTCAGGGCCCAGCCGCCGCCGAAGCCGAAGCCGAAGCAGTCGCCACCGTGGGTGGGGGCGCTGTTCTTCACGCTGATCGCGGCAGGTGTGCTCATCATCATCAGCCACTACCTAGGCGTGCTGCCGGGGGGGACCCGGGGCTACCAGCTGTGGCTGGGCCTGGGGCTGATCTCGGCCTCCTTCGTGGTGGCCACGCAGTGGCACTGAACGGACCCCCGCACCTCTCCGCGACCTCCAAATGACACGCGTGTCGTTTCTCCACCGCTGTGGAGAAAGCTGTGGATACCCGGGTCGCCGACCAGCAGGCGGAGCGCTTTGAAGCCGACTCTGGCGACGGCCGCAGGCATCCTCCTAGTGGTGCTGGGCTACTTCTATGGCTTCGGACGCGCCGCGATAGCCCTGGCCATGGCCGCGACGATCATCTACCTCGGCTTCAGCTACTTCAGCGCGGCCGGGCAGGTGCCACCCGACGTCGACACCGAGGACGTGAGCGAGGAAGGCCTCATGTACGTCTGCCGTATGTGTGGGCTCGAGCTGAAGGTAGAGACGGCGACGACGGATCGGGCCCCGACCCACTGCCGCGAGAAGATGGAGCTGGTGAACGTGGCGTCTCCTCGGACGCCGCTTCGTCCCGTCTAGCCGCTAGGTCAGCCGCTCGATGATCGTCGCGTTCGCGAGCCCGCCGCCCTCGCACATCGTCTGGAGCGCGTAACGCCCCTCTCGCTGTTCGAGAGCGTTCACCATCGTGGTCATCAACCGTGCGCCCGATGCGCCGAGTGGGTGCCCCAGCGCGATCGCTCCGCCGTGAACGTTCACCCTCTCGTCGAACCACGAGTCGTCGGCGCCGAGCTCCTTCTTCCACGCCAGCACGACGCTCGCGAAGGCCTCGTTGATCTCGACGATGTCGATGTCGGCCAGCGTGAGCCCCGCCTTCTCCAACGCCTTGCGGGTCGCGGGGATCGGGCCGGTCAGCATCGTGACCGGATCGGTTCCGGCGAGCGCGAACGAGACGAAGCGCGCACGTGGCGTGAGCCCGAGCTGCTCGGCCCTCTCCGGCGTCGTGATCACGAGAGCGGCAGCTCCGTCGGTGATCTGAGACGAGTTGCCGGCGGTGACCACGCCGTCGGCCTTGAACGCAGGCGGCAGCGCGACCATCTTCTCCGGATTCGGGGTCCGGATCCCCTGGTCCGTTTCGAAGAGCTCGGTTCCTTCCTCGCTCTGGACCTTGATCGGGAAGATCTCGTTCCTGAAGGCGCCCGCTGCCGTCGCCGCGGCGGCCCGCTCGTGAGACCGCATGCTGAAGGCGTCAAGCTGATCGCGCGTCAGCTCCCATCGCTCCGCGATCATCTCGGCCGAGATCCCCTGCGGGACGAGGCCGCCCTCGTAACGACCCATCAACTGCTCGCTGAAGGGGAAGCCAGATACCTGCGCGCTCGATCCCATCGGGACGCGGGTCATGTTCTCTACGCCACACGCGATCGCGACATCGTAGGCACCGGATATCACCCCCTGCGCGGCGAAGTGAGCCGCTTGCTGCGACGACCCGCACTGGCGGTCCACCGTTGTGGCCGGCACTTCCTCCGGAAGACCCGCGGCCAGCCACGCGTTGCGACCGACGTTCAACGACTGGTCGCCGACCTGCGACACGCACCCACAGACGACGTCGTCGATCAAGGTCGCGTCGATACCGCAGCGGTCCACGGTCTCGTTCAGCACGGTTGCCAGAAGGTCCACCGGATGCCAGTCCTTCAGCTTCCCGTTGCGCTTACCGAGGGGGCTGCGGACGGCCTCAACGATCACTGCCTCACGGGTCATCGAGCGACTCCTTCTTTGTTGAGCCGGTGCGGTTTAGTGCGCTTCTTTTGCTCTTACCGCACCGATGAGATCCCGTCAGCGGTCAAGCCGCTTACGGGATTTCTTGACGAGAGGTCAAGTATGCACCGGAACCTACGCGCCGGCGGCATCAAGTCGACGCTTCAGGGTGATCGTCGTGCCGCTGTCGGAGGAAGCGATCTCGACGTCGTCCATCAGCTCGCGCATCAGATACAGCCCCCTCCCCCCGGCCGCGAAGCGATCGGGAAGGTCCGCAGAGTCGAGCAAGCCCGCGTCGAACCCGCCACCATCGTCGGCGACCGTGACCGATACGCACGAGCGGTCGACGCTGCAGCGAACGCGTACCTCGCTGCGCCCGTCGGGCTTGCGTCCGTGCCGGTACGCGTTCGCGGCGGCCTCCCCCGTCGCCAGCAGGATCTCGCTGGAGACGTCGACCGGAGCGCGCACATCCGCGAGGAACCCCGCGACGAAGGACCTCACCTCCGGGACCCGCATGGGTTCGTTCGGGAGGACCAGCTCGCGCGACGGATCCTGCAGCGTCGAGTCCGGAACGACCTGACACACGACCAGCGCTAGGTCGTCGCGAAGCTCGTCTGAAACCCATGAGTCAACGCTCCTCCTCAATGCGTGCACGAGCTCTCCCGGCGTCCCGACGCCGTACTCCCCCACGATGTCGGCGAACTTTCCCTGCCCGAAAGGACGGCCGTGCCGGGGAGCCTCGGTCAGACCGTCCGTATAGAAGACGAGCATGTCGCCCGGCAGGAGGTCGATGCGGGCGACCTTGTAGTCCGTGCCCTCTTCGATCCCTAGTGGAAGACCGCCTTCGCCCAGCCACTCGACCTCTCCTTTGCTGCAGCGGTAGAGAACGGGCGGGACGTGACCCGCGTTCGCGTACTCGAGGACTGCGCGTTCCGGATCGAGCACGCCAAGAAGGAGACGGACGAAGCGCTCGTTGCTCGATTGTGAATGGACGAGCTGGTTCATCGAGCGGAGCAGAGACCCGGCATCGGCGTCGCTCGCCGCGAGCGAGCGAAGCGTGTAGCGGCTGAGAGCGGCATCGTTCGCCGCGCGGGGCCCGATCCCGCAGACGTCTCCGAGCACGACGGCCATACGGCCGTCTCTCAGGGTGACGAAATCGTAGAAGTCGCCGCAGACGGCGCGCGTTCCCGCCGCGGCGACGTAGTGCGCGACCAGACCGAGCCGTGGAAGGGCGGGGATCTGATCCGGAAGGAGTGCTCTCTGGTAGCTCTCGGCCGTTTTGCGCGCGCGTTCGTACAGGCGCTCGACTTCCTCGGCTCTCGCGGAGGCGTCGGTGATGTCGGTGAAGACGTCGATCCGGCCGACGAGCGTCCCGTCGTCGTCGAAGGTCGGTCCCGAATAAAGCCTCAACTTGCGGCGGGCAGGGATGATCTGCTCGATCGTGCACCGGATCTCGGCGTGAGGCTCATCACGCAGTACCTGGAAGGCCTCCATGAAGTCTTCCGGCTCCTCCGTCTGCTTTGCGACCGTTCGAAGGAGCTCCACCACCGGTTCGCCGAGGAAGGCATCTGGATCGACGTCGAACAGGCGCCCGGCCCGTTGGTTCACCACCCGGGCGATCCCATGCCGGTCCCGGAAGACAACGGCTTCGTCAACCGCGTCCAGAACCGCTAGCAAGCGCTGTCTCACCGCCGTCGCGAGCTGATGCTCTCGCTTCTCGCCTCGGTAGTGCGTTCGCAGCTCGCCGGCGAGGAGGCCCGCCACCGAGCCACAGAGCAAGAAGATCCCGCTCGTGAGAACGGCCGGGACGACGGCTGGCGGGGGCCCCGTTGCGGCGGCGACGCCTAGATAGCCGACGATCGCCAGGACCGACGCCGCTAGTGCTTCGCGAAGGGTAGCGAGGAGACCTGTCGCCACGACAACCGGAATGAAGACGAGTTGGATCGCCGCCAGCTCACCGCGCAGGAGAGCGAAGAAGCCAGACGCGAATCCGATGTTCACCGCGACGCCGAGCCACGCCACCCACGGCCGATCCACCTCCTTCGACAGAAGGAGGCGGAAGAACACGCCGAGCCACAAGGCCAAGACGCCCGTTAGAAGGAGGCCGGCTCGATACGTGGCGGCCGGGAGGGGCGCGAGGTGCAAGATCCCGAGGATCAGGGCGGCCGTTCCCCAGGCCGTCAGCTCCCCGATCTGAACGGCCCAGCGCCAGCTTCCCTTGGTTACGGTTCGCCGATCCCTCGAGAGCATCGTCCCCGCCTTGATGCGGCTGATAGGCACACCCTAATCAACGTCCGATGCGATCCACCGTTCTCCGGCCGGCGCGACAAGGCCTTGCTCCGACAAGAGCTCGAGCATCGACAGAACCTGCAAGCGGGCGACCGGGTGCAACTGAGTCGGCGTGTCCGAATAGACGAGGGACACGACCTCCTCGGGTGTGGAGGGACGGGAGCGAAGCGCCTCCAGCACCGCGGTCCGGCGCTCCTCGCGGTGCGCCAGATATCCGTCGATCACGACGCGACCCCCGTCCAACGGACGGAAGTGACCGGGGTAGATCCGGTCGACGGATAGCTCCCGAAGGCGGCGCAAGGTGTCGAGGTACTGGCGCATGTTGCCGTCGGGGGGAGCTATGACCGCGGTGCCCTCGCCGAGGATGTTGTCGCCCGCGAACAGGCTGGCCGCGGCCTCGAAATAGAAACAGAGGTGATCACTCGCGTGCCCTGGCGTGTGGAGCGCGAGAAGGTCACCTCCCCCGAACTGCACCACATCGCGATCGTGCAGCGGAACCGCGGCGACGCCTCCGACCTCCGACGAGCCGAACGCGCGGACCGGGCACCCGAAGTGGTCCACGACCGCGCCCACTCCTCCCACGTGATCCCCATGCCGGTGCGTGACCAGAACCTCCGAAACCTCGCCGGCTGCCTCGAACAACGTCGTCAGGTACTGCTCGTCGTCCACCGCAGGATCGATGACGCAGGTAGGGCCGGAGCCGACGATGTAGGTGTTGGTGCCGGGGCCGGTCATGAGGCCGGCGTTCGGAGCCAGGACCACGTGAACCAGAGGAGAGAGCCTCACCGACAAGACGCTCCCGGAGGCACCGACCGGTGCTTCCGCCAGCGACCTCTTTATCTCGCCGACGGAGGCGCGTCCGTCCAACCTCTGCAACATCTCGATCGTGGGCGGCGCCATCACCAGATCTCCCGTCGCCAGGGCCGCCAGGGCGTCGGCCGGAGGAGTCCACCAACACCGCTCGACCTCGCGCTCATCCGGCACCGGCACCCACCCCGGCGGCGCCTCGGCTACGAAGAACCGAGCGTCGAAGCGAACCGGCGCTCCCAATGGCGTCACCCAGCGGCCCGCCGGCACCAGGAGATCCGTGCGGAGCCTGACACGCAATGCATCACAGCGATCGAGGAAACCCGCGGCGTCTTCGGCGTCTTCGCGCCGCAGCAGGTCCGTGGGTCCTTCGGCGAGAAGCAGGCCGACCTCCTCGAACGCCTCCCGTAGCGCGCAAACGAACGCACTGAGAGCGCCGGCACCATCGTCGAGGCCGAGGGCGCGAGCAGCGTCATCGGGGGTGCGGGTCGACAACGGCGCCCAACGAGGATCGAGGTCGGCGCCCGATGTCGCGCCTCCCGGGAACACCGCGGCGCCGCCCATGAAGCGCAAGCGCTTCGGTCTCGTGGTGAGGAGCACCTCGGGGCCGGCTGGGCCCTCGCGCAGCAGCACCAACGTGGCGGCGGGTCTCGGTGGTGGCGGCTCACCATGACTTCTGCTCATAGGGAGACGGTATGTTCTGCGCCGCAGACACGTCGATCAAGGAGGCAGCCGTGGCAGTGAAGTTCCTGACCGAAGAATGGGCTACGACGATGACGGACGCGTTGAACTCGTCGGATGATTTCAAGAAAGCGGCCTCCGGCCAGCAGGTGAAGCTGCAGCAGGTCGTGACCGACACTCCAGACGGCGGTGAGGCGAAGTACTACTTCACTCTCGACGGCGGGAACGCTCAGGTGGGACTGGGCGAGGTCACCGATGCGGAAGCGACGATCACCCAGAACTACCAGACCGCCGTGGCGATCGTTAAAGAGGAGCTGAACGCACAGAACGCGTTCATGCAGGGCAAGTTGAAGGTCTCCGGGAACATGATGAAGCTCATGCAGCTCCAGGGCGTCTTTAACGCGATGCCTAAGGCCGCGCAGGGCATCGAGGTCGAGTACTAGAACCGCCGGCAACCACGAGGCCCGCGCCGCCGCCACCGGGCGTGGGCCTTTCTCTTTACGGCCGCGCCCGCAGGTACGGCGCCGGTTCTCGTAGAGTCCCGTGCCAATGGAATACGTCTACCCGTTCATCGAGCTAGTGGCCAAAGGCGCGATGCGCGCGATGGCCTACGACGTCCGCATCACCGGCGAAGAAAACATCCCCGCGAAGGGCGCCGGAGTTCTTGCCTCCAATCACATCGGCTATCTCGACTTCGTCTTCACCGGGCTCGCGGCTGAGAGGCGCAGGCGCCGGGCGCGCTTCCTCGCGAAGCGCGAGGTGTGGAACAACAAGGTGGCGAAGGTGCTGATGAATGGCATGCGCCACATCCCCGTCGACCGGGACCGCGACCCCGCCAAGGCTTACGCCGCCGCGATAGACGCTTTACAGCGCGGGGAGCTGATCGGCATGTTCCCCGAGTCCACGATCAGCCCCTCGTTCGTTCCGCGCAGGGGGAAGACCGGCTCGGCGCGCATGGCGCAAGCGGCGAGCGCTCCGCTGATCCCGGCAGCTGTGTGGGGGACCCAGAGGATCCTGACCAAAGGTAGGCCGAAGAACCTGCAACGGAAGCTCGCGATCGTGGTGAACGTCGGAGAGCCCATCCCGACCGAGCCAGACGACGATCCACGCGCTCTCACCGACGAGCTGATGCAGAGCATCGGTCACCTGCTGAAGCAGGCGCAGGACTCCTACCCGCAGGTTCCCGCCGATGACTCGGACAGGTGGTGGCTCCCGGCGCACCTCGGCGGAACCGCGCCGACCCCCGAGCAGGTAGAAGACAAGCTGCGCGGTCCGGGGAGAAACGCCGACCCGTCGGATCCCGCCGCTTAGAGCTTCCCCAACCTCACGGCGTCACCGAGGTTCGAGTTGCCCTCCAGGAAGTTCACCCTCGCGACCTCTTTCTCGAACGGGCCCTTGTAGTCGAGGATGTAGAGACCGTTGCGCAGGTCGACCACGTAGATGAGGCCGTCCTGGATCACCGGGAAGCTCCACATCACGACCTTGTCCTGACCTGCGCTCAGCGCGGGGTCTTCCTGAAGGACGACCGGCTCCGGCTGCGGCTTGAACTCCGCTGCCTGCGCCGGCTTCGCCGGGTCGGACACGTCGATCGCCTGGAGCCCGCCGGAGTGCCAGGTCACGAAGGCCAGGTTCTCCGTGAGCGTCGGGTTGTGCGCCGCGTAGCTGGACGACGGGCGAGGGACATCGCTCTTGCAATAGTCCGGATCGTTCTGCGGAAGCTTGTATTCCGCCACTACCTTCGGCTTCTCGGGGTCGCTCGTGTCCAGCATCCGGGCCCACCCCCACGGGCAACCGCCTGAGTCCAGCGGGCGTAGCGCCTCGCCGTAAACCTCATCGGTCACCAAGACGTAGTCGCTTCCGAAGAGAGGGGCGGCGCTGTGGGCACCGGGACCGATCTCCTCGGGCCAGCGCGGCGCGTCCTTCGGGTCCGTGATGAGCTTCGCCTCGGGCTTCGATCTGCCGCGGGCGAAGTCGCTCGAGTCCACGACCATGAAACCGGCTTCGAGGTAGGCGAAGAAGGCCCTGTTGCCGTCGGGAGTCACGGTGAGCGAGTGCAGACGGTTGTCGTTACCGGGCTCGCCGACGGTGAAGCTCTGCTTGCCGAGCTCGACGAACTTCTTCTTGCGAGCGTCCGAGATGTCCGTCACCAGAAGCTGGGTGCTGCCGCCGGGCGTGGACAGGAACAGCAGGGCGCGGCCTGGCTTGCGCGGGTCGTCCCACAGGTACATCTCGTGCGGGTTCACGCTCGGCTTGTACTCGGCCACGAACTTAGGTGCCGCGGCGTTTTTGCCGGAGATGTCGTAGAAGCGGAAGTTGTCGTCGACGCTGCGCGGCGAGCAGGCGTGGATGAGCTCACTGCAGTTCGAGCCAAGGTTCATCACGATCAGGAGCTCCTGCTCGGGCCATATCCGTAGCTCGCGCGAGGTCTCTCCCTCGTTGTCCTGGTGCGGTTGGCCGATCGAGTGGACGACCTCAGGCTTGCTCGGGTCGGAGACGTCCACGACCTTCACGCCGTTGTCGACAGGCTTCGCGCCCCCGTCGGTGCGACTGCCGACGTAGACGTAGTCGCCGTGCACGGCGAGGGCCGCGTTCATCCCGCGGTTGTCGAGGGCGGAATGTCCGATGACCTCGAACGACCCTTTCGGATCTCCATCGGCGACCACGACGGTCGGACCATCGTTGCGTGCCGACGCGGTGAGGGGCGCTGCGAGCAACGCAACCGACACCGCCGCAGTGAGTAACCGCTTCATGTTCGTCATCTCCAAGAGTCGTCGGGTGGGGTGAAATGTCTGATTCCCCTAGGTTCGACGGCTCCTGGATGTCTCCTCCGGGTATCGGAGTGGTTTACTTAAGCGCGCGGCCCCATGATCCCGGCGTAGATCTTCCCGCCCGCGGCCCCGATCACTGCAGACAACAACAACCCGGTGAGGAACGAGTCCATGCGGATCCCATCCCAGACACTGGGCTCGGGATCCGAGGGTTCCTCCGCTGCCGCCACCACGTTTGGGACGGCGGCGCGCTGGCGTCCGCGGTCGAAGAACCCGTCGCGGCGCGTTTCGGATGCTCCCGAGCGCGTACCGGTGTCGTCATCGTCGCCCGACCCGGCGGCGCCGGCGGACGCGGCGGTCGTGTCTCCCTCCGTTCCCTCCGTGGTCGAGGCTCCGTTCGATCCAGACCCGGTGGTGGAGGAGCCGGTGGAGGAGCCTGCTCCCGAGCCGGAGTCGGTTTCGGCACCCGCGCACTCATCGCCCTGTGTAGCGGTGAAGCCGAAGTCGCCCGTCGTTACGTGCGGATCGAGGCGCGAGTACGCCGTGAACTGGACGACGTAGGGACCGGCCGCGACGCCGCTCATCGAGACCGACATCTCGTAGCCGAATATGGAAACGTCACCGGCGTCCACCTGGCGGCCGCAGGGGTCGAACACCTTGAGCCACGACCCGCCCGCCAGCGGCTCGGTGAACTCGGCGGTCACGCTCGAGGGAGCCCTCGAGACGGTGGCGCCGTTCGCGGGATCCGAATCCTTATAGGCCGCGTGAGCGAACGCGGGCGTTGCCGCCAGCACGAGCCCCAGCAACATCGAGGCAGCTAGCAGAAACGTACGCAAGCGGTTCATGCACACAAGCGTACGACTCGCCCGTCCCTAATCCTCTAGAGGAACGATGACCGGAACAGCGAATCCTGAGGCCATGCGCCGATCGTTCGTCATCGTCCTGCTTGCCGCACTCACCGCGTTGTCGGTCGCGCCGGCCGGCGCGGGGAAGTCGAACCTCACGGTTCTGGGGACGGACCCTGCCGGGGACGGACTGCCGGCCCTGGACATCACCTATCTCCAGGTCGGCCGTGCGGGCACGAACCTCGAGATCAGGATCGGCATCGACAAGATGCTCCCCCGCTCCGGCGGGTTCCCACTACTTCCCGGCATCGAGTGGGTCTTCGATGTGAAGAACCGCACCTTCATAGCCGAAGCCGTCGCCGGTACCGGGGCGCCGCGCTTCTACCTCTTCGAGCAGAAGGGGGATTCGTACGAGCAACTCGAGAGCCCGACGGGGACCTACGACCCGGCGGACGGGTATGCGAGCATCCTCGTCCCCCTGAAGACGATCGGCGCGAGAAGCGGCGTCAAGATCTCCGGTGCCGACGGTCTCGAGCATGGCGATGTCGACGCCCACGTTCACCTCGGTCCCGAGACCTACTACCCCGACGGGATGGAGACGAAGAAGGACTTCATCGTTCCTTAACCGGCGGAACGAAGCGCAGCTTCGTGGAGCGGATCGGGCTCGAACCGACGACCAGGCGGCGCAGCCCCCCGGCGGTGAGAGAGGCCCGGGCAAGGCGGGAGACGCGGAACGAAGCGCAGCTTCTGGCGGAGCTTCGTGGAGCGGATCGGGCTCGAACCGACGACCCCCGGCTTGCAAAGCCGGTGCTCTACCAACTGAGCTACCGCCCCTCGACGCCAATTATGTGGGTAGACCGTGTTCCGCCGGGCGCCGGGGCGGGGAATATAGGCTCGCCGCGGGCGTTTCACCAGGTGAGCAAGCAACCCCGATCAGGAGGCCGCACAGTGGGCAACATCCAAGAGGTTAACGAGCAGGACTTCAACGAGGTGGTGCTGGCGGCGGACACCCCCGTCATCGTGGATTTCTGGGCCGAGTGGTGCGGACCGTGCCGGCTGGTGACGCCCGAGCTCGAGAAGATCCAGGGCGAGTACCAGGAGAAGGTGAAGGTCGTGAAGCTGAACATAGACGAGTCACCCGGCATCGCCTCGCGCTATGGAGTCATGAGCATCCCGACCATCGCCCTGTTCATGGACGGAGGCGTGAAGTCGCAGGTCGTCGGCGCCCGGCCGAAGGATGACATCGTGATGGGCCTCGGGCTCAACGCCTAGCGACAGGCTTCGATAGCTCAATTTTGGACGGCCCCCGCGGGGGCCGTCTTCGCGCCCGGCGCAGGAGATGCGCCTTTTGTGGCCAACTGTACGGAGCAACCAAAACCAGCCAACCCAGGGGGTATGCAGCATGCGAGGAAAGACCCGTGCGGCCGTTGTGGCGGTCGCCATGCTGGCGGCGCTCTTCGGAGCCATTCCGGCGACGGCGAGCCATGACGAGGACATGCATTCCGACAGCATCAAGCTTCTGAAGCGGGAGGCCTTCGACGCGGACAAGGATCTTCCCGCTCAGGGATCCGACCTCGCCTTCCAGGGCAAGACCGTCATCGCCGGCTCCTACCAGGGAACGGGCTTCTTCAAGATCCTGTCGCGCCGGGACGGGTTCATAAAGCAGGTGGGCTTCCATCAGTGCCCCGGGTCGCAGGGCGACGTCTCGGTGCGGGGCAACCTGCTGTTCGTTTCGATCGACGCGACGGGCTCCAACAACGTGGAGAACCCCTCCTGCAACAACACGAAGACGAACCTCAGCGACACCTCGCTGGGCAAAGAGGGCGTCCGGATCGTCGACATCTCGAACCTGCAACAGCCGAAGCAGGTTGCATTCATCGAGACCGACTGCGGCTCGCACACGAACACGCTCCTGCCCGACGGCGACACCACCTACGTCTATGTCGAGTCGTACCCGATCAGCGGTCAGGGTCCCAGCTGCAACCAACTCACGCACCGCAAGATCTCGATCATCAAGGTTCCGAACGCAGCTCCCGAGAAGGCCGAGCTGGTCGGTACCGACACCGGCTTCCTCCCGCCCGACACCGTCGGTTGTCACGACGTGACCTACTACCCGCAGCGCGACCTCGCGATCGCGGCCTGTCTGGGCGTCTGGATGACGTGGGACGTTTCGGACCCGGCCAAGCCCGTCGTCCTATCGGAGACCAGGAACGAAGAGATCGAGCTCGACCACTCCTCCGCGATCACATGGGACGGCAACATCGCCTTGATCGGGGATGAGCACGCGGGAGCGGCGGGTGGTGGGGGTTGCTCTCCCAACTCGGACAGTCCCGTCGGGGCGATGTGGTTCTACGACATCTCGGGCGACAACGTGAAGAACCCGAAGCTGCTGGCGCACCATTCGCTTCCTCGGGTCCCGCCGTTCGGTGGCGACGAACGCGATCGCGTTAGGTGCACGACGCACAACTTCAACGTGTTGCCGATGAAGGACCCGACGAAGTACATCGTGGTTTCCTCGTACTACGCCGGCGGGATCGCGGCGCTCGACTTCAGCGACGTGAAGAACGGAAACGTCGAGGAGATCGGTCACTACATCCACATCCCCGGCGGCGTGCTGCCGGACACGTGGGCGGCGTACTGGTACAACGGGCGCATCTACGCGAACAACCATCTCGGCGGGCACGGGCTCGAGGTCTTCAAGCTGAAGGGCACGGGCCGCAGGCAGGTCAAGTTCTTCAGCGGCGACACGAATCCACAGGTGCAGGTGCCGAGCTTCAGGTAACACAGGGAGAGTTGACTATCTGTTAGCGGGGGCCGCCTTCGGGCGGCCCCTCTCGCGCCAGCCCATAGAATCGCTCGCCGTGGGGCCCATAGCTCAGCCCGGTTAGAGCGCACCCCTGATAAGGGTGAGGCCGATGGTTCAAGTCCATCTGGGCCCACTTCTAGGAATCCACACCCGCTCGGTTCGGTTGGCCCACGCATGATCGACGAAGGGATTGCGTACAACAGCACCACGGGCCGCTGGATCATCCTCGCCACCGTCCTTGGCTCGGGGATCGCGTTCCTGGACAGCACCGTCGTCAACGTCGCGCTGCCCGCGATCGGATCCGACTTCAACACCGGCTTCTCCTCGCTGCAGTGGACGATCAGCGCGTACATGCTGACGTTGGGAGCCCTGCTGCTCGTCGGCGGAGCGCTCGGGGATCTGTACGGGCGCAGGCTGGTGTTCGTCATCGGCCTTACGGCGTTCACGCTCGCCTCGCTGTTGTGCGGAGTGGCTCCGACCGTGGGAGTACTGATAGCCGCTCGCGCCCTGCAGGGCGTCGGCGCCGCACTGCTCGTACCCGGAAGTCTCGCGATCATCTCCGGCAGCTTTCGCGACGAGGACAAGGGGCAAGCGATAGGCGCCTGGTCGGGGCTCTCGGGCGTCACCACCGCCATCGGTCCCTTCGTCGGAGGGTGGCTGGTCGACTCGGTGTCGTGGCGTCTCGTGTTCCTCATCAACCTCCCGCTTGCCGCGCTCGCGATCGCCATCTCTCTGAAGCACGTCCCCGAGAGCCGAGACGAAGCAGCTGCGAGAACGCCCGACGTGGCCGGCGGCATCGCGGCCGCGATGGGGTTGGGAGGCATCGTGTTCGCGCTGATCGAGGGTCCCGCACGCGGCTGGGATCAGCCGCTCGTCCGAGCGGCGGGAGCGGCGGGCATCATCGCGTTGATCGCCTTCCTCGTGCTCGAAGCGCGCAGGAGACATCCCATGATGCCGTTCAGCATCTTTCGCTCTCGCCAGTTCAGCGCTGCGAACGCGACGACGCTCGTGGTGTACGCGGCTCTCAGCGCGAGCGTGTTCCTGTTGGTGATCCAGCTCCAGAAGATGCTGGGTTACTCGGCTCTCGAATCGGGTGCAGCATTGATCCCGGTCACCCTGTTGCTGCTGGTCCTGTCGCCAACCGCGGGGAGGCTGTCTCAACGCTGGGGGCCGCGCGGACCTATGACCGCGGGCCCGCTGGTGGCAGGTGTCGCTTTCCTCGCGTTGATGGATACCTCGCCGGGAAGCAACTACTTCAGCGACCTGTTGCCCGGCATCCTGCTGTTCGGGCTGGGCCTCGCGGCAACCGTGGCGCCGCTGACGACCGCGGTTCTAACCGCGATCGAAGGGGCTCACGCCGGAATCGCTTCCGGGATCAACAACGCCGTGGCGCGGGTGGCGGGGCTGCTCGCGGTCGTGTTGGTCCCGCTTGCGGCCGGGATCAGCGGCGTGGACGAGGTCGGCGGCGAAGCCTTCTCAGCAGGGTTCCGGCGCTCGATGCTCATCAACGCGGGTCTGTGTGGGATCGGCGCACTGATCTCGTTCGTGTGGATCAGGAAGCCGCCGGGCGCGCTCGCGACGACGGTCCCGCCCGCTCCTGATAATCCGGCGGAAACCGTAGTTTGAATCGGTGAACACGGCCGAGGCTCTCGAGCTGCTCGACTGGAAGAGGAGGGTCTTCGCGCTCTACGCAGAGGTGCGCGAGGAGTTGGACCCCGAGCGCGCATGGCAGAGGTGGCGACAAGAGCGCGACGAACTCTTCCGGAACCATCCGCAGTCGGCATTGACCGAAGAAGCTCGCGCGGCTTTCTCAGGGCTCTCTTACTTCCCGTACGATCCTGGGCTCCGCCTGCGGGCTCGGCTAAACCCCGCCTCCGCCGAGACCTACTCGATCCCGACCTCCGGCGACGAGACGATCGAGTTCCAGCGTCTGGCTACGGTGGAGTTCGAGGTGCGGGATCGCGCCTGCTCACTCGAGGCTTATTGGCTGACCGGCTACGGCGGCGGTCTGTTCCTACCGTTCCGCGACGCGACCAGCGGATCCACCACCTATGGCGCGGGTCGCTATCTCTTGGACACGGTCAAGGGCGCCGACCTCGGCACCGACGACGGCGCGATCGTGCTCGACTTCAACTTCGCCTACAACCCTTCGTGCTCGTACAACCCGCGCTGGGTATGTCCGCTGGCGCCTCCTGCGAACCGACTCGACATCCCGGTAGAGGCCGGAGAGCGGACGTAGAGAGAGGGCCGCGACGACGGACCCTCCCTCTGCGTCGCCGCGCTACTGCGCGGGCTGCGCGAGATCGCTCGTGGTTTGGAGGCCGTACTTGTCGGCCGTCTCTTGGGTAACCACGAAGGCGTTCTGGTCGTTCGCCTCTGCGGGCTCCAGCAGCCTCAGGTCGTCTTTCTCCAGCAACGGCTCGAGCAGAGAGACGTTGTTCGCGGGATCGCCGGTCGCCTCTGCATCGGGGTCCAGGAACAGCAGCAGGGACCCGAGGTACTCGGGCGCGATGTCCACGTCGCCCTTCTTCAGAGCCGGATACAGGATCTCGCGCGAGCCGAGATCGGTCTGACGCTCGACCGTGTACCCAGCCGCCTCGAGCACCTGCGCGTACATCTCCGCCACGATCTGGTTCTCGGCAAAGGCCACGGCTCCAACCGTCAGCTGGCCCGAAGCGCCACCGTCGGCCGTTATGCCCTCCTGCTCCAGGAAGTCGGCAGCCACGTCCGCCGGATCTTCCTGGTCGAGCTCGACACGTCCGTTCAGCTCCGTGATGTTGTCGGTCGTAAGCGCGGCACTGACTTGATCCAGAAGCTCGGCCGCGGACTCGTCCACCTCCTCGGACACGAGCGGGACGATGTTCTCGGCGGTCTGGAGACCCTTGTCGTCCTCCAACACGACGAAGTCGTTCGCCACGATCGCACTAGACGTGGAGAAGAGGAGGCCGACATCGACCTGGCCGGCCTTCAGTGCCTTCACCGTCAGCGGGCCGCCGACGTCGAGAGGCTTGAACTCCGCGAACTCGATGCCGTAGGTCTCCTTGAGACCGGGGATGCAGAAGGGGCGCTTCGGACACTCCGGCGGAGCTCCCAGGGTCAACTGCGACGCGATGGGCTCACCACCACCGCCTGCTGGCGCCTGTGGCTCGTTGTCTTCGCTCACTCCCGACCCGCATGCGGCGAACACCAGCGCCGTCGCCAGTGCCGCCGCAAACAGGGTCGCCCCATGAGCGTTGCTGCGGGGTTTCCGCATGGGTCTTCCTCCGTTTCCGATAGGGGGGCTGACGTCACAACCCCTGAACAGCGTCGAACCTTACCGAGACGGCTGCGCTAGTTCTCGCGCGGGAGCATCCGGGTGGAGCCACGCGCAGGCTTCGTGCGATCAGAGGCCGAGTGAGGCGTCGCCACCCGCTCGAGGAGGCCGAAAGACAGCTCCGTCACCACCGCTACCGCCGCGACCAGGATGGCGCCGGCCACAAGCTGGACATCGTCGCCGGCGGCGAACCCGTCGACGATGTAGCGGCCCAATCCGCCCCAGGCCGCGACCGCCCCCAGCGTCGCAGTGGCGACGACCTGGACCGCGGCAAGACGCAACCCGGCGACGATCAGCGGCGCTCCTAGCCGAAGCTCGATCTGGAGCAGGATCTGGCGCTCGGTCATACCCATCGCACGAGCGGATTCCACCGTGTCGACATCGACACCGTTGATCCCGATGTAGGTGTTCGTGAGGATCGGCGGTATCGCCAAGAAGACCAGCGCAACGAACGTGGGCCAGAACCCAAGGGTTCCCGGAACGTCGATCAACAGCGCAAAGAAGATCCCGAGGATCCCGAACGAGGGCAGCGCCCGCGCGAGGTTTCCTATCGACACCACGGCGGCGCCGAAGCGGCTCGTGTGGCCCACGTAGAGCCCCAGCGGCAGGACGAGTAGAGCCGCCAGTCCGACCGACTGGAACGACATCGTCATGTGCTCGTAAAGCCGCACGATGATCCCGGGTTCGATACCCGATCCCGCCCAGGCCTCCGCGGACGCGAACCACCTCAAGACGTTCGCCAGGAGCTCCATCAGGAAGACACCTTCGGGGCGAGGGACGCGAACTCACCACGGTCGAGGCGCCGGACTCGCGACCACGGCGTTACGGCGCGCTCCAACAACACAAGGACCGCGTCTGCGGCGACGCCCAGCAGCAACGACAGGGTTGATCCGACGAGGGTTGCGGTCACGAAGTCGGTTCTCATCCCCGCGAGGATGAACGCGCCAAGCCCCCCCTTCCCGATCAGCGCCGTAACGGTGACGAGGCCAATGGTCGTGACCGTCGCCAGCCGGATCCCGGCAACGATCACGGGAAGCGCGAGCGGCAACTCGACCCTCCAGAGCAACTGCCGCTCGGAGTACCCCATCCCTCGCGCCGCCTCTCGCACGTCTGATGGAACACCCCCCAGCCCGGCGACGGTGTTGCGGATCAGGATCAACAGCGTGTAGCTGACCAGGCCGATCTCCGCCGTCTGCACCGTCAAACCCGTGTACGGCTGGAGGAAAGCGAACAGGGCGAGGCTCGGGATCGTGTAGAGAACGCCGGTCACCGAGGTGACGGGTGCATAGAACCAACGGTGGCGATACGCATACACCGCCAGCGGGGCGGCGATAGCGAACCCGATCGCCACCGCCAGAACCGTCAACTGGATGTGCTCCAGGAACTGGGCGTAGATCCTGTCGCCGTTCCGAGCGACCCAGGACCAGTCGATCGAGACGGCACCGACGAACCCCGCGGCGCTCATGCGGTGATCTCTTTGGAGATGCGTTCGAGGGACAAGATCCCTGCGTAGCGCTGCCCTTCGGTTGCCACGACTGCAACCTGGGTGCGCGACGTAACTATGGAATCGAGAGCCTGCCGCAGGTTGCTGTCATAGGTCACGTACGCGCCAAAGGGGCGCGGTTGTGCATCGCCGACGACCCGGCACCCCTGCAACAGCTCTGCGTCCACCCAGCCAAGCAGCTCGCCGTCGTCCACGACACTGCACCAGTCGTAATCGAACTTCTCCATCGCGCGCGCGGCCTCTTCCGGCAGATCGGAGGAACGCACGACCGGCCCCTCCTCGATGCCGATGTCGGACACCTTCATCAGCGCCAGCCTCTTGAGGCCGCGCTCTCCACCTACGAACTGCTCGACGAAGTCGTTCGCGGGAGACGACAAGATCTCGCTCGGCGAAGCGAACTGCTCGATGATGCCGCCGCGGTTCAGGATCGCGATGCGATCCGCCATCTTGATCGCCTCGTCCACGTCATGCGTCACGAAGACGACGGTCTTCCGCAACCGCTGCTGGATCGCCAGGAACTGGTCCTGCAGACGTTCTCGCACGATGGGGTCCACGGCACCGAACGGCTCGTCCATCAACATGACGGGAGGGTCGACCGCGAGGGCGCGCGCCACTCCGACCCGTTGCCGCTGTCCTCCCGATAGCTCGCTCGGGTACCGCTCCAGCAAGGGCTCATCGAGCTCCAGGATCTGCGCCAGCTCGTGCACGCGATCTCGCGTCTTGTGCTCGGCCCAGCCGAGGAGCTGCGGGACGGTCGCGATATTCTGTGCCACGGTGCGATGAGGCATCAGCCCGATGCTCTGGATGACGTATCCGATGCCGCGTCGAAGGGCGACCGGGTCCTGCTGCATGACGTCTGTTCCGTCGACGATGATGGTGCCGGAGGTCGGCTCGATCAGCCGGTTGATCATCTTCATCGTCGTCGTCTTGCCGCAACCCGACGGCCCGACCAGAACGACGGTTTCGCCGCGACGGACCTCCATCGACAGGTCGCGAACGGCTGGGGTCGCGGAAGAGCGGAACGACTTCGACACGTTCCGCAGCCAGATCATCGGGTCGTCCGCCACGTCTCCTCCAACGACGCTCATAGGTTCCGGGTCATCCTAGGAGGAGCCCGGATCTACGTGGGGGGCGCCTCCTATAGTGAACGGATGTTTCGTCCTATCCGCAGGCTCATGGGGGTCGCTGCGGTTGGAGGCCTGGCCGCGTGGTGGCTGCGACTCCTCGCCCACTCGAAGCGCGCTCCGGCCGAAGGCCGCTGGCAGGAGCTACAGCTAGACGACCCACCCTCGTGAACGTTCTCCTTCTCGGCGCCAGCGGAACCTTCGGGCGACGTACTGCTTCCGAGCTGCTGCGAACCGGTGCGGTAAGAGGCCTCACGCTTGCGGGACGGAACGGCGGGAAGCTGGAACGTCTGCGCGCACGCCTGCAGGGTCGAGCATCCCTCGAGATCGCCGCCTTCGACATCAACGACCGCGACGAGCTGGCGCGACGCTTCAGTGTCCACGACCGGGTCGTGTCGTGTGCAGGACCCGCCTACCTTCTCGAAGAGGCGTGTGTGGACGCCGCGGTCCGGTCAGGGACGTCGTACGTCTCTCTGAACGATGACCTGGAGGCGGCATCGGCGGTCGCTGCGCGGGATGACGAGGCGCGCGAGCGCGGCGTCACCATCATCAGCGGTTGCGGCGCGGCGCCGGGGATCACGAACCTCCTGATCGCGCTGGCAGCCGAACAGCTCGAGGAGGTTCACGAGGTCGAGGTCGCGATCGGTGCCTCATCCGCCGACGGAGGCGGTCCCGCCACGGACCTCCACTTCATCGCGATGCTCGCGCGGGCCACCCGCTCCGCTCGCGCGGATGACGACGGGAGCCGATCGCCTCATCCGGTTTACTTCCCGGATCCGGTCGGGTGGGTCGAAACCTTCCCGTGTGGACATCCCGAGGAGCTAGCGGTGCGGAGGGAGCATCCGAGCCTCGCATCGTTCCGGTTCCGCATCGGGCTCGCGGAGAAGGCCGTGATGGACGTGATCCGGGCGAGCGTGGCGACGCGGGTCACGGCGACGGAGACCGGGCGACGACTGTGGCTCAAGATCGCGCAGCCCACCCGCCCGCTGCTGGAGAAGCTGTCCGCGGGTGCGGCGCCGTGGACCGCGTTGCGGACCGACGTGCGTGGGAGGAGCGGGGGCCGGAGCAAGACGATCTCCTACGGCGTGGTCGACCATCTGGTGAACCTCGCATCCATCCCGCTCGCTCTCGCGGCAACCGAGCTCCCACCCGGCGGTGGCGGCGTATCGAGCCCCGAGCGGACGTTCGAATCGCAGCGGTTCCTATCGGCCATCGCGACGAGGGGGGTCAGGTTCGCCCAGCTACAACCGCACGCGTGGTGATAGCGAGCTCAAGAGTCCCGTTCGACGAAGGTGAGCTCGAGGCCGCCGAATAGATCCGAAGCCACGTTGTAGAGGATCGCAAGAAGCGTGTTGACGAGGGTGCCGAGCACACCGACGACCAGCCCGATCAACAACGCCCACTTCTCCACGACCCCGAGGGTGATGTCGACCTCCTCGTAGAGAACGAGGGCGCGTCCCAGGTCCTCGGCGGCGTCGAACACGCCCATCGCTTCAACGACGGAGTACAGGATCGCCACGATCCCGAGCCAGACCAGGAGGAAGATCAGGTAGAAGAAGCCGGAGAGCTTCAGGACCGAGAACGGGTCGACGTGGCGGATCGTACGCTTGACCCTGCGGGCGCCGCTTCGTTTCCGCACTTGCTGCCTGCGCACAGCCGCAGCATCCGCTCTGGCGGCCGACGATTCTGGGGGCCGGGGAAAAGCCTCCGTCCGTTCGCCCAGCCTGGCCGCGTCATCGTAAGAAGCGTCCGCGCGTGCAGGTTGCCTCCGGGTGGAGGGGAAAGGTTCATCCAGGGGGTCCAAGAGCGGCCCGGTCGGTGAACCCGGCGCGAGGTGTCCACCCGAGGCAGCTCCTACCTCCGGCTCGACACCACCGGTTCGTTCTTCCCTTGACGGCACGACCGCCCCTCCTTGCTGGACCTCGTCGGGCCAGTATGGGCGAAACGAACCGGCCGGCCGGTGCCGGCGCGGCTGCATCTCGCCCACCTACGTTAGACGGCCCTGCGGGTTCTCCTCTTCCTCACCGACAACCGGGGCAACTGCCGAGATGCTGGTGCCATGCGCCAGGTTCATCACGCGGACACCGGTCGCAGGGCGCCCCTGCCGCGAGATCGTGTTCACGGCCATCCGGATCACCACGCCGTCGTTCGATATGAGGAACACCTCGTCGCCGGTCCGGACCACGCACGCGCCGACGATCGGCCCGCGTGGCTTCGTCAGCTTCGCCGCGATCACGCCCTTGCCGCCGCGGCCCTTGCGCGGGAAGTCGCCTAGCTTCGTGCGCTTGCCGTAGCCGAACTCGGTGATCACGAGGAGCTCGTCGTCGTTGTTGTCGATGATGTCGCACGCGACCACCTCGTCATCGGGATCGAGGCGTATGCCGATCACGCCGGTGGCGGTCCGGCCCATAGAACGCACGTTTTCCTCCGAGAAGCGGATGGCCTTCCCCTTGCGCGTGATCAGAAGGATGTCATTCGTGCCGGAGGTGGGCCGCACCCGCACGACCTCGTCGCCATCGCGCAGGTTCAAAGCGATGATGCCCTCGCGGCGCGACGAGTCGTACTCGCGGAACAGCGTCTTCTTGACCATGCCGTTCTTCGTCACGATCAGGAGGTAGCGATAGGTCTCGTAGTCGCGCGTGTCGATGACCGCCGCGACCTTGTCCTCGGGACGCATCGACACCACGTTGACCACTGCGGTTCCGCGGGCGGTCCTGTCGCGCTTCGGGATCTCGTGAGCCTTGATCCGGTAGACCCGCCCACTGTTCGAGAACAGAAGTAGGTAAGCGTGTGCAGTCGTCGTGAGTAGGTGCTCGACGATGTCACCTTCTTTGAGATTCGCGCCCTTCACGCCCCGGCCGCCTCGGCCCTGCTGACGGTAGGTGTCGAGCGGGACGCTCTTGATGTAGCCATCGCGCGACACAGAGATCGCGAGGTCCTCGTCCGCGATCAAGTCCTCGATGTCGAACTCGCCCTCGTCGTGTGCGAAGTGCGTCCTGCGCGAGTCGGCGAAACGTCTCTTCACCTCGCGCGCTTCATCGGCGATGATCGCCCGCACCTTCGCCTCGTCGGCGAGGATCGACTCCAGCTCTGCGATGGTCCGCTGCAGCTCCTCGTACTCGTCGCGGATCTTGTCCTGCTCCAGAGCGGTCAGACGCCGGAGCGGCATGTCCAAGATGTGGTTCGCCTGGATCTCGGTCAGGCCGTAGCGCGCCATCAAGCCGCCGCGGGCCTCTTCGACATCGGCGGCAGCGCGGATCAGAGCCACGATGTCGTCGATGTGGTCGAGGGCGATGATGAGCCCCTCGAGGATGTGCGCCCGCTCCCGCGCCTTCCGCAGCCTGTACGTCGTGCGGCGGATGATCACCTGGATCTGGTGCGAGATGTACTCCTGGATGATCTCGCCGATGTTCAGCGTGCGAGGCACGCCGTCGACGATCGCCAGCATGTTGACGCCGAAGTTGTCCTGCAGCTGCGTGCGCTTGTAGAGCGTGTTGAGGACGACCTGCGGGACCGCGCTCTTCTTGAGGTCGATGATCAGGCGCATCCCCTGACGAGAGGACTCGTCGCGCAGGTCCGCGATCCCCTCGAGCCGTCCGGTCTTGGCGTTCACAAGCTCCGCGATCTTCTGCGCAAGGCGAGCCTTGTTGACCTGATAGGGAAGCTCCGTCACGACGATCCGCGGGTTCCCCTTGGGTCCTTCCTCGATCTCGCAGACGGCGCGCATCTTGATGGAGCCGCGTCCGGTGGTGTAGGCCTCGTGGATCCCCTGACGGCCGAGGATGACTCCGCCGGTCGGGAAGTCGGGGCCCTTGATGTGCTTCATCACGGCCGACAGCATCTTCGCCGGGTCTTCGGAGAGCTCCGGCTTCTCGAGCACTTCGACGACCGCGTCGATCACTTCACCAAGGTTGTGCGGCGGGATGTTCGTCGCCATGCCGACCGCGATGCCGGTCGAGCCGTTCACGAGCAGGTTCGGGAACCGCGCGGGTAGCACCGAGGGCTCGAGGTCCTCACCGTCGTAGTTCGGCGAGAAGTCGACGGTCTCCTCGCCGATGTCGCGCAGCAACTCCATAGAAAGCCGCGACAACCGACACTCGGTGTTGTGGCTGACGAAGCCGTTCGTGATGAAGGAGTGGTCGTCGGAGTCGACCCGGATCGAGTACACCGGTTGCACACCGGCGTCTTCCACCGTTGCCACTTTGGCGAAGTAGTACTGCCCACCCACAAGCGGCTCGATCACCGCCTTCACTTCGTCCGAGCAGATGTTCTCTAGGATCTGGTCCCGGTCTCGCTCCCACCGCTCGATGCGATCGATGTTGTGCTTGATGAGCCACTCTCGCTGCTTCCAACTCCCACCGCACTCTTGCCGGACGTAGTGGGCGAGGTAAGGGACGTGGTCCGAGGACATCGCGCTGCTGGTCGCGGGGATGGTCTCGAGGTCGCGAAGGAGCTTTTCCTGCTTGCGCCCGAAGAACCCGACACGAGAGGCGAACAGCCTCAGGTCGCGGCGGTTACCGATGTAGACCTTGATCTCTCCGCGACCGGACACGCACTGCCGCGAGGCGATGCCGAACTCCAGCAGCAACTCCTGTACGTCCTGCGCGAGCTGGAAGCTATAGGTCGAGTAGCTCACCTGCCCGGTGTTGCGACCGAGCAGCGACGAGCTGCCGTCCCCTTCGAAGAGTGCCTGCAGGAAGGCTCGCTTGAACGCGGGACCGCTCCGCCATACGAGCTCGGGTACCGATTTCACGTCGGCCTTCGGGCCGATGAGACAAGCGAGCGGACTGCGGGTGAAGTGCTCCATCCAATTCTGGATGTCCAGTCGGTAAAGGAACTTGCTCGATTTGAGCTGCTGGGAACGAACCGTGCGGCGACCGCCCACAACCTCGTCGAAAGCGTCGAGGACTGCGTCGAAGTACTCCTGGTCCACGTTCGCGAAGCCGCCCACGGTCTCCGAGGCCCAGCCTTCCGATAACCACGCCCCCGCGAGCGTGGCGACCTTCCAGTCCCGCTCCGTGAGGACTTCTTCTTCTGGCGCCAAGCCGCGATTCAGCACGACGTAGGTGCCAGACTCGACCTCCTCAAGCAGCTTCCAGAGCAGCATGGGCACCCCGGCTACGGGCACGAGACAGAGGACAGGATGGTTGTGAGTACCTGTTAGCTCGTATCCCTCGGTTGTTCTGATTCGCACCGTCGGGTGCTCGCCGCTGTGAAAGAGCTTTGAAGCCTTCTTGGGGTTCCCGTCTCTATCAAGAACCTTCAGATCGAGATCAACGTCAGAGTCTGAGTCGATCCTGGCGAGAGAATCCATTCGCAGCGTTCCGTCAACTGCTCTGATTCTCGTATCGCCAGAAGTACAGTAGCGCATGGCGGCTGGCGCGTCGCCGTCTACCGAGCCGAAGTTTCCTTGCCCGTCGATCAGTAGGTAACGCGTCGAGAAGTCCTGCGCCAGGCGCGCGAGCGCGTCGTAGATCGATTGGTCGCCGTGCGGGTGATAGGTCTTCATGACCTCGCCGACCAACGCGGCGCACTTGCGGAAGCGTTGGTCGGGGCGCAAGCCTGTATCGAAAGCCGCGTACAAGATGCGGCGCGTCACGGGCTTCAACCCATCGCGCACGTCCGGCAGCGCGCGGCTGACGATGACGGACATCGCGTACTCGAGGAACGAGTACTGGACCTCCTCACCGAGATCGATGTCTTCGATGCCGTCGCCGGGACCGCCCGGGTCACCGGGAAGCTTGTCTTGGAAAGGATCTTTCGGAGCCATGACCTACCTGTGGTCTAGATGTCGAGGAAGCGGATGTCTTTTGCGTTTCGCTGGATGAAGGTCTTGCGCGCGTCCACGTCTTCACCCATGAGCGTGGAGAAGATCTCCTCCGCGAGGGCGGCGTCCTCCATCGTGACGCGCAGAAGAGTGCGCTGCTCGGGATCGAGCGTCGTCTCCCACAGCTGCTCGGCGTCCATCTCACCAAGGCCCTTGAAGCGCTGCGGCACAATCTTGGACCCGTTCTGTTGCTCGGCGCGGAAGGCCTCGAGCTCGGCGTCGTTCTTGAAGTAGTGGACCTTGCCTTTGAACGGCACGCGATACAGCGGCGGCTGCGCTACGAACAGATAGCCGGCGTCGATCAGCTCGGGCATGAAGCGGAAGAAGAAAGTCAGCAACAACGTCTTGATGTGCGATCCGTCCACGTCCGCGTCCGCCATCGAGATGATCTTGTGATAGCGGCACTTCGACGCGTCGAAATCGTCCCCGATCCCGGTCCCGACGGCAGTGATGATCGCCTGGATCTCTTTGTTCTCGAGGATCTTCGCGAGGCGAGCGCGCTCGACGTTCAGGATCTTGCCGCGCAGCGGCAACACGGCCTGGTTCTCGCGCTGCCGTGCGTTCTTGGCGGTGCCACCGGCGGAGTCACCCTCGACGATCAGGAGCTCGGCCTTCTCCGGATCTCTCGTCTGACAGTCCGCGAGCTTGCCGGGCAGCATCGACGACTCGAGCAGTGACTTGCGCCGGACCAGATCGCGCACCTTGCGCGCCTCGAGCCGGGCGCGCTGGGCCGAGATCGCTTTGTTGCAGATGGCGCGGGCCTCGGCGGGATGCTCTTCCATGTAATCGGCGAAGAGCCGGTTCATCGTCGTCTCGACGAAGGAGCGGATCTCGGTGTTGCCGAGCTTGGTCTTGGTCTGTCCCTCGAACTGCGGGTTCGCGACCTTCACCGAGATGATCGCAGTGAGACCCTCGCGGCAGTCCTCGCCGATGAAGGGTTGGTCCTTCTCCTTCAGCAGTTGCTTGGCGCGGGCGTAGGAGGTCACCACCTTCGTCAGCGAGCGGCGGAAGCCCTCTTCGTGCATGCCGCCCTCGTGCGTGTTGATGTTGTTCGCGAAGGTGAAGACGGACTCGTTGAACGACGTTGTCCACTGCATCGCTATCTCGAGCTCGTGCTGCTCCCCCTTGCCCTCGAAGTACACGACGCGTTTGTTCACGGCGTCGCGCGACGAGTTGAGGTGCTTGACGAAGTCGATGATCCCGCCGGTGTAGCGGAACACTTCCTCCTGCGCCGGCTCGATGCGGTGGTCCACGAGCCTGATCTCCAACCCTTTGTTGAGGAACGCCATCTCGCGCATGCGCTGCGCGAGGGTGTCGAAGCGGAACTCGCGCTCGTCGGTGAAGATCAGCGGATCCGGCCAGAACGCCACCTTCGTCCCGGTGCGCTTGATGGCTCGTCCCGGCGTGAGCTTGCGCTGCGGCTTACCCCGCTCGTACTCCTGGTTCCAAACCTTGCCGTCCCGCGCGATCTCGAGCTCGAGTCGCTCCGAGAGCGCGTTCACGACCGACACACCCACGCCGTGGAGGCCACCGGACACCTGATAGCCCTTGCCTTCGAACTTGCCTCCCGCATGAAGCGTCGTCAGGACCACCTGGGCCGCCGGCTTTCCCTTCTGCGGCCCCACCTTGATCGGGTCGACGGGGATCCCTCGGCCGTTGTCGGTGACCCTGCAGCCACCATCTGCGAGGAGCTCCACGATGATCCGGTCGCAGTAGCCGGCCATCGCCTCGTCCACCGCGTTGTCCACGACCTCGTAGACCAGGTGGTGGAGGCCTCGGGCTCCGGTGGAGCCGATGTACATCCCCGGCCGTTTCCGGACGGGGTCGAGGCCCTCCAGAACCGTGATGTCTTGTGCGGTGTACGACACTTCGTTCCTCGTTTTCGTGGCGGGGATCGAGGGCGGCTTGGAGGCGCTCACCGCTCGCCCGCCCCACTAGGCGCGAAGAGCCCGGAAAGCCGCTGATGGGCGCGCTCGAAGAGAGCGGAGAACACTGGGGTCATGGAGCTAAATAGTACCATCTAGCTGGGCATTTCCTCGATTTCAGCCTCTCTCGCGACGCTCCTCGAGGCGTCTCTGGTCCCGGCGCGCGAGCCACGCGGAACGGGCCTTCTCCAAGGCCTCGCGCGGGTCCTCGAAACCCGGCTCGGAGGCTTCGGATGGCGGCTCGGCGGTCTTTCGGACCGCGTCCGCTCGCGGCCGCGAGGGAGCCTCGCCGGGGGCGCTCCACACCCGCACCTCGGTGACGACCGCTCTCCCCAAGTGCTGGTTCGCGCGCTGCTTGATCTCCTCGCTCAGGTACCCGATCTCGTGCGCCCACACAGGTGAGTCCGCGCGCAGCCTCAGGACACCGCCTCTAAGAGACGTTGGCTCTGCGTGGGATGCGACGTCCAGCCCCACGACCTCGTGCCAGCGGCTCCAGAGCTTCCCGGCCGCTAGAGCGTCGTCCAGCCCAAAGCGCGCCGCTGCCCCTCCGAGGAGCCCCTTCAGCGAGGTTGGTTCGCCCGAGCTCTTATCCGACATCGCGGATCTTGCCGTCTGTGACCTCGATCAACTTTTCGGCTCGCAGGGTCTCCAACGCAAGCGGTTCCGCCGAGGTCACGACCGTCTGACCAACACCGCGTACCGCGTCCGCCAACCACCGACGACGGTGGGGATCCAGCTCCGAAAACACATCGTCCAGCAAGAGGATCGGTTCCTCGCCCAGAACGTCCGAGAGAAGGTCGAGCTCCGCCAGCTTCAGCGCGAGCGCGCTCGTGCGCTGGTCTCCCTGTGAAGCGAATGCACGTGCGGCCAACATCGACCCCGCGTTGTCGCCGCGCGAGGCGAGCTTCACGGTGACATCGTCTCGCTGCGGACCGACCAGCGTCGCGCCGCGCTCGAGCTCGGCGCGCCGTAGCTCCGAGATCCGCCGCGCGACATGGACCTCCAGCGCCGAGCCCGCTACCTTCTGCGCGCCGTTCACGATCGCAGCTGCATCTTCTTCAGGGAGCCAGGAGCTCAGATACCCCAGCTCCAATCGACCGTCTCCAGCGATCTCCTCATAGCGTTTCGCTGCATGCGGTAACAGGTCCCGCAGTGCCTCGAGTCTTGCAGCCGCGACCGCGGCCCCCGCCCGGCAGAGCGAACGATCCCATACCTCCAGCCGTCCGACGGCATCGGCGGGGGCCGCTCCCCTAAGAGACCGCAGCAAGGCGTTCCTCTGGCGCAGGACCCTTTCGAGCTCGCGCCGGAGCGAGTCGCGCGCCGGACGCAGCTTCACCACCAGCTCGTCGAGGAAACGGCGCCGTCCGTCAGGAGATCCCTTCACCAACGACAGCTCGTCGGGGCCGAAGAAGACGGTTACGACCACCTCCGTCAGTGCCGTCGTCCGCGGGACGGCGGTCCGGTTCAGGAGCGCTCGGGTTCCACGGCCAGGCCGGATCTCCAGATCGATGTGAAGGGCGCGAGAGCCCCGCGTGACATCCGCGTGGATCAGCGCCGCATCAGCTCCCTGTCTCACGAGGGCTGCGTTTTCGGCCCGAGGAGAGCCGAGGCCGCCGAGGCCGCCGAGGCAGTGGAGCGACTCCAGCAGGTTCGTCTTGCCCTGCGCGTTGCGCCCGACGACCAGGTTCAGACCGGGGGCGAAGGAGACGCTTTCCCGCGCCAGATTGCGGAAGTCAACCAGGACCAGCTCGTCGACCCGCATCGCGCGCCTGAAGTCGTCCCGGGACTACGAGAGCCGAACCGGCATCAAGAGATACGTGAAGTCTCCGCTCTCTCCCCGCAGGATCGCCGGCTTCAACCCGTCGCCCACTTGCATCTCGATCCTCTGCGACGGGATCGCAGAGGCGCCGTCCAGAAGGAACTGAGGATTGAAAGCGATCACCAGCTGCTCGCCTTCGTACTCGGCCTCGATCACCTCTTGGCCCTCCCCCACGTCGGGGGTGTGTGCAGATACCTCCAGCTCGGGTGCGAGCTGGAGCTTCACCGGCAGGTTGTTCTGCGCCAGGAGCCCGACGCGCTTCGTGACCTCCAGCAGCATCTCGCGGTCCACCGTCAAGGTGTTCGGGTACGTCTCGGGGATCAACTGGCGGTACTTCGGGAACTCGCCCTCGATGAACCGAGAGCCGATCACCCACTCGCCCTCCTCCTCACCTCCGGCGATCGAGAAAGCCACCAGGTTCTCTTTCACCAGGGCCGACACCGCGCCGGTCGCTCCCTGCAGGGCACGAGCGAGTTCCCCGAGGGTGCGCGCCGGCAGCACCACCTTCCGCTCTTCCTCCGGGCCGCCCGCGGCGTCGAGGTGCCGCACCGCGAGGCGATACGAGTCCGTCGCCGCCAGCGTCACGCCGCCGGCTTCCAGCTCCCACAGGACGCCCGTAAGGATCTGCCGGCTCTCGTCACCCGAGGCCGCCCGCACCACTTGCGAAAGCGCAACAGCAAGATCGGCCGCGTCGATGGAGACCGCGACCCCGTCGCTGTCGTCGCGGTCCTCTATGGGGAGCGCAGGGTAATCATCGGGCGTGAGGGACCGGACGCGGAAACGCCCCCGGCCGGATCCGATCTCGACCTCGCCGTCCGTTCCCGCGACCGACACCTGACCGCTGGAGAGGTTCCGCGACATCTCCCCGAAGAGCCGGCCCGGAACAACAGCAGTGCCAGGTTCGTCGACCGCGGCCCTAAACGTCGTCTCCATCGTGAGCTCGAGGTCGGTCGCCGCGACGCGCACGCGCCCATCTTCGGTCGCCTCGAGGCGGAGCCCCGACAGGACCGGAAGGGTCGCTCGGTTGGAGATCGCCCTGGACGCGAACTGCACCGCACCCAACAGGTCATCTCGCTCGCAGCGGAACTTCATGTCGTGCCTCCGATCTCGTTTCGTTGTCTGGACACGGTAACTGCATGGTGTGACAGGTTTCTCAACGGTTTTGGATTTCGTTCGCTAAAAGGTTTTCTAGTACGTACTAGTAGGTGCTGTTGGCGATGCGGATAAGTCGGAGAACAGCAGGTAGTGCTGAGGTTTGAGCGCGCGACGCCCGGGGGATAACGGCGGGCTCAGGACGCGGGCCGGCGCGGGCACCCCGCGGAAGTTCGTCTTATCCACGCGATCCAGCAAGATGTGGGCGTCAGCCGCGAGCTGCTTGTTGACGGATCCGTGTCGTGAGCTCCCGGACCTGCTCGAACCAGCTCTCTCGCTCCTGCATGTGTTGGCGAACCTTGTTGACGGCGAAGACAACGGTGGAATGGTCGCGGCCCCCGAAACGCTCACCGATCTTGGGCAGCGAGAGATCCGTGAGCTCTCGGCAGAGATACATCGCCATCTGACGAGCGTTCACTAGAGGCCGCGACCTGCTGGGAGAGCAGATCTCCTCGGGGGTCACGTCGAAGTAGTCGGCGGCGACCGAGATGATGAGATCCGAGGTCACACGCGCCTCGTTGGTGTTCGGGAGGAGCGATTGCAAGACACCTTGCGCGCCCTCGAGCGTGATGCTCGAGCGCGTTAGAGAAGCGTAGGCGGCGACGCGGATGAGGGCGCCCTCGAGCTCGCGGATGTTCGTCTGGATGCGGCTTGCGATGTACGACATGACCTCCGGCGGAACCGCGAGTCGCTCGGTCTCGGTCTTCCTACGCAGGATCGCGAGACGGGTCTCCAGATCCGGCGGCTGGATGTCGGTGATGAGCCCCCACTCGAAGCGGGTGCGCAAGCGTTCTTCGAGCGTTGGGATCTTCTTCGGAGGCCGATCAGACGTGATCACGATCTGGCTTTTCGGATGGAGCGCGTTGAACGTGTGGAAGAACTCTTCTTGGGTCCGCTCCTTGCCCTCGAGGAACTGGATGTCATCGATGAGTAGGAGATCGGCAGCGCGGTAGCGCTGGTGGAAGCCGCGGATCGAGCGACGCTGCAGGGCCTCGATGAAGTCGTTCATGAACTGCTCGGTAGAGACGTAACGAACTACAGAGCCGCGGTGCCAGTCGCGCGCGTAGCGACCGATCGCGTGCAGGAGGTGCGTCTTTCCGAGTCCTGCTGCCCCATAGATGAACAGAGGGTTGTACGCCTCGGCAGGAGCCTCCGCGACGGCGAGCGCCGCGGCATGCGCGAAGCGATTCGAAGATCCGATCACGAAGGACTCGAAGCTGTACTTCGGGTGGAACTGCGGGGGACTGTCGGTCGCCGCCGGCGGCGGATCGAGCAGAGCGGAACCCGGACCGGGAGGGTCCTCCACCTCGGGCGCGTCGGGCGCCTCCGAGAGCGACTCGTCGACCACGAGGGCTATGGAAAGGTCGCGCCGCGCAGCCATCGAGGTGGCGGCGCGCAGCTGTGGCGTGTATCTGTCCTCGATCCACTCCTTCACGAACAGGCTCGGAACCGCGAGCACGAAGCTGTCGCCGTCTAGCGCCACAGGCTTGGTGCGTGCGAACCACGCCGAGAAGTTCCCGCGGAGCTCGTCGCGCAGGGTCCGCTCCGCCACCTTCCACAGCCCTTCGACCTCGTGAACCTCTGCCTGTCGATCCATCGTGAGGACCGGGTCGTGGTGTTGCACCGGTTCCCTGTCCTCGCCGATCAGCACAACGTCACTAGCACTCTCCATCGGGGGCCCCCTTACCAACACCTTCGTCCACAGCACGCCGGTCCGCGAGGTCCGGAGGAACCGGGTGTAGGGCATCGCGATCGTCCGCGACGGAGAGACGAGAAAGCGGGTGTGAGCAGGCACTTCGCGCCGGTCAACAGCCTTATCCACAAGTGTGGACAACCGATTCCGGCCCTAGCTAAATGCTCAACCACGTGGCTCGGGGAAGTGCCGCAGTCCCGCCCTCGGAAGGCTTCCCGGAGGCTCTGGACCGGGGGGCATCGTAGCCAAATCCGCCCAGCGCGCGTCAAGTGGATCGAGCAAAACTAGGAGAACGCGCGAGCGATTGGCTCTCTACGTGGAGAAACGGGAGCGACGCTATACTGCCGCAGACGTCGAAGAGCCCCGCGGATTTCGCGATGTTGATTGCGAGCGGATCCAGGTGGGCCCAACAGGATCGGGTGAGCCCCAGTGACCAAGCGCACGTACCAACCCAACAATCGCCGCCGTAAGCGCAAGCATGGGTTCCGCGCCCGCATGAAGACCCGCGCCGGCCGCGCGATCCTCAAGGCGAGGCGCGAGAAGGGCCGCGCCCGCCTGTCGGCGTAGCGCACCTAAGCATGAAGCAACCGCTTTCCCTATCCCGCCGCGGCGACTTCGGGCGGGTCCTGCACGATGGGACCAGGATCCGAGCGGTGGCGGGCACGATGATGGTTGCGAGCCGCGCAGACGCCGATTCGCCGGGCCGGCTTGGACTCGCCGTCCCCGCCCGCGTCGGAGGCGCGGTGGGCCGTAACCGGATCAAGCGTCGCCTGCGCGCGGCCTTCAGGGCCGCGGGTCCCACCGGGGTCGACGTCCTCGTTCGGGCCGAGGCGACCGCGCAGACCGCTCCGTTCCAGGAACTGGAAGAGATGTTCCGCCGGCTGTCGCTGAGCCGATGATCGGGCGGGTCCTCGTCTCGCTGCTCCAGGTGTATCGGCGGCTGATCTCGCCGCTGTTCCCCCCCACCTGTCGCTTCGCCCCCAGCTGCTCCGCCTTCGCCATAGAGGCGATCGAGCGCCATGGACCCGCGCGCGGGACGCTCCTGGCGCTGAAACGGATCGCTCGCTGCCACCCCTGGTCCGCCGGTGGTCCAGACCCCGTTCCGCCTAGGGTCGCCTGATGGGTTTCTTCGAGGTATTCGCGGCCGCGCTCGCCGGCTTCTACGCCGTGGTCCGCAACTACGGGCTCGCGATCATCTTGTTGACCGTGGCGGTGCGGGTCCTCCTCCTGCCTCTGTCGATCAAGCAGACCCGCTCGATGCGAGAGATGCAGCGGATCCAGCCCGAGGTGAAGAAGATCCAGGCCAAATACAAGGGCAAGAAGGACGCCCGTCAGCAGATGAACGAGGAGATGATGGGCCTCTACAAGGAGCACGGGGTCAACCCGTTCGGCGGGTGCCTGCCGCTCCTGATGCAGATGCCGGTCTTCATCGCCCTGTACCGGTTGATCAGCACGCCGCTGGCCTACATGGGCTACAAAAAACTGTCGGGTACCGACGACTGGGTACCGGCGGAACCGATCGAAGGAGTGATGGCGCAGGTCCAGGACTCCGCGCTGGCGAGAGCGCTGGACACCGCGCCCGTCGAGGTGAACAGCTTCCTCGGGGTCTTCCGGCTGGACTGCCAGCCCCTCAACGTCTTCCGGGATGCCCCCGGCTGTGAGGGCGGAGTCCTCGGCTTCCTCCCGTACCTGATCCTGATCGGGCTGATGGGCTTCACGACCTACTACCAGCAGAAGCAGATGCAGGTGCAGCGGGGCGCCGCGACCGATCCGTCGGCTCAGCAGGCGCAGATGGTGATGAAGTTCATGCCGCTGATGCTCATGTTCTTCTCGTTCCAGTTCGCGGCCGGCCTGACGTTGTACTGGCTGACCACGAACGTGTGGAGCATCGTCCAGCAGCACATCATGCTGCGCGTGGCCCCCGCACCCGCCGACCCGGAACCATCGGAGAAGAAGGTGGTGGCTCAGCCGAGCAAGGGCTCGAGCAAACCGAGCTCTGGAAAGCCGCCGAAGGGTGCGCCCACCAAGCCGGTGACGGGCGACCCGGCGCGCTTGGAAGGACCGAAGCAGCCTTCGAAGAACAAGAAGAAGAAGAGATGAACGAAGAGCCCGAGGTGATGCAGGAAACCACCGCTCGCGAGACCGCCGACGCGCTAGGGGACCCCCCAGGCTTGGAGACGGAGCCCGCCAGCCCCGAGGACGTGGCGTCAACCGGGACCGAGTTCCTGTCCGGCCTCCTCGAGGCTATGGGCCTTCAGGCCGAGGTCGAAAAGTCCATCGAGGGCGACGCCGTGTCGCTGGAGGTGACCGGGCCCGAGCTCGGGATGCTCATCGGGCGACGCGGTCAGACGTTGGACGCGCTCCAGGAGCTGACGCGGACGGCCGTTCAGCGTCGCCTGCGGGCCCGGGTCCGTCTGATGGTGGACGTGGAGGGATATCGCGCCCGGCGCCGAGACTCGCTAGCGGACTATGCTCGCTCCATCGCCGAGCGCGCCAAGGAGCGGGGGACCGAGATCGAGCTCGAGCCGATGTCGAGCTGGGACAGGAAGATCGTCCACGACGCGGTCTCAGAGATCGAGGGCGTGTCGAGCTTCAGCGAAGGCGTCGATCCCGCTCGGAAGGTCGTCATCAGGGCGGAGTGACGCCGTCCTCCCGCGTGTTCGCCCAGCTAGCGACGCGTAAAACGTGAAACACCCCGGCATCGAGGAGCGGTTGGCGGTGTACCGCGCGCTCCTCGAAGGGTGGGCCCCCCGGCTCGACCTGATCTCCCCCGGCGACCTGAGCCGCGTCCGCGAGCGCCATATCGAGGACTCGCTACGGGCTCTCCCACTTGTGACGGAGGTCGGCAACGGCTGGTGCATCGACGTGGGTTCGGGCGCCGGGCTCCCGGGGATCCCCCTAGCGATCGGCTCCGGCCTCCCCTGGCGCCTGCTGGAGCCGAGGAAGAGGCGGGCCGCTTTCCTGGAGGAGGCGCTGAGGGAACTGGAGCTGGACCAGTGCGAGGTGGTCGTCCGAACGGCGCAACAGGCGGCCCTGGATCCCGCGCTGCGAGCCGCCCACAGCGTCGCCACCGCGCGGGCGCTGGCTCCGCCCGCAGACGCGGCCGCGCTGTGCCGGCCCCTGGTCCGTGCGACCGGTCACGTCATCCTGCTCGTGGGATCGAGCGCGGATATCCCTCGAGATGCCGAGGAGATCGAACCGGGTCTGATTAGACTGAGTGCAGATGCCTCCGAGTCAGGAAATACCTGGAAATAATCCCCCTGCCGCGTGGTCGGGGACGTCGTGGAAGCTCCTGGAGACGCGGCCGATCCTGCCCGGTGCGGGTCGCCTCGTCTGTGTCGCCAACCAGAAGGGCGGGGTCGCGAAGACCACGACGTCGGTGAACCTGGGTGCAAGCCTGGCGCTGCGCGGGCACCGGGTCCTGGTCGTCGACGTGGATCCACAGGCGAATGCGACGACGGGGCTGGGCTTCGACCACCGCGACTCGACCCCGACCACGTACGACCTCCTCATCGGAGCGGCACCTCTCGCAGAGGTGGCCCGGCCGACGGCGGTTGCCGGCCTGGACTGTGCTCCCGCCGCGCGCGACCTGGCCGGCGCCGAGATAGAGCTCGCGGGAGCGATGGCTAGGGAACGAAAGCTCGCCGACGCCCTCGAGGGGGCAGCGCAGCGGTACGACCTGATCTTCCTGGACTGCCCTCCTTCGCTCGGCCTCCTGACCCTCAACGCTCTTGCCGCGGCGCAGGACCTGATCGTGCCGGTGCAATGCGAGTACTACGCGCTCGAGGGTCTGGGTCAGCTGCTGGCGACGGCGGAGAGGGTGCGCCGGTCGTTGAACGCGGAGTTGAGGATCGCCGGGTTCTTGCTGACGATGTACGACGCGAGGACGAAGCTGTCGAGCCAGGTGGCAGACGAGGTACGCACGCACTTCGGCAACGCGGTCTTCGGCACCGTCATCCCGCGCAGCGTGCGGCTGTCGGAGGCGCCGTCGTTCGGCGAGCCGGTGGTGACGCTCGACCCCTCCTCCCGCGGAGCGGTGTCGTACCGGCTTCTGGCCGCCGAGGTCGAGGAACGCTACGGGTTAGACGTGCACGTGCCGCCTTCACCACCCGCCCCGCGTCCGAACCCGGTTGCGGTCCCGGCACCGGCTGCGGTTCCGGGGCCCGGGGGCCGGGGGTACGGCACCATCGCGCCCGAGCCGGCCGGTCTCGACGAGGAGTGGCCTCGCCGCGAGCCGTGGACGGTGGCCAGATGATGCGCCGGAGCGGCCTCGGTCGTGGGCTCGACGCTCTCCTGCCGCCCACCGCCGACGAGGGGCTCGAGCGGCGCACAGGAACCGCTACCCCCACCGCCGCGGTCGATCGCATCCGCCCGAACCCTCTTCAGCCGCGCCGGTCCTTCGAACCCGACGCTCTGCACGAGCTGACCGCGTCGATCCGCGAGCTCGGGGTCCTACAGCCCTTGCTCGTGCGCCCCGACGGCGATGGATACGAGTTGATCGCGGGGGAGCGACGGTGGCGCGCCGCCATCGCTGCGGGGTTGACGGAGGTTCCGGTGGTCGTGGTCGAGACCGACGAGCGCGGGTCGCTGGAGCGAGCCCTCGTCGAGAACATCCACCGGGCAGACCTCGACCCCATAGAGGAAGCCGCGGCCTACCGCCAGCTGATGGACGAGGCGGGTCTGACCCAGGAGGCGCTGGGCGACAAGCTCGGGCGGAACCGGGTCACGATCACGAACGCGTTGCGGCTCTTGGACCTCCCGGTCGAGATACAGGGGCTGCTGACCTCGGGACGGCTCACCGCGGGTCATGGGCGAGCGCTGCTCGGGCTGCAGGGCAACCCCCTACAGCAGCGCATCGCGCGGCGCGCAGCCACAGAGTCGCTCTCGGTGCGAGAGGTGGAAGACCTCGTCAGGCGGTATCAGGCGATGACCGGTTCCGCACCGGCGCGGGCACCGGGTGGGGCCGCCGCCTCCGCTGCGGCTATGGAGGCGCAGCGGATCCTGGCGGACCACCTGCAGACGCGAGTGCGCGTCGAGGTGGGGAAGCGCAAGGGGCGGATCGTCCTGGATTTCGTGTCTCCCGCGGAACTGCAGCGCCTGCTGCACATCATCACGGGCGCTCGGGCGGAAGCAAGCGCCGACAGCGAAGACGGCGAAGCTCTAGAGACCGCTCTCTAAAACCCCTCCTCGTAGTAGCGGCCCACCGCGGCCGCGACCGCATCCGCGACACGGGAGAGGAACTCGGGATCGCGGAGCCTCTTCTCGTCGTCGGGGTGCGTGATGAACCCCGGCTCCACCAGGACCGCCGGCATCCGAGTCTCTCGCAGCACGGGATAGGAGCGAGCGTGGCTGCGACAGTCCTTCAACCCGAGGCGGACGAGCTCGCTCTGCAACTTGTCGGCCAGCGCCTCACCGGCTCGCGATCCTCCGAAGTAGAAGGTCGTCGCACCCTCGGCACCCGCCTCACCGTGAGCGTTCAGGTGGATCGAGATGAACAGGTGCGCGCCGAAACGGTTGGCGCGACGCGCCCGCTCGTGGGGATCTAGGTCCTCCACCTCGGTGCGCGTGAAGCGCACCTTCGCCCCCACCGCCACGAAGCGCTCGGCCAGCTTCAGCGCAAGCTCCCAACAGACGTCGGCTTCCACGAGACCATCTGCGCCGATCTCGCCGGGATTCGCGCCTCCGTGGCCGGGATCGATCGCGATCACCGCGTCCGACAGTCCCTCCTCGCCCCGCCGAAGCTCCTCGCGCAAGCGTGCTGCGGTGCCAGGACGATCCACGCGAAGCCCCGTCAGTGCGGCGTGGCTGGCGGGTCCGAAGATGCCATCCTCGGCAACGCCGTACTCGCGTTGGAACGCGCGTACCCCCTCGTCCGTCTCGCGCCCGAAGATCCCGTCCTCGCGCCCCGCGTCGAAGCCGAGTGCATTCAGTCGTGACTGCAAGGTCAGCACATCGTCTCCCCGGATCACGGGGACCCTCAGGTACAGGACGCGGTCGCCCAGGCGCCACGAGGCTTCGACGAGCTCGTTCCATGTGTGTGGACCGACGATCCCGTCGACGATGATGCCGCGCTGCTGCTGGAAGGCGCGAACCGCCTGCTTCGTCGACGCGCCGAACTGGCCCGTCTCGTCTTCGACCCGCAGCTTCAGCGCGCGCAGGCGCATCTGAACGTCCGCGACTTCCTCGGAGCGATCGCCCTCCCTGATCAGCCCCTTCATCGAGCGGGTCGGTGCTCAGGGCGGATGGGGGAGCACAAGCTACGGAACATGCACGAAGAGTAGCCCCGCGCTGCTTCCGTGAACCGTTTACCAGGCGTGCTCTGTGACCGGCATCCCTTCCAGGTAACGCTCAGCGTCGATGGCGGCCATGCATCCCATGCCGGCCGCAGTGATGGCTTGCCGGTACCTGAAGTCGACGACGTCGCCGGCCGCGAACACGCCGGGCACCGTGGTCTGGGTGTCCTCGCCCCTCGTCAAGATGTAACCACCCGCGAGCTCGAGCTGACCTTCGAACAACGAGGTGTTCGGCGTGTGGCCGATCGCGACGAACACGCCGCCCGTCAGCTTCTCTGTCTCCTCTCCGGTCTTCAGGTTCTTCAGCCGGACGCCCGCGACCTTGCCGTTGCCGAATATCTCGGTGACCGCGGTGTCCCAGATGAACTCGATCTTCGGATTCGCCCGCGCCCGGTCCTGCATGATCTTCGACGCCCTGAGGCTGTCGCGGCGATGTACCACGGTCACCTTCGCGGCGAAGCGAGTCAGGAAGTTCGCCTCCTCCATCGCGGAATCGCCGCCGCCCACCACGACGATCTCTTGGCCGCGGAAGAAGAAGCCGTCGCAGGTCGCGCAGGTCGAGACGCCGTGACCCAGCAGCTCCTTCTCGCCGGGTACCCCGAGCATCAGCGCGGAGGCGCCGGTGGAGATGATCACCGTGTCGCTGCGGATCGCGCGATCGGGCGTCTGGATGCCGAAGGGTGGCTCGGAGAGGTCAACGGAGGTGACGTTTTCGGTCAGGAACTCGGCGCCGAACCGGGCGGCCTGCGCCCGCATGTTCTCCATCAGCTCGGGGCCCATGATCCCGTTGACGAAGCCCGGATAGTTCTCGACCTCGGTCGTCAGCATCAGCTGTCCACCTGCGTCGATCCCTTCGATCACCAACGGCTCGAGGTTGGCGCGAGCCGTGTAGACCGCGGCGGTGAGGCCCGCAGGGCCGGAGCCGATGATGGTCACGCGTCGCTTGTCTTGGACCACGTCCATAACCTATCGAACCCTCGGCCGGGGCGGTTGATTCCCCGGTTCAGAGGCGGCTAGGGCCGGGGCTGGATGACGTTCTTCGAGTAGTGGACGGGGATCCCGGCGCAGTCATCCACGGCCCACGCCCACACCATCGACTGGTCGAGAGGTCCCTGTTCCTGATCGCTCCAGGCGAAGGCCAGAACCAGGATGTCGCCGCGGTTGCGGTACTCCGCCAGCGCGGCGTACGCGGGCAGGGCGTTGGGAAACTGCGTCGTGACAAGGCCGGCGCACTCCCGGATGTCGTCACCGCGAGCGTCGGGCGCGCGCTCTGCCAGGCTTTCGATGAACTCACCCTGGAGGCGGGGGACGTCGTCGACCGTGTAGGCGCGTGAGAACACCACCAGCGGGAGGCCCTGCTCTCCCAGCTTGTTGAGGCGCTCTGGGTCCACCTCACCCAACGAGGCTCTGAAGGTGGGAGACGGGGCACCTGTTGCAGCCCCTGCCTCGGAGGAGGTCCCCATGACTGCCTCGCTCGCGCCGCGCCCCCGCCGCGGTCTCGCCTCCTCGACAGCATCCGAGTCGGCACCGCCTCCCGTGCTGGTGATGCCTGCCTGATCGTCACCCCCACTCATCCCGCCGAACCCCAAGTAAGCGAACGTGCCGATCACGGCCACCAAAGCGGCCGCCCCGAGGAGCGACCACAGACGGCTGCCCGACCGCGTGCCCGCAGCGGGTGCATCGGCGCCCGCGGCCGGCACCGGCACCGCCTGGTTCAACACTGCGCGCCGCAGCCCGACGCGTTCGAGCTCGGACAACTGCGGAGCATCCGGCTCCGGCACGACCGCGCGCAGGGCAGCCAGCTCTTGCGCGCATGTGGCACAGGTGCCGAGGTGCTCTTCCACCCAGAGACGGTCGTCGTCCGCAAGGTCGCCGTTGACGAACCCGCGCAACAGGTGCGAACAGCGCTCGTGTTCTGGTGCGTTCATATCGTTCCCTTGGACTCGCTGGATGGTGCGCGTTGTTCCAATAGCTGCGCCAGCCGCTGGCGACCTCTGCTGATGCGCGACTTGACGGTGCCGACCGGCGCGTCGGTCAGCAGCGAGATCTCCTCATACGGGATGCCGCCGATGTCGTGCATCACCACAGCCTCGCGGTAATCGTCGGGTAGTTGAGCAAGCGCACGCGTGACATCCAGGCGGGCCGTCACCCGGTCGTCGAAGCTCGGTGATGCAGCTTCAGGGTGCTGCTCCGGGTCGCCCTCATCCAGAGCCCACCGCTTCCGTTTCCGAAGGAGATCGTGACAGGCGTTGATCCCGATCCGATACAGCCAGGTACCGAACGCGGAGTCGGAGCGGAAGTTCGCAGCTTGGCGGAAGGCGGCAACGAAAGTGTCTTGCGTTGCATCGAGCGCGTCGGCGCGGTTCCCGGTCATGCGGTAGGCGAGCGCGAAGATCCGGTCCTCGTGTCGCGCCATGAGCTCTGCGAACGACGTCTGGTTGCCCTCCAGGAAACTCCTGAGAAGCATGCCGTCGCTGCGCCCGTCAGCTGCCACGGAACTCGACCTCGGCGATCGACGCGGCTCCGCCCTCCGGTCCGATCTCTGTGATCCAGATCAGCCAGTAGCGGCCGGACGTCGGGTCGGGGCGCAGGGTCAGGACGGGCGGGATCGCGCGGCGACCGGCAGCCTCGACGAACGCTTGTTCGTCGGACCCGAGGGAGTCGGAGGCCCTGACCTCCAAGTCCAGACCCGACGAGGCCTGGATCCGCACCTCGGTCACGTCGACGGTTGCACCTAAGTCGAAGACGAGGCCGACGCCGGGCTTCCCTTGCGCCGCGAGGGACGAGCTGTACGACTCCGTCGTCCACGAGGTGGAGGTGTCGCCATCGGCGGCTGCCGGCGCCTCATCGGAGTGCTCGGCGCCGTCGCCGTGAGGATCGAAATCCGTCGCCGACGCGATCTCGAGGGGCGCCGCGGCGGCGGGTTGCGGGCGCTGCTGGGAAGGCTGCTCTCCTTGCGGCTCGGGCCCCTCCCCTGCTCCGTCCAGCAGAGACGAGACGAAAACGGCAAGGAGGATGGCCCCGAGCACGGCCCCGACGACCCGGAGTATCCAACCGGCATCTCCTGCGCGCGTTCGCTCGGGAGCTGCCCCACGGCGCCGAGGGACGGGCATGCGCATCGCAACGGTCGCGCCGTCTCGCTCGAGGGACGCACCGAGCGCCGCCGCCATCTCGTCTGCATCTGCGAAGCGTTGAGCCGGATCCTTCTCGAGCGCTTTCAGGATCGTCGCCTCTAACGGACGTGGCACGCCTGCCTTGATGCTGCGCGGAGGAGGTGGCGGGTGTTTCAGATGCATCAGCGCGGTTCCTATCTCCGTCTGGCCCGTAAAGGGCGGGCGCCCGACCAACAGCTCGTACAGCACGACGCCGAGCGCGTAGAGATCCGACCGGTGGTCAGGCTCGCGCCCCTGGCCTTGCTCAGGCGAGAGATAGGTGACCGTTCCGATGATCGAGCCCGTCGTAGTGATGTCACCCTTTACGAAGGCGGCCCTCGCGATCCCGAAGTCCCCCACCTTCAATAGACCGTCGGCCGCGATCAGGACGTTCGCAGGCTTCACGTCGCGATGGATCACGCCCTGCCTGTGGGCGTATCCGAGGGCGTCGCAGATCGTGATGCCGATCGCGACGACACGTTCCGGCTCCATCGGTGAACCACCCGCTAGCAGCCCGGCGAGGGTTCCTCCGGCGCACAACTCCATCACGATGAATTGCACCCCGGCAGCGCCGGACTCGGATTCCTGCGTGCCGGTGTCGAAGATCGACACGATGTTCGGGTGACTTAGCCGCGCCGCCGCTAGAGCCTCTCGCCGGAACCGCTCGAGGAACGCTTCGTCCTCGGACAGGTGGGGATGGAGGACTTTGACGGCGACCGGGCGCGCGAGGATCTGGTCGCGCGCCTGCCACACGGTCGCCATCCCGCCGCGTGAGATCTCGGTCTCGAGCACGTAACGCCCGGCGATGACGTCGAGCTGAGAGGACATGGGGATCTAGCGGAAAGCTACGTGGTCCCGGCCTGGCCGTCGGAGGTGGCCCGCGCCCATTTCGCTATCGGGCCGATCCGGCTCACGATGAGGCTGTCGGCCGTGCGCCGGAGCCGGATGTGAACGACCCCGGTGTCATCGATATTGGTTCCCTCTCGCAGTACGCGCGCTCCCTCGACCCCGCCGTCTTCGCTGTTCACCTCGGCTTTAGCGAGCTGGTAGATCTCTTCGTCGGTGTACTGGCCGGCGTTGCCGGTGGTGCCGACGATCAGGGAGACCGCGATAGCGACGTCGTCGGCCCCCGAGTCGAGCGTGAAGTAATTGACGAGGATCGAGCCGGCGTCGTAAGCGATGACCGCGAAGATCGCCATCCCCAGGACCACCTTCACGATCCAGTCGCCGATGATCCCGCGCTGGTCTCTGATGAGCATCCGTGGATTATCGCGTGCCTGCAGGGCCTCAGCCCTGATTCGGACCGCGTCGCCCGACGAGTCGCTTCACGAGCGAGAGCTCCTCTACCCCGAGCGCGGCGGCCACCGCTAGATACGTCACCACCCCCACCAGGGCGGGGGCGAGGAGCGCCACCGCCTGCTCTCCGAACGTTTCTGGAGCTATCGCTTCTTGCAGGCCCTCGGACGCCGCCCACACGAGAGCTCCCATCACGACCGCCGCAACGGCGATCCTCACCACGCTGCGCGCTAGACGGCGTCCGTCAAGCGCGTCCAGGCGCTTGCGCAGCGCGCGCGTCTGGAGCGCGACGCCCAGCGTGTAGGCGCAGGCGTGACCGAGAGCGAGCCCCTTCACGCCCAGCCACAGGAACAGAGGGACGTTGATGATCGTGTTGAACACCACCGCGACCACGTTTATCTGGAACGGTGTCTTCGTGTCCTGTAGTGCGTAGAACGTCCGCAGGAACAACTGGAATATCGAGAACGGGACGAGGCCCAAGACGAAGAACCTCAACACTCCCGCGACGAGCTCGGTCGACCGCGCCGTCATGACCCCGCGCTCCAACAGGAGCCGCACCACCGGCTCGCCCAGGACGAGATACCCGACGGCCGCAGGAAGAACGAGCAGGATCGTCGTCCGCACACCTGTCGAGACCCGGTCTCGGAACGAATCCCAGCGGCCGTTGCTGGCGTCGGCGCTCATGCCCGGAAGCAGCGCGGTTATGACGGAGACTGCGAAGAGGCCGTGCGGAAGCATGAAGAATGTGAACGCGGCCACGTACGCGGTGTATCCACCGGTCTGCTCGTTCGCCAGCCACTGCACGATCAGGTAGCCGATCTGATTCGTCACGACGTACCCGATGACGAAGACCGACAGCCGCGCCAGCTTCCTGAGCGACGGGTGGTTGATCGAGAGCGTCGCGCGGTAGGTACCGAGGCCCCGCAAGAACGGGATCTGCGCGAGCGCCATCAGCGCGACGCCGGCCGTCGTACCGAGCCCGATGATCAGCAACTGTGTCGTCGTGACAGCGCCGAGGTCGTCGATCTCCCCGTAGGCCTGGTGGAACGCGACGAACACGCCGATCACCGCGAGGTTGTTGAGGATCGGCGTGTACATCGGGGCGCCGAACCGCTTGTGCGCGTTCAGCAATCCCGCCGTGACCGCGGTCAGCCCGTAGAAGACGATCTGTGGGATGAAGAGGCGCAGGAGGAAGCTCAGCACCTCCACCTGCTGGACGGCCTCGGCCCCCTCGAGGCGGACCGCGTAGAACCGCGCGATCAGCGGCGCCAGCACGACACCAAGGGTGGCTATGGCCACCAGCACGACCAGTGAGAGGTTGATGATGGCGCTGGCGACTTGCCACGCCCGGTCGCGGCCTTCCTTCTCTAGAAGGTCAACGAACACCGGGACGAACACCGACGTCAGGACCCCGCCGAGGACGAGCTCGTAGATGATGTTGGGAGCGGTATTGCCGATGTTGTACGTGTCTGCAAGGCGGCCCGACTCGACTACCCCCAAGGCGGCGGCGATCGCCGCCAGCCGCAGCAGTCCGGTCACCCGCGAGAGGATCGTCCCGGCCGTCATGACGACGGTCGCACGGGCGAGAGAGGTCAAACCGGTGCCTGGCCGCGTCGCCGCCGCGAGAGACGCAACAGATAGAAGAACACCAGGAACGCGAGCGCCCCCAGCGTCACGCCGAGAGCGATCCGGTTGAAGGCGGTGGAGCGGATCGTGATCTGTTTCGACGCGATCTCAAGCGAGCCGTCCACCGTCTCGACCACGACCTGCATCTGGAAGATTCCGCTCGAGCGCGCGGTCGCGTCGACCGTGAACTGGAAGGTGTCCTGCGCCGCAACCTGCTGAGGAGGCAACGCCTGCGGTTCGAGCGCGAGGTCTCGCTGTGGAGACGTTATCGCGACCCGTACCGTGGCCGGGAAGCTCGTTTGGTTGGAGACCACCAGCGGGATGCGGCCCTCTCGCGAGGTGAGGTTGATCTGATCGGGACCGCCGATCGTGACCTTCTGCGTCTCCGCGGCGATCTCTGCCTCGGTTCCATCTAGGTATCCCTCAGCGACCCGGAGCAGATCAGAGCTCGCCCACCAGAGCCTGCTCTCCGCAACCAGGGTGTTGCGGCGGAGGCGTCTGATCAGGGTCTCCGGAGGCTGGAGGCGCCGGAAGCTGTCGACCAGTTCGGTGGTCTCCTCGATCGAGTCGAAGAACTCCTCCGGCGGCTCGTTCTCCAGCGTCGGGAGGTTCTGGACGAAGCGCTCCGTCACCTGCTCTGGTGGCGCGAGCTCCACCGCCTCCTGCGGCGTCACCGTCCGCAGCCACGGCGCCTCGCGCAGCCCCGCCAGCAGCTGTTGGGACATCTGGGGGCGCGGGTGCCACAGCGAAGGCATGGTGGCCTGCACTACGCGACCGGCTATGGACGGGAGCTCTTGCCTGATGGCCGCCGTCTCCGCGAAGAAGTTCTGTAGACCGAGCCTGTCCCCGGCCCCCAGGGCCAGGTCGACGAAGCGCTCGCGCAGCCCCTCGTCGGCGACCAGGCCCTCGGTGGGACCCTGCAACGTCCTGACGGAGACGGGGCAGGTGAACGAGGCAAACGCTTCGGGGCATCCCGGCAGCGGAAGGCCGGTGGGGTCTTCGAACGCCTCCGGCAGGAACAACGTCCTGGTGGCCGCGTCGGCATCGGCGAAACGGACCTCGTCCAGCGTCTGTGCGCCCAGCCTCGCGCCGGGTGCAAACAGCCACCCGTCGCCGACGTCGAGCCCCAGGGCCCCCGACAGCACCGCGGCCCCCTCATCGAGCTCGATCTCGAGGCGGTCCGGAGCGGCGCGCGCCAGCGTGGGGAGGTCGGGGAACGAATAGGGCGCCAGGAGGGTCTGGATCCCCTCTTCACCCAGAAGCGCCCGGAGCCTGTCGAGCAACGAACGCGCCGCGGCGGCCGTGGGGGCACTCGCCGCGACCGGGGTGGAGCCGTCGGCATTCTGGATCCGATACCCGTCCGCGAGCTGGGCGAGCTCGTCTATCAGTCTGGGAGTCGGTGCCACACCGAGGTGCAGCCCGCGCTGCGGGATCTCGATCGTCCGGAACCTCGGGCGACGGTTCTTGCCGCGGGGCCTCTTCACGCGGACGTTCCTCTCGAGCGGCGGCAGCTCTCCCGCCTGGGCCTCGAGCGCTCCGACGAGCCCGTGCAGCCATCCCCCGGGCTTCGCGGCTTCCTCGATCGCGATCTGGCCGCCTTCGAGTGGAGCACCTACGGTCGCGTCGGGACCAACGCTGGGCAGCTCGTTCAATGGGACAACGAGCGCCAGGTTCAACGGCGTCTCGGGTTGCTCCGGGTAGATGATGAGCGGCGTCGTCAGCGAATCGTGCTGAACCACGCCGGGGCGATCCGAAAGAGTGAGGGTGAGCGGATAGACGCCACCTTCCGTGACGCCCCCCAACGCCAGGCTTGGCAGCGTCTGATCGAGCTCGATCACGAGGGAATCGCCCGGGTCCACCTTCTGATCGGAGCTTTCCGACGCGGCGCTGAGGATCGCCCCCGCGTTGCCGGCGAAAGCCTCGTGAAGCCCCGACCGCGTCGTGACCACGGGGTGGGCGGCAAGGCTCAGCAGGAAGCCGTCGAGCGGGGTTAGGCCGCGGTTGACGATGCGAACCCGTATCGACAACGAGTCTGCGGGGCGATGCCACACCGGCTGGTCGACGAGGCGCAGAGAGATCGCCCCCGCGGGCGCTTCCTGGGCAGAGGCCCTCGGGGACCATCCGGGGACTGCGAGCGAAGCGGCCACCACCACGCAGCTCAGCGATCGGAGCGCGGGTCCTGCGCACCTCATGCGGGAGACCTGCGTCAAGCGGAGGTTTCCGGCGAACGCGTCGCGGCTCGTGCGGGCGCCGTGCGAGTGCAAGACATCGCAGTGAGCATAGAGAAAGGGCTCCTCCGACAGGTGGAGGAGCCTGGATGTCTAGGTGTGCGTGCGGGTTACTTAGAACCTCCCAGACGACCGATCTTCTGGTAGAACTCCGAGCCGTAGCGCTCCTTGGTCGTCTCGCCGCCCTTCTTACCGCCGATCTTGCCGATGCGACCGAAATGCTCTTCGCCGTAGCGCTGCTTCGTGGTACGTCCGCCCTTGCGTCCGGCCTCGGCACGGCTCATCTTGTTGTTGCCATTGCTGCTTTGAGCTTGCATGGCTTGCTCCATCCACTGCCTCCTGCATCCCTCAGGGCACCCTTTCCAGAAGCAGCCATACCCCTTGAAGATTCCGCGGAAACAGGGATGATTGCGCCACGCGATTCGCTGGATGGGGTCAACCCGGTGTCCGTCGGTGCCGATGGAACAAGGCGGCCGAACCGGCCGGCGACCGAGATAAGGGGCAGCAGCGAGATGACCGGCAACGCCATAGACATGCAGGAGTTCTTGCGGTTCGTCGTGGATAAGAAGGCCTCGGACCTGCACGTGAAGGCGGGCGGCCCTCCCTACGTGCGGGTCAGCGGGCACCTCGTGAAGACCGATTTCACGCCCATGTCCGCGGCCGACTGCGAGCGGACCGCGATGGAGCTGATGAACGACGAGCAGGCCATGCGTTTCAAGCAGGTCGGCGAGGTGGACTTCGCCTACTCGATCGCGGGCATGGGCCGGTTCCGCGTCAACGTCTTCAGACAGCGCGGCAGCGTCGGAATGGCGCTTCGCCGCGTTCTCCCGGGGAGTCCGTCGTTCGAGACACTCGGACTTCCCCCGGTCGTGAAGACCCTCGCCGAGGAGCACCGCGGTCTCTTGCTGATCACCGGTCCCACCTCGTCGGGAAAGACCACCACGACCGGAGCGATGATCAACTACATCAACGCGACCCGCTCGTGTCACATCCTGACGATCGAGGATCCGATCGAGATCTTGCATCCGGACCGGCAGGCGATCGTGAACCAGCGTGAGATAGGTCTCGACACGAACAACTTCGCGACGGCGCTGCGCGCCGCGATGCGCCAGGACCCCGACGTGATCTTCGTCGGCGAGATCCGCGATCCCGAGACGGTCAAGGCCGCGCTGCAGGCGGCCGAGACCGGTCACCTCGTGATCTCGACGCTCCACACGACCGACGTCACCGAGACGGTCAACCGCATCATCGACTTCTTCCCGCCGCACCAGCAGAAGCAGATCAGGGTGTCGATCGCGGGGTCGTTGAAGGGGATCCTGTCGCAGCGTCTCTTGCCCCGCAAGGACGGCCGCGGCCGCGTCCCCGCGATCGAGGTGTTGGTGATGAACGGGCGTATCCGCGACCTCATCTTGGATCCGGAGAAGACCCACGAGATCCACGACATCGTGAAGGAGTCCGGCTTCTACGGGATGCAGACCTTCGACCAGGCGTTGCTCGGCCTTTACCGGGCGGGCCTCGTCAACTTGGAGGATGCGAAGAACGCGGCCACCAACCCGCACGACTTCGAGATCGCGCTGAAGCAGGAGGGCCTCCAACCCGTCTCTTAGGGTGAGTGCGTGTCTTCTCCCCAAGCGGCACCTGTGGTTCCTCTCACGGAGTTGTTGGCGGAAGGATCGCGGGTCCTGCAGCTAGCGGAGCGGTTCCGGGAGCGGGAGCGGGCTCTGTACCTCGTTGGTGGCACCGTGCGCGACGCTTTCCTCGGCAGGAGTGGCGGCGACTATGACTTCGCCACCGACGCGGCGCCCGACGAGACCCTCGAGATAGTGAAACCGGCGGCGGAGGCCGTGTGGCTGCAGGGCTTCAGGTTCGGCACCGTCGGCGCGCGCGTGGCGGGCGTGGATGTGGAGATCACGACGTTTCGCACGGAGCGGTACGAGCCCGACTCGAGGCATCCGGAGGTCGCCTACACGCGCGAGATCGAGATCGACCTGTCGCGGCGCGACTTCACCGTGAATGCGATGGCCGTTCGCCTGCCCGAGAAGGACGCGATCGATCCCTTCGGGGGGCTCGACGATCTGAAGGCGAAGGTCATCCGGACGCCGATCGACCCGAACGAATCGTTCGCGGACGATCCGCTGAGGATGCTGCGCGCGTTCCGCTTCGCGGCGCAACTCCAGTTCGCCGTGGCGCCCGAAGTGTTGGAGTCGGTGAAGGCCTCGAAGAACAAGCTGGAGACGATCTCGCGAGAGCGCATCCGCGATGAGCTGTCACGGCTGTTGCTCGGTCGCGACCCCGCCATGGCGCTGCGGCTGGCCGACACGACCGGGATAACGGATCTCTTCCTTCCGGAGCTATCGGCTCTGAAGCTAGAGCAGGACCCCGTTCACAAGCACAAAGACGTGTTCGAGCACACGCTGGCGGTCCTGGAACGGGCCACGAAGGTGGATGGGGACGAAGCCAGCCTCGAGGTCCGGCTCGCCGCGCTCCTGCATGACATCGGCAAGCCCAAGACGCGCCGGATCGATCCGGAGGGCGGCGTCTCGTTCCACCACCACGAGGTGGTGGGGGCCGAGATGGCGAGGGAACGTCTGCGCGAGCTGCGCTTCCCGAACGAGGTGGTCGCAACGGTGGAGGAGATCATCCGGCTGCATCACCGCTTCCATACCTACGGGTTGGGCTGGAGCGATTCCGCGGTGCGGCGTTACGTGCGCGACGCGGGGCCGCACCTTCAGAGGCTGAACGCGTTGGTGCGGGCAGATTGCACGACCAGGAACCCGAACAAGGCGCGTCGTCTCGCGGCCCGGATGGACGAGCTCGAGGTGAGGATCGCCGCGCTCGCCGAGCAGGAGCAGCTGCACCAGATGCGGCCCGATCTGGACGGCGCACAGATCAGCGCGTATCTAGGGATCCCGCCGAGCCGCACGATCGGCGAGGCTCGTCAGTTCCTGCTGGACGCGCGCGTGGACGACGGACCTCTGGGAGAAGAAGAGGCGTACCGGCGCCTGGACGGATGGGCGCGGGCACGGGGGATCGACCCGGTCGGCGAGCGGATCCCGCCGAAGGAGAAGAAGGCGGACCCGACAGATCCCGCGGGATGACCAAACCGCATCCCGGCTCCCCTTACTTCGTCGACCTCGCGGAGCGCCTGGGACGGAGCTACCTCCGCTACAGCTTCACGAAGGGGTCCGATCAGGAGGTGGGTTTCTTGGTCGAGCTATTGCGGCTGCCCCTCGGCGCGCGGCTCCTAGACGTCGGTTGTGGCCCCGGCCGTCACGCCGTGCGGCTCGCGCAAGCGGGCCTCGCCGTAACGGGCGTGGATGTCTCTAGGAGGTTCCTAGAGCTCGCCGCCGAGGATGCGCGAGCGGCCGGGGTGCGCGCTTCTTTCTTCGAGGTAGACGCGCGCCGCATGCCGTTCGAAGATGAGTTCGACGCCGTCATCTCACTGTGTCAGGGCGGCTTCGGTCTCATGGGCGGTGACGACTCCGTCGTGTTGAAGCGGATGATGGAGGCACTGAAGCCCGGAGGCCGCCTCGTGATGACCGCGTTCAGCGCGCTGTTCGAAGCGCGTCACCCGCGCCCCGAGGCGGACTTCGACGCCGACGCCGGCATCGTCCACGAGGTCTCTCAGATCAAGAACGATGCAGGAGCCGAGGAGGCGATGGACCTGTGGACGAGCGTCTACACGCCGCGCGAGCTCCGTCTACTGGCGATCGGTGTGGGGCTCATCCCCGAAGAGGTCTGGTCGGTTGCACCGGGCGAGTACGCGCGCCGGAAGCCAGACCTCGAGCACCCAGAGCTGATGCTGGTAGCGCGCAAGCCAGCGGCCTGAGAACCTCGCGCTTCGAGATCTGGTGAGGAGTGATCCAGCGGACCAGCTCGTTCTACGTCTTGCGGATCGTGTGCCCGCTTGTCGCGCTTTCGGGACGCCCTAGCAGGAGTGCAGCTCTTCACCCCTCACACAGCCGTCTTCACCCGGGCCGCCCCAAAGGGTGTCTCGTCCACGCCCCCCGTCGAGGCCGTCGGCCCATTCCCGGCCCCGTAGAACATCGTGACCACGGCCACCCACGAGGCGCTCGTGGCGGCTTCCGCCCGTTAGGAGATCTCCGCCAGAGCCACCGATGAGGATCGCTTCGGGATATGCGCAGGCAGCGGTGTCATCGCAGCGCGAGGGTGGGGGCCCCGTAGCTGTTATGCGATCGGCTCCCCTTCCGCCGCGCAAGAACAGGAATCCTTCGCCGCCACGGACCAGGTCGTCTCCAGCACCAGCGCAAACGATGTCGTTCCCGTTAACCCTGCGGATCTCGTCATCACCGCCGCGAGCGTCGATGACGTCGCTTCTTCCGGTTCCCTTGAGCGTGTCGCTGCCTCGCGTTCCCGTGATGGTTGGCTCGCGATCGGCGCAGAGCGGTCGAAGTCGGTGGAAGATCGTCCCGGCGTCGGGGGCGCGATCGGTGCAACCTGCGGAGCAATCAGCCTGATCGGTGGTCGTCACCGTGACGAACGTCTCGTAAGTCTTCACGCTGCCGAGTTGCCACCTCTTGATCCAGATCTCTACCGAGCGTTGCGAGGGCCGTCTCAGAACGCCTCTCCCGATCCTGTTTCCGTCCCCGTCGTAGATACTCAGGCGCATCTGCGCACCTCCTCCGCCGGTGTACTCGAGGATGGCTCGCCGTTCGATCGCAGGATCGTCGTCGGTATCGAAGTCAAACACCAAGCCGCCGTCCGCAAGATCTATGGGGTCCCATTGCTCGTACGCAGTGACTCGGTAGAGCGCGTATTCGAAGTAGTGACCTTGTAGCACCTCACTGATGTCGATACGGGACGAGGAATCAGCCGGGTCTCGCACCACGGCGCGGTCGGCGTTGGCGACATCGCGCGCTGAGAAGGTGCCGAAAAGCACGAGCGGCATCAGGACGAGCGCGCTCCACCGCCTGCCCCAGGACCTAGTCACAGTCTTATGAACGCAATCCGCGGGCGAAGGTTCTCAAGATCGCGTCGTGACGCACGAAGGTCACGAGCCCAGCCCCTGGCGGCTCAGAGCTTGATGTTGTAACTGTTGCGCCTCGCCGCGGTTGAGCGGGATGCCGGCGCGGCGGAAGGCTGTGGCCAACACAGCCGTGAGGAAGAGGCCGACGAACCCCGCCACGATCAGGAGGATCCTCAACCCCTCGGGATCGGTCGCGTCGTAGAAGGCGACCATCAAGGCCCCCGCTACGACGCTGGCGGCGTTGTAGAGGATGTCGTAGAGCGCGAAGGCGCGGCCCCGGTAGTGGTCCGGCAATGCCTCCTGAACGGCCGCGTCGACCGCGACCTTGGTGACGAAGCCGCCGTACCCACCGAGGAACGTCAGCGCCATGACCGCGTAGATGTTCACGATGCCGCCAAGCGCGACGATCCCGGCGCTGGAGATGGCGAAGCCGAACAGCATCAACCCGCCGCGCTCGAGACGGTTGCCTGCCGCAGGCGCGGTGAGCGCTCCGATGAACGCGCCGACTCCGGCCGCTCCCAGGGCGAGCGCGCTGGACGAGAGGCGCCCGATCCGTTCGCCCTCGCCGAAGGTGTTCTTGATGATGAGGATCGCGGAGATCGCGACGAACATCGCCAGTGTCCGAAGCAAGAAGATCGAGAGCAGTGGGAGCCGGGCGTGGGCGCGCCGCCAGATCGCGCGTACTCCCTCGATGAGGTCGCGTCCGACGGCGACGACGGCCGCTCCGAAGGCAACTTGATCACGAGCGCCGTGTGCGAGCGAGGTCGAGATCGACCCGGCCGTGACCGCAGCCCCGACATAGATGGCTCCGGCCGCCGCGAACGCGCCCTCGGCAGGAAAGATCGTCACGAGGCCGATGCCGGCGACGGCGCCGACGAGCGTGGCCACCATCCCGCCGCCGCCAGAGACGGCGTTTCCTCTCAGCAGGCGGTGTTCGTGCAGCAGGACGGGCAGTACGGCGCCCTTCGTCGTCAGGAACATCCGGCCGAGCCCGAGCAGCAGAAGGGTCGCGGCGAACAACCCGCTCGTGCCGGGCAGAGCACGCGACCAGGCGAAGAGCGAGAGCAGCATCACGCCTCTGATCACGTTCGTCCAAACGAGCACGTGGCGCCGGGGCCACCGATCGACCAGCACGCCCATGAACGGCGACAACAGCGAATAGGGCAGCAGGGTCACTGCGAACAACGTCAGGATCCGCGCCGGCGTGCCCGCGTTCAACGGCTCCAGCACCAACACGTCCGCGAACACCGCCTGCGCAAGCCCGTCGGCCGCCTGGGCCAAGAACTGCGCGACCAACAGGAGCCTGAGGTCGCGGTCGCGCATCAGCTCGCGCAGCTCGTGCCGCCGACGCGTGTTCATCCGCCCACTATGCCTCTCTCTTAGAGAGGCCTTTTACCTACGAGCGGGCTTGAAGGTCGCGCTCGAGGTCCAGCTTGATCCCATTGCTCGAGTGGCCGTTGGCAGTGATCGCTGGCGTCTCCCTGATGAAGTCCTCGACGAGGTCGTGCGCCTCGGCATCCGTGTACTGCACGGGAGGTGACTTCATGAAGTAAGCGCTGGGAGCGAGAAGCGGCCCGCCGATGCCGCGGTCCTGCGCCAGCTTGGCGCAGCGGACGGCGTCGATCACCACTCCTGCCGAGTTCGGCGAGTCCCACACCTCGAGCTTCAGCTCCATCGAGATCGGGATGTCGCCGAATTCGCGGCCCTCGATCCGGATGTAGGCCCACTTGCGGTCCTGCAGCCAGGGCACGTGATCGGACGGCCCGATGTGGATGTCATCTGCGTCGATGCCGGTTTTGATCTGCGAGGTGACGGACTGTGTCTTCGAGATCTTCTTCGACTGCAGCCGTTCGCGCTCGAGCATGTTCTTGAAGTCCATGTTGCCGCCGAAGTTCAACTGGTAGGTGTGATCGATGATCACGCCGCGGTCCTCGAACAGCTTCGACAGCACCCGGTGGCTGATCGTCGCTCCCACCTGGCTCTTGATGTCATCGCCGATGATGGGGACGCCCCGCTTCGTGAACCGCTGTGCCCAGTCTTCGTTCGTGGCGATGAACACCGGCATGCAGTTGATGAAGGCGGTACCGGCCTCCAGAGCCTCCTCCGCGTAGAAGCGCGCGGCCTGCTCGGACCCCACGGGCAAGTAGTTGATCAGCACGTCGGTGCGCGTGTCCCGCAAAACCTTCGCGACGTCAACCGGCGGAAGAGCCGACTCGGTAACGACCCCGCGGTAGTAGTGGCCCAGGCCGTCATAGGTGTGGCCGCGTTGGACCTTGACGCCGGTCTCCGGCACGTCCGAGAACTTGATCGTGTTGTTCGGCTCCACCCATATCGCCTGCGCGAGGTCGAGCCCGACCTTGTTCGTGTCCACGTCGAAGGCGCACGAGAACTCGATGTCGGACACGTGGTACGGCCCGATGTCGACGTGCATGAGACCGGGCACCTTCTCGTCGGAGCGCGCCTTCGCGTAGTACTCGATGCCCTGGATCAAAGACGAAGCGCAGTTACCGACTCCGATGATTCCGACGCGGATCTTGCCCATCTACGTCCCCCTTCAGCTATGCGTTCGTGGGATTGGGCGCTCCACCTTCGAGCGAGCGCTCCTCCCGGATCAGTTGGTCGATCCACTCGATGTCGGACTGCGTTGCAGCCATCGAGTGGTTCTGCAGAGACAAGGTGTAGCTATCGATGCGTTCGCGGTACTCGCGCAGGTTCGTCTTGAACTGGGCGAGCTTTTCTTGAAGGTAGGCGCGCCGGCGCTCGAGCAAAGCGAGCCTGGTCTCGGGCTTCAGGTACCGGAAGAAAGCGAGCTTCAGGGTGAAGTGCTCCGCGTCGACCGCGGCCGCGGTCTCCTCGAGCATCTCGGTGAACATCGCCTCGCCCCGGGGCGTGATCCGGTAGACGGTCTTGCGCCGTCCTGCGCTGATGCTCGAGTTCGACCGGGCGGCGCGCTTGGGAGGTTTCTCGTCGGCAAGCTTCTCGACCGCGCCCTCCTTGGCGAGTCGCCTGAGGGTCGGATAAAGCGAGCCCCACGACACCTGCCAGAAGGGGCCGAGCATCCCGCCCAATTGCTTGCGCAGCTCGTACCCGTGCATCGCTCGCTCTTTCAGCAGTCCCAGCACGGGAAGCTCGAGCATGCCTGGTTGTTTCATCTTGGTGATTGTCTCCAATCTTGTTGCGTCGATATATCGGTTCGATATATCAGTATGATACCCATCCCTCGCGCAGGTGCCCACCGGGCGGTCTAGGAGGCGCCAGGTAGGCGGCCATAGCGGGGGTAGCATCCTCGGATGGTCACCTCAGGTCGGAACTTCGACCCGACGCGAACGCCGTCGCCGCCGGCCGGGCCCAGCGTCGACTACCGGCTCGCACGCAGGGCCGCCCTGGCCTCGTTGCGGCAGGGATCGCTCGACACGGGTGACATCTGCGACGCGCATCCCGAGCTGATGCGCGCCGCGAAGAACATCGGTGAGATCTGCGACGCCGTCTGCCCGGTCTGCTCGCACGAGTCTTTGCGCCTGGTCCGCTACGTATACGGCCCCGACCTGAAGCGAGACAACGGGCGTGTCGTCTACCCGGAGGAGTGGCTGGGCGAGCTGGCGAAGCGCCATGAGCAGTTCACCTGCTACGTCGTCGAGGTCTGCGTCGACTGTGCCTGGAACCATCTGGTCCGGGCGTATCAGGCAGGCACCAAGTACACCTCTCCCCGCGGCGGAACCGACCTCGGGCGGCGGCGTACCGAGCGGGGTTGAGCTCGCCCGTTCTCACCGGTTCGAACTTTCAGACCGCCTCGGCGGCAGCGTTCTCAACCGCCACCCGCGTCGCGGGGATCGTGATCGCGCTCGGGTACCTGCTCGGTCTCGTCGGGGGTCCGGTCGTCGCCGTGGTGGGTGCGCTGGGGTTGATGACCTACGGGCGCAGCGTGCTCGTGGCTCAGAGAGCGGCGATCGTTACGGGTGCCGCCCTTGCGGTCATGGCGGGGGCCCTGGGCGTCGCCGCGCTCCGCTGGGGTGCCTTGGACCTCGGCGCGCTGCGTGGCGTCCAGTCGGTGTTGGGGCCGACACTTCTGGTAGGGCCGGTGCAATCCGCGGTAGCCACGACGACCGCGGCCGCGGCCGCGATGGGCGCCCTTGCGGTGTGGCTCGCAGCGCCCTGGCCGGAGTCTCGTGTGGAGATCTCGTGGGCGCTGGCCGAGGGCGCCGTCGGTGCGTTCGCGATAGTGACTGTCTTCTTCGATCCCGCCCGGTCCGCGTTCGCGGGCGGCGACGCAGCCTCGATCGGGATCGAGATCGCGCGCTGGGTGGGCGCCGTGGTGATAGTCACCGCGGTCACGGGAGGAGCGGCGTGGCTCCTCCATAAAGGCCATGAGCTGTGGCGTGCTGCGGTTGCAGCGACGGCAGGGACGGCCGTGGTCGTGGCCGCGGCGCTGCTCATGGGCGCGCCGTAGATGCTGCCCTTCCTCTTTCTCTCGCATGCCGCCCTTGCGCTGTTCTGCCTCTTCACCCGTGTGCTCGCAGCCGACCTACGATCGCTGTTGGTCAGATGGGCCGGCGGTGTTGGTGCTCTGTCGGCGCTGTGGCTGTTCTTCGCTCGCGGGTCGGAGGCCACGTGGGGCGCCTTCTCGCTGCGCCCGGGTCCAGTCTCGGTCGTGGCCGCGGCGATCTTCTGCGCATGGGTGATCTTGGTCGCGGTCGACGGCGGCCGCGGGCGCTGGGAGCTGGGCGCGCTCGTGGGCGCGGGCTCCTCCGCCCTGGTGTTGTTCGCCAGCAGCGACTGGATCGCGCCGACACTGTTGTTCTGGGTGTGCCTGAGTGCCGCCCTGTGGGTGACGGTGTGGCTGCGCGGTGCGGGCGGTGTGGCGCTCGGGCTGCTCGCTCTGTCCGATGTCCTCTTGATCGGCGGCTTGACCGGGCACAGCCTGGCGCGGGAGAGCTGGGCGATGCCCGAGGTGATGAGGTCATGGGCGGGATACGCGCTCATCGCGTCGGCGGTAGTGAGAGCGGGGGTGTTGCCGGGGCTCGGGATCTGGTCTCTGCTCGGCCGAGCCGAGACCGCCGCGATCCCGCTGGCGGTGGCGTCGGCTTTCGTCCTGGTGCCGACTGTGTCGACCGGCGACGAGATCTTCGTGGCGCTTCCTCTGCTGCTGGTGGGGGTAGCAACCGCTACCTGGGTCATCGCGAGGAGGTCTGGCCACCTGTCGCCGGTGGCGGCATGGCCGGTTGGGCTGATGCTGTCGATCGTCTGGATCGAGCCACGCGCGCTCGGAAAGGCGGGGGTCAGCGCCGTGCTCGCGGCGTCGGTGGTGGCGCTGTGGTCGTGGACGGGAGGGCGTGGGCAGTCCGAGCGCGGCCTCTTGCTTGCGGTGGTTCCCGTCACGGTCGGCTTCGGTGCGCTGGTCGGCGGAGCGACGGCTTCGTTCGAGCGCGCGCTGGACATCGGTACCGTCCTCGGCGCCGCCCCCTGGAGCGCGTTCGCGGCGCTGCTGCCGGCGGCGCTGGCGCTCGGCGTGACGCTCGGGGCCGCCGTCGCCCGCCGGGTCGAGCCGGAGCGGTATCAGCCCGCGGCGGTCTTGGCAACGTGGGCTTTGGTGCTCGCCGGGATCGTGCTGGGACTGTCTCCAAGCGTTCAGCTCGGCTTCTCGACGGGTGCCGGCTCGGCGGGTCGCGCCCCGTGGCTGTACCTCGTAGCCCTCGCCGCCGGCGTGGCGGCGGCGAGGTTCGGTCCGCGCCAGCCGGTCGAGCTGGGGATCAGTCCAGCGGCACCCGAGCCCGGCGCGATCGAGGCCTCCGGTCTCGCCGCGACGATCCTCTTGCGGGTGGCGCTCCTGATGGGGATCTGCGGCTTCGGGTTCGCGCTGTGGTTCACGTACACGGGCCTGAGGGTGGGGTTCCTCTAGCCGGAGGCTCCACCTACAACTCGCCGCCGCACCTAAACTGAGCCGGATGAGGACGAAGAACAAGCCCGCGGCTAGGGCCGGGGCAGGCGCCCCCGCGCGCTCTACCAGAAGCAAGAAGCCGCAGCCGAGATCGAAACTGCAGCGGTTCCTGCTGCGCTACGGGTGGCTCCTGCCGCTGGGCGCGATCTTCGTCGGGAGCGGGATCCTTGCGCTCACCTACGCCTTCGCCGCGATCCCGCTTCCGCAGGACATCAAGCTGAACTCATCGGCGGAGGTGTTCGACGTGAACGGGAAGCTGATCGGCACCTACTCCGACGAGATCAAGCGGTTCCTGATCGACACCGAGGAGCTCTTGAAGAAGAAGCCGTACATCGGGGAAGCTGTGATCGCCGCCGAGGACCGCCAGTTCTACGAGCACAACGGCGTCTCGGTTCGCGGGATCACTCGAGCCGCATGGGCGAACCTGACCGGCGGAGAGATCGCCCAGGGCGGCTCCACGATCACGCAGCAGTACGTCAAGAACGCGGTGTTGCAGGACCCGTCTAGGACGGTGACCCGCAAGGCGAAAGAGGCCATCCTGGCGATCAAGCTCGAGCGCCGGTACTCGAAGGACCAGATCCTCGGCTTCTACCTGAACACGATCTATCTCGGGCGGGGCGCCTACGGGGTGCAGGCCGCGGCGGATGTGTACTTCGGGAAGGAGGCTCACGAGCTCACGCTCGCGCAGGCTGCTTATCTCGCCGGCATCATCCCCGCTCCGGAGAGCTACCAGCCCGACCAGAACCAAGCGGGGGCGAGGGAGCGCCGCGACCGCGTGCTCGGGCTCATGCTCGACGCGGGTTTCATCACGGAGGACCAAGCGGACCGAGCGTCGCGAGGCAAGGTCAAGCTCACCGGCGAGACCAAGGAGGAGCTCGAGGACTCCGAGGCGGCCTACTTCATGGAGTGGCTGCGCAAGGACTATCTGTATCCGGAGTACAAGGACAAGCTGTACACCGGCGGGTTCAAGATCCACACCACCCTCGATCTAACGATGCAGGAGCAGGCAGAAGCCGCGATCGAGCAGATCCTCACGGAGAAGGAGGACCCGCAGGCGGCCGTCGTCTCGATGACTCCGAAAGGAGAGGTGCGTGCCTTCGTGGGGGGGCGCGACTTCACGAATATCAAGAAGGCGCGCGGGTTCAACTATGCGTCCGATCCTCCGGGTCGGCAGCCCGGCTCCGCGTTCAAGCCGTTCACGCTGTTGGCCGCGATCGAGGAGGGGATCTCACCCACCTCTACCTTCTCCGGACAGAGCCCGATCACGATCGACGAGCCCGCCTGCACCGGCGACGAAGACGGCGACGGCGACCTCGACCCGTGGGAGCCGACGAACTATGCGGAGGCGTCCTACGGGACGCTGACGCTCGATCAAGCCACGACCCAGTCGGTGAACACCGTCTACGCGCAGCTGATCGCGGAAGTTGGGCCCGACAAGGTACGCGACCTCGTAGAAGACCTTGGTTTCGCGCCGAAGTTCGGACTCCCACGGATCGAGCCGCGTTGCTCGCTCGCGCTCGGCGGCGCGACCGACGTCACGCCTCTGGAGATGGCACGCGCCTACGCCGCGATGGCGGGCCGGGGGCGGCTCCCGGAGGTCATGCCGATCACCTACATCGAGGACTCTCTCGGCAACTGCGTCAAGGAGTACAGGGAGCAGAAGGGCGAGTGCGAGAAGGAGACGACGCCCCAGGTGACGCAGGTCGTCGAAGAGAACGTCGCCGACGTTCTGAACCAGACGCTCACGCACGTGGTCGAGGCCGGAACGGCAACCGTCGCGGACATCGGGCGACCCGTCGCGGGCAAGACCGGAACGACGCAGAACTTCGGCAATGCGTGGTTCGCTGGGTACATACCGCAGCTCGCGACCGTCGTGTGGGAGGGCCACCCGTTCGAGCCCGGGCCCGACAAGAAGATCGGGACGCCCGACGACGTCGTCCCCGAGATGCGCTACTGCGAAGACCCGAACCTGTGTCGGCCGGTTCACGGCTATGAGGTCACCGGTGGTGGATCACCCGTGAGTCCGGCCGTCATCTGGGCGAACTACATGAGAGAAGCGACGGCCGAGATGGAGATCCTCGAGTTCCCGACGCCGGTCGATCTGCCCGACGAGGTGATCAACGAGGCGCCTCCGGCTCCCGTGACGACGACCGCTCCCGAGGCACCGGTGGAGCCGGTCGAGACGGTGGAGCCCGAGCCCACGGATGAGCCCTCTCCGGAACCGCCCGCCGAGCCCTCTCCGGAGCCGACACAGGAGCCGTCACCTCCACCGTCACCCCCGCCCATCGATCCGTCTCCTAGCGGGCGGAACGACGAAGAGGAAGATCCGTAGCCACAACAGGACCGCGGTTCCGCAGCAGCGATTGGCTGAGCCTCGTTCTGGCGACGTGCGCCCTGATGCTCCTCGGCGGTTTCATGCTGAAGGCGCAGTGCACCGCGGCGGAGGGCTGGGACGGTCGGCAGTACTCGCGGCTTTGCTACAACGACGTGCAGGCCCTTTACGCGCTGCGCGAGATCGACTCCGACACGTTCCCGTATGTCGAGGGTCGGCTCCGAGACCAAAAGCTATCGGGCGGCGCGATCGAGTACCCCGTTCTCACCGGGGTCTTCATGTGGCTGAGCGGGTTGCTGGTGGAAGGTCCGAACTCGTACCTCCGCGTCACCGCGATCCTGCTCATGCCGTTCGCGATGGTGACGGCGTACCTGCTCGCGCGGATGCGGGGCCCGCGGGCACTGATGTGGGCGGCGGCGCCGGCTCTCGTTCTCTATTCGTTCCACAACTGGGACCTGCTCGCGGTTGCCGCCGCTGTGGGCGGGATCTGGTTCTGGTGGCGCGAGCGAGATATAGCCGCGGCCGTTCTGTTGGGCGTAGGTGGAGCTTTCAAGCTCTACCCGGTTTTCCTGCTGGCGCCACTGGCGCTGTACGCGGGACGGCGGCGCGGTTGGCGGGGGGCAGTCACGGTCTCGCTCGCCGGGGCCGGAACGCTCGTGGGCATCAACCTCCCGTTCGCGCTGGCGAACTTCGATGGATGGATCGCCACCTACCGGTTCCACTCGCTTCGGGTCGGCAACTTCGACTCCATCTGGAACCTGGGGTTCTCGACGCTCGATGCGGCGACGCTGAACGTCGTGACCGGGGGGATGACGGCGCTCGCGTTCCTCGCGGCGCTGGTGGTCGGCTGGTTCCGCAGCCGAGACGGGAGCGTTTATCCATTTCTAGAGGTCGCGGCTGCCATGGTCGCCGCCTTCCTGTTGTTCAGCAAGGTGCACTCGCCGCAATACACGCTGTGGATCCTGCCGTTCTTCGCGCTCACGAACGTCTCCATCGCGTGGTGGGTCGCCTACTCATTGGTGGATCTCGGGGTCTATGTCGGAGTCTTCCGGTGGTTCTACGACTTCATCTACGAGGGCGAGGACTTCACTTTCTTCAAGAAGCTCATGATCGCGGGGGTCTGGTCGAGGGCGGTGCTCCTCGCGGCCCTCTTCATCGCGTTCCTGGCGGTGCGGCGACGGGTGGAACCGGCGTCGGAAGAGGTTGCGGAGGAACCCGCCCCGGCTACGGGACTCCGGACGGCGTTGGAATCGGGTGGCTGACCTCGAGCGCGAGCATCTGTCACACCCTCTCCCTAAAGTCCCGTCGTCGGAGCAGCATGGAGCGTCACAGCTCGATCCGCCGGGCGGAGGCTCGAAGAAAGGAGGTGCTAGCATCCATGAGCGAAAGAGCAGCCACATCGGCTGCACCGTCCCCTGCCCAACCCGGCCGACCGCCCCTTCAGGCGCCTACGTCGCGGGAGGGCCTCGGAGCCGTCAGGCTCGAGTCCGGAGGAGGAGTCATGCGGAAGTACGAAGCGATGGTCGTCGTCGATGCGCGCCTGGAAGAGGGCGACATCCAGAAGGCGGTCGAGCGATTCAGCTCTGCGATCGGCGATAACGGGGGCGAGGTCGCGAACGTAGACAGGTGGGGCAAACGCCGGTTCGCATTCGAGATCGACCACCAGCACGAGGGCTACTACTTCGTGACTACGTTCTCCGCGCCGGAGGCGGCGATCGAGCCACTCAGGCGCACCTTGCAGATCTCCGACGAGTTCATCCGAGGAAAGATCGTTCGTCCGGGTACGGGCGACGACGGCAAGTAAGGAGCGGGAACATGGCAGGACTACAGAACAGCGTCACGATCGTCGGAAACGTCACGGATGACCCGGAGCTTCGTTTCACTCCCTCTGGGCTTCCCGTCGCCAACTTCACCGTCGCGGTGAACAGCCGCGTCAAGAAGGGCGACCAGTGGGAGGACCGCAACGACGGGTTCTTCCGCTGCAGCTGCTGGCGGGACATGGCCGAGAACGTGGCGGAGTCGCTCCAGAAGGGCACGCGCGTGATGGTCATCGGCCGCCTGCAAGAGCAGAAGTGGGAAGACAACGACGGCGGAAAGCGCTCTCGCATCGAGATCCAGGTAGACGAGGTCGGGCCCACGCTTCGCTGGGCGACGGCGACCGTTCAGAAGTCCCAGCGGTCCGGCGGTGGCGGCTTCGGCGGCGGCCAGGGCGGCCAGGGCGGCGGCTCGTGGGGTCAGCCGGCGCAGGGCGGGGGTTGGGGTGCACCCGCGGCCGACGCTCCCGCAGCGGCTCCGCAAGGAGGCGGCTGGGGCTCGCCCGCTCCGGTGGGCGGCGCACCAGAAGAAGAAGGAGGGTTCTAGCAGTTGGCACGAGACAGAGATAGGCGTAGCTCCAAGCCGCCGGTCGTAAGGCGAGGGAAGAAGAAGTACTGCCAGTTCTGCGCCGACCAGCAGGACTACGTGGACTACAAAGACATCGCTCTGCTGCGCAAGTTCATGAGCGACCGCGGCAAGATCCGCGCCCGCCGCGTGACGGGGAACTGCTCGCAGCACCAGAGGCTCGTCGCGACCGCGGTGAAGAACGCGCGCGAGATGGCATTGCTCCCGTACTCATCGAGATAGAGGAATCCGCGAGATGAAGGTCATCCTTTCGAACGACGTAGAGAAGCTCGGGCGCAAGGGAGACGTCGTGAGCGTCGCCGACGGTTACGCACGGAACTTCCTGGTCCCGAAGGGCCTCGCCATGGTGGCAACCCGCGGCTCTCTCAAGCAAGCGGACCAGATGCAGCGCGCTCGGGCTGAGAAGGACGAGCGCGAGAAGCAAGCCGCTGCAGCGAAGGTGGCGCGTCTCGGCTCGACCCCCGTTTACATCTCCGCCCGCGCCGGAGAGGAGGGGCGGTTGTTCGGCTCCGTCACGAAGTCCGACGTCGCTCGTGCGATCGAGGATCAGCTGGAAGAGAAGATCGATCGCCACAACATCCGTCTCGACGAGGCGATCAGGACCCTCGGCACGCACCAGATCGAGGTGCACCTCCACGCCGAGGTCAACGCGCTGGTGACCGTCGAAGTCATCGCGCACGAAGAGGATGAATAGCTAGTAGTCATGGTCGGCGCAGCCGACCATTCGTGCTGCGACGTCTTCGGCTTACGCCGAATTCCTCGGACTAGCCCCTCCTCCACAGGTGCTGCCGCCTAATCAACAGGCTGTGGCCCTTGTTGTTCGCGCTGGCTAGCGCGTAGCTTCTTCATGACGCTCGTGCGATCGATCGCGCGAGCCACCTTCCCCCGGGTGGACAGATAGCCACGTTTCTGTCGTACCTGCGCGCCACAATGACGAACGTACGTTCGAGCTATCCAGGAGGGAAGTTTGGCGCTCGCAGCAGCGACCCCGATGCCCAACCGCATCCCGCCCCACAACATCGACGCGGAGCAGTCCGTGCTCGGCGCCATGCTGGAGTCGAAGGAAGCGATCGCGAACGTGATCGACATCCTCGAGGCGGAGGACTTCTACAAGCCCGCTCACACCGCCATCTACGAAGCGATCGTCGACCTCTATGGACGGGGTGACGCTCCGGACGCGATCACGGCCGCCGAGGAGCTTGCGCGTCGCGGAAAGCTCGAGTTCATCGGCGGTCGCCCCTACATCCTGGGGTTGATCGACGCTTATCCGACGGCGTCGTCCGCGAAGCACTATGCGCGCATCGTCGAGGAGCACGCGCTGCTGCGGCGTCTCATCACCGCCGGCAACGAGATCCAAGAGATCGGCTTCTCGCTACCTAGCTCGGTGGACGAGGCGGTCGACACCGCGGAGGAGATCGTCTACTCCGTCGGCGATCGCAGGCTGCGCGACGACATCCAGCCGATCAGACCGTTGCTCACGAAGTCGATGCTCGACATCGAAGCGCTCTACGACCGCGGCGAAAGCGTCACGGGTCTCGCCTCGGGGTTCCCGGACCTCGACGAGATGACGTCGGGCTTCCAGCAGTCGAACCTGATCATCCTGGCCGCCCGTCCGGCGATGGGGAAGTGCCTTCCAGCAACTTCCAGAATCGACGATCCCCTCACTGGCGCCCGCATCGGGATTGGGGAAGTTGTGAAACAACGGCGTCCGAGTGTTATGGGCGTGGGGGGCGACGGGCGGATTAGACCGAGTGCCATCAGCGACTGGATCGCAAGCGGCCGTAAGGAGTGCTTCGAGGTGCGCACGAAGACCGGCCGAACGATCACCGCGACCGGCAACCACCCGTTCCTTACCGTCGACGGCTGGATGCCGCTCGAGGACCTTCAACAAGGAAACCGCCTGGCGGTGCCTCGGAAGCTCGGCGTGTTCGGGCGCAACACGGAGTGGACCGACGAGCGCGCGCGGTTGCTCGCCTACTTCATTGCCGAGGGTGGTCTCACCGGACGCTCGCCGATTTTCACGAACGCAGATCCGGAGATCGTCGCTGACTTCTCCGCGGCAGTTGGCGAGTTTGCCGAATGCTCAGTCACCGGTCCCGTCCGTTACGGCTACCGGGCGCGCGGCCGCAACAAAGGCGCGAAGAACCCGGTCACTGCGTGGCTCCGCCAGCTCGGGCTCATGGGCAAGCGGGCGGAGGAGAAGAGTTTTCCCGACTGCGTGTGGACGTTCACGAAGCCGGTTCTCTCGGAGTTCCTTCGGGCACTGTTCAGTTGCGACGGGACCATCTATTCGATGAGCGGCTACCCCCGCATCGAGTTCACCGTTGCGTCGGAGAAGCTCGCCGAAGACGTGCACCACGCGCTGGTGCGGTTCGGGATCGTCTCCAAGCTGTGGCGCAAGACGGAGCGCTCGTGGCGAGTCGAAATCACGGATCCCGCGTCCGTCGAGGTCTACCAGTCAGAGATCGGGTGGATCGGCGAGAAGAGCCGGCGCATGTACAAGGAGCTGCGCGACCGGCGCCCGCACTCGAACTGCGGCCACGTTCCCAAGGAAGTGTGGGCGTATATCCGGAAGGCGCTCGAGGCGAAGGGCATGTCTTTGGCCGAGCTCGGGCGCCGGGCCGGCGAGAAGAGCTGGTCGAATCCCCATTGCGATCGGTCGCTGCCGCAGAGGAGGCTCGCTCGCTACGCGGAGATCCTCGACAGCGACGACCTCCGTTGGTTGGCCAGCCCCGATCTCTACTGGGACGAGATCGTTTCGATCACACCCGTTGGGGAGCGGGAGGTCTACGACCTCACTGTGCCTGATGGCAGCAACTTCATTGCGGACGACTTCTGCGTCCACAACAGCTCGATGCTGAACGATTTCGCGCTGAACGTGGCGATGCGGCAGAACGTGCCGGTTGTCATCTTCTCTCTCGAGATGAGCCGGCACGAGATCGTCAAGCGCTTCCTCGCCTCGGAGTCGCGCGTTGACGCTCAAAGACTGAACAAGGGTTCGTTGCAGGAACAGGACTGGACGCGGCTGTCATCGGCGCTCGGTCGTCTTGCAGAGACGCCGATCTTCATCGACGACTCGGCCAACATCACACTGATGGAGATGCGCGCCAAATGTCGTCGTTTGAAAGCCAAGCACGGGCTCGGGCTCGTCATCATCGACTACCTGCAGCTGATGCAGTCGCCGCGCAAGTCCGAGAACCGTCAGCAAGAGGTGTCGGAGATCTCACGGTCGCTGAAGATCCTGGCGAAGGAACTTTCGATCCCGGTGATCTGCGCGTCGCAGCTGAACAGAGGCGTGGAGTACCGCTCCGACAAGCGCCCCTTCCTGGGCGACCTCCGAGAGAGTGGAAGCATCGAACAAGATTCGGACATGGTGATGTTCATCTATCGCGATGAGGTCTACAACCCGGACTCTCCTAACAAGGGTGAGGCGGAGCTGATCGTGGCGAAGCACCGCAACGGCCCTACGGGAACGGTTCGGCTCGCGTTCATGAACCAGTACACGAAGTTCGCCTCGATCGCGAAAGGTCCGGGCATCTGACGGCAGGCGTCACCTCCCGACGCATCCGCGCGGTTCAGCGGCGGCTGCGGAAGCAACACGGTCCATTCGAGCCGAAGCCGGCTCTGCCGATCATCGACGAGCTGGTGCTGACCGTGTTGTCGCAGCACACCTCGGACATCAACCGCGACCGTGCCTTTGCGGGGTTGAAGCAACGGTTTCCGACCTGGGAGGAGGTGGCGAGGGCACCCGGGCCTGCGATAGCCGATGCGATCAGGCCCGGTGGCATCGCGGACGTCAAGGCGCAGCGGATCAAGACGATCCTCGCGAAGATCGAGCAGCGCGAGGACAGCCTCTCGTTGGATCGTCTTAACAAGCTGGACGATCAGGCCGTAGCCGAGTACCTGTGCGAGTTGCCGGGGGTGGGTCCGAAGACCGCAGCGTGCGTTCTCGTCTTCTCGATGGGAAGGCCTGCGTTCCCGATCGACACGCACGTTCATCGGGTCGCGCGACGGCTCGGTTGGATCGACGAGAAAGCGTCCGCGGAACGAGCTCATACAGAGCTGGCACCGAAGGTGCCGCCGGACATCCGTTACGACCTTCACGTGGCCCTGATCGACCACGGACGCAAGATCTGCAAACCGAAGATGCCTCGGTGCACGGAGTGCGCCGTATTCGATCTGTGCGAGGCGGGCCCGCGCTTCCTCGAGGCGGGGGAGGCGGTCTAGAGAGGGTTCAGCGCGACGTAGAGCCCGCGACCCATCCTCAGATCTTCCGACGGCCGCACCTCCAGCCCCGCGTTACGCAGCGCCTGTACATGCTGCTCGTCGGTGAACAGTCCGAGGCGGTGGGTCTCTCGGAGGTGCTCGATCGACCCGTGTTCGGCGATCAGGTAGTGGAAGTCCAGCACCGAGAGATCGCCGTCCCGCCGCGACTCGTTCATGCGAACGATCTTGAGCTCGGCCTCGTCCACCACGAGCAGACCGATGTGCCCGACCTCGTACGTGTCCGGTCGTAGCCACGGCTCGATCAGTAGGAGCCCTCCAGCGGAGACGTGGCGCGCGAGCGTCTGGGTCGCGCGCTCGAGGTTCTCTTGCGTCTGGACGTAGCCGATGCTGCTGAAGAGGCAGATGACAACGTCGAAGGTGCGGCCGAGGTCGAACGACGTCATGTCGCCCGCGTGGAAGGTCACGCCTGGATTCCGTTCCTGCGCGATCTCGAGCAGGTTCGCGTCGAGGTCAAGGCCCTCCACCTCGTAGTGCTCTCTCAATAACTCGAGGTGCTTCCCGGTTCCGCAGGCGACGTCCAGCAACGTCCGCGCGCCGGGCCGGTGCTCCTGGATCAGGTCGTGGAGCTTGGCGACCTCGGCCTCGTAGTCCTTCCACGAGTACAGCGCGTCGTAGTACTCAGCGGACTTCTCGAACATGGAGAGCGGGTGAAGGGAATCGAAGTAGAAGCAGACTCACTTCTCTCCCCTTCGACCCCCCCGCTCTCCGAGACACTCTCCGAGCGGGTGAAGGGAATCGAAGTAGAAGCAGAGTCATTTCGATCCCCTTCGACCACCCCCGCTCTGCGAGCGGGTGAAGGGAATCGAACCCTCGTCACTAGCTTGGGAAGCTAGAGCTCTACCATTGAGCTACACCCGCGAAACGGTGCCAGAGCGCCGTGGACAGCGATTATAGGCGGGTCACTCCTGCGCCCTCGGGCGCACGAAGGTGCCGCTGCAGGTGGCGGTCACCTCGCCATCGGCCTCGATCCTTGCCTCCACGCGCGCGCGCCTTCCCTCCACCTCCACAGCGCGCGCGACCAGCCTGAGCGGCCCGTTCGCCGGGGTCGGGCGCCGGAGCTTGATGGCGTACTCCGCCGTGACCGTCGGCCCCAGCTCGCGGCCCCCGTCGCTCAGCGCCCACCACGCGGCGGCGTTCGAGTGACAGTCGAGCAGAACGCCGATGATGCCGCCGTTCAGGATGTCGGGGAAGGCTTGGTGGTGTGGCTGCGGCGTCCACTCCGCCACCACGTCCTCGCCCTTCACGAAGCTCCGGATGTGCAAGCCCTTGTCGTTGGATGGTCCGCACCCGAAGCAGATGCCCTCGGGCCAATAGGTCTCCTGGATAGATCGCGCGTCGTTCACGCGCAGAGGGTACCGAAGCCGCCGCTCCAGTCAGGTGCCGACTTAGACTCCTCGTCAGTTCCCACCTTGGAGGCTTGTTGTGATCCTGTCCGACGGTGACATCCGCAAAGCGATCGCGAACGGTCGCATCGGCATCGATCCCTTCGACGAGAGCGACGTACAGCCGTCCAGCGTGGACCTTCATGTTGATCGGTACTTCCGGACCTTCCACAACGCCCGGCACCCCTACATCGACGTGAAGAAGCCGATGGAGGACCTTACCGAGATGGTCGAGGTGAAGCCGGATGAGGCCTTCATCCTGCACCCGGGCGAGTTCGTGCTCGGATCTACCGCGGAGTACGTGCGCCTCCCGAATGATCTCGTGGCGCGACTGGAGGGAAAGAGCTCGCTCGGGCGACTCGGTCTCCTCATTCACAGCACCGCCGGCTACGTCGACCCGGGTTTCGAGGGCCACCTCACGCTCGAGCTCTCCAACGTCGCCAACCTGCCGATCACGATCTATCCCCACATGAAGATCGGCCAGATCAGCTTCTTCCAGTTGACGTCGGAGGCAGAGAACCCTTACGGGTCCAGCAAGGTCGGCTCGAAGTACCAGGGGCAGCGGGGCCCGACGCCCTCGCGCTTCTTCGAGAACTTCAAGTAGTCAGGGTCGGCGAAGCCGACCCTTCGTGCTGCATCGTCCTCGGCAAGGCCGACTCCGATGGAGTAGGGCTAGGTCGTCCTCGGGTCTCCCGGCCCGACCGGCTGACCTGTCACCTCGTCGGGATCCGCGGTGGCGGGGAAGTCCTCCGCTCTGTAGCCGTTCCCATCGCCGTGGCCGTTGCCGTTCCGCCCGGCGCTGGACTCGGGATGGAACTCGATCGATTGCAACAGCAGCTGCGCCACATCCCGGACCTGCATCTGTGAGTCGGCGTGGCGTTCGGTGATCCCGTCGGCGAGCATGATGTTGCAGAAGGGGCAGCCGACGGCGAGGGTCTCCGACGCGGACGCGAGCGCTTCGTCCGTCCGCTCCATGTTCATCTTCTTGCCCATGCGCTCTTCCATCCACATGCGACCGCCGCCGGCGCCGCAGCAGAACGTCTGATGACCGTGGCGGTGAAGCTCGCCGTATTCGGTCCCGGGGATGGCCTCGATCACTTCCCGCGCTCCCTGCCACACGTCGTTGTGCCGCGCGTTGTAGCAGGGGTCGTGGTAGGTCACCTTCTTCTCGATCGCCCCCTTTGGACGGAGACGCCCCTTGTCCACCAGCTCAGCAAGGTACTCGGTGTGATGCACGACCTCGAAGGTGCCGCCGAACTGCGGGTACTCGTTGAACAGTGTGTTGAAACAGTGGGGACACGTGGTGACGATCTTCTTCACCTTGTGTTCCTTCAATAGCTCGATGTTCTGCTCGGCGAGCATCTGGTAGACGTACTCGGCTCCCATGCGCCGCGCCGGATCGCCGTTGCATGCCTCGTCCGCTCCCAGAACAGCGAACGACACTCCCGCGATCTGCATCAGTTTCGCGAAGTCGTACACGACCTTCTTGTTGCGGTCGTCGAACGCGCCTGCGCATCCGACCCAGAACAGCACCTCAGCGTCGGGAGCTTCCGAGATGTGCGGGATCTTCAGCTCTTCCTGCTTCGCCGTCCCCTTCATCCACTCCAGACGAGCCTGTGGCGGCTGACCCCACGGGTTGCCCGTGTTCTCCAGGTTCTGTAGCGCGGGCTGCATCTCTTTCGGGAATCGGGACTCGCCCATCACGAGGTTGCGCCGCATGTCCATGATGTGGTCGATGTGCTCGATGTTCACGGGACACGCCTGGACGCACGCGCCGCAGGTGGTGCAGTCCCAGATCACCTCGTCTTCGACGACCGTGGGATTAAGCGGCTCGAGCTGCCCCACGAGCTGTTGGAAAGCCTCCTCGCCGCTCCGCTTCGCCTTCAGCAGCGCGGGACCGTTCTCGAAGAACGCATCGCGCTCGTCCATGATCAACAACTTCGGAGACAGCGGCTTGCCCGTGTTCCACGCAGGGCACTGCGACTGGCAGCGTCCACACTCGGTGCAGGTCATGCCGTCGAGGATCTGCTTCCAGGTCAGATCCGTGATCTTCCCGGCCCCGAACTGATCGTCCTCAGACATCTGCTCGATGTCGATGTACATCGGCTTCAGCGCACCCTTCGGTCGCTCCGAGGTGAAGAGGACGTTGAAGCCGGCCGTGATGATGTGCAGGTGCTTCGAGTACGTGATGTAGACGAGGAAGCCGAGGATGATCAGCGAGTGCCACCACAGGAACACGGTGTCCAACGCTTCGCGTGTGGCGAGCGAGAAGTTCTCGAACAGCTGAGCCGTCGCGTCCGACACGGGCGTCCAGCGCGTGTCATACGGGAAATGCCCGAGTGAGATCTCGGCGCCACGCGTCAGCAGGATCGTGATCATGATGCCGCTGATCGCGACCAGGATGTAGTCCGCCTCCTTCAGGTGTGACCCCCGGAAGCGGCCGGGCCGCTGGATCTTCCGGATCACGAAGGCAACGACGATGCTCGCCAGCACCGCCACGACGAAGAAGTCCTGCAGCGCTCCGAGCGGTCCCCACTGACCGATCAACGGGATGTGGAAGCCCTCCTGATAGATGGCGCCGAAGGCTTCGATGATCGTCGTGAACAGGATCACGAAGCCCCAGAAGATGAAGAAGTGCATGATCCCGGGAATCGACCACTGCAGCAGCTTCCGCTGGCCGAACACCACCACGATCTGATCCCGGAGCTTCCGGCCCCAGTCCTTCGGCTTGCGGTCCTCGTCTTTGCCGAGCCGGAGGTACCCCACGAGGTCGCGCGAGCGCGACGCGAACGCTCCCAGCGTTGCCAGGATCAAGAGCGTCATGAGGATCTTCTCGAGCACCTTGAGCCCTCCCTTCGAGCATCGGCACTTGATCACGGGGTCCAGAAACGACGCGGAGTATAGGTCGTTCAGGTGATGATCCCCGGCGTGGAGGAACTCGTAGCGACGTCCGTTGGCGACGTGTCGGTGGTCGTCGACGGCACCGTCACGGACGACGTCTTGATCCTGGCCCACGGAGCGGGAGCGGGTATGCACCACCCGTTCATGGAGCGCGTCGCGCACTCGCTAGCAGCAGGCGATATCGCCGTTGCGCGGTTCAACTTCGTCTACGCGCAACAAGGTAGGAAGGCGCCGGACCGGCAAGCGATCCTCGAAGAGACCTATTCGGCCGTCGTCGACCGCGTCCGGAGTCGGCTGTCGCCGCGGCGCCTGTTCCTGGGTGGGAAGTCGATGGGGGGGCGCATCGCGACGCATCTATCGGCGACCGGCGAGACTTGCGATGGCGTCGTGTTGTTGGGGTACCCGCTCCACCCACCCGGACGACCGGAGCGGATCCGGGACGCCCACCTCTACGAACTGAACGTCCCCATCCTGTTGGTGGAAGGGACGCGCGATCCCTTCTGCCCGTTGGTCACACTCGAACGCGTGCGGTCGAAGATGAAGGCGCCGACCTCGCTGCTCGTGATCGAGGGCGGCGATCACGCGTTCAACGTCCGAAGGTCGTCCGGCCGCACCACCGACGACGCTCTAGCCGAGCTCGTCGCAGGGGTCAGGTGCTGGATCGCGGAACTCCCGGGCGTGACCGGCGCGTAAGGTGCCGGGATGAGGATCTCGATCGAGTACTGCGCTCAATGAGGCTACGCGCCTAAAGCCGTCGGTCTGACGGAACGACTTCTAGAAGAGTTCGAACAAGACATCACCGACCTGGTGATCGTTCCCTCGCGGGGAGGTGTCTTCGAGGTAGAGGTCGACGGGCAGCTGGTCTTTTCCAAGAAGGCAACCCGGCGACACGCGGAGTACGACGAGGTTCTGAAGTCGGTGCGGGAGCTGCGATCCTAAGCCTGCAGCATCTCGCCGATCTGGAACGCGAGATCGACCGACTGCCGAGCGTTCAGCCTCGGATCGCAGAGCGCTTGATACCGCTCCGACAGGTTCGCGTCGAGAACTTCCTCTGAGCCCCCGAGGCATTCTGTAACCGCCTCGTGCGTCAGTTCGAGATGGACGCCCCCCGGCACGGTGCCCTCTCGCTGGTGCACCGCGAAGAAGCCCTTGACCTCGCGCAGGATGTCGTCGAAACGCCTCGTCTTGTAGCCCGAGCCTGTCGAGAAGGTGTTCCCGTGCATGGGATCGCAGATCCACGCGACCTCGATCCCGCGGTCGCGAATCGCGCGAACGAGCGGCGGCAACGCCTCCTCGATGCGGTCGCTGCCCATCCGCGTGATGAAGGTGAGACGTCCCGGTTCGTTGCGCGGGTTGAGCCGCTCGCACAAAGAGAGGAGGTCCGCATCCTTCGCCCCCGGCCCTATCTTGCAGGCGATCGGATTCTCGATGCCCGTGAGGAATTCGACGTGCCCGCCGTCTGGCTGGCGTGTCCGGTCGCCGATCCACAACATGTGGGCTGAGCAGTCGTACCAGCCACCGGTCAGGCTGTCCTGCCGCGTCAAGGCCTCTTCGTAGCCCAGGATCAGCGCCTCGTGTGAGATGTAGAGGTCGACCTCGTGCAGGTGCGAATCGGAGGAGAGGTCGATGCCGCACGCGCCCATGAATCGCAGCGCGCGGTCGATCTCGCGCGCGATGGCCTCGTACCGCTGTCCCTGCCGGCTCGCTGCTACGAACTCCTGGTTCCACATGTGGATCTGATTCAGGTCGGCGAAGCCACCTTTGGTGAACGCGCGGATCAGGTTCAGTGTCGCAACCGACTGGTGGTAGGCGCGGACGAGTCGCGCGGGATCGGCACGGCGCGACCCCTCGTCGAAGGCGAGATCGTTGACGGAGTGACCTCGGAACGACGGGAGGACCTTGTCGTGGACGGTCTCGCTTGCGGAGCTTCGGGGTTTCGCGAATTGACCGGCGATGCGTCCGATCTTGACAACCGGAAGCCCCGACGCGTAAGTCAGCACGACCGCCATCTGCAGGATGATCTTGAGCTTGTCTCTGATCGCGTCGGCGGAGAACTCGGCGAACGATTCAGCACAGTCGCCGGCCTGGAGTACGAAGGCCTCGCCACGGCCGACCTTCGCCATGGCTTCCTTCAGCCGTCGTGCCTCGCCGGCAAAGACCAACGGCGGAAGCGCCCGGAGCGTCTCGACCGTCGACCGCAGCTGCTCGTCGTCGGGCCACTCGGGTTGCTGCCGGGTCTCGAAGTCGCGCCAGGAGGACGGGGACCATGTGGTTGCCATACCTCCATGGTCGCGTACGTGGGACGATACCGAGGTGCGCACCTCTCAGGCCCTCGTGGAGCTGGCCGACATCGAAGATGCCCGGCGGCGCCTCCAGGGTGTGGCGGTTCAGACCCCGCTCGACCGCTCCAGGGCATTGTCCGGCCACGTCGGGGGCGCGGTCTTCATCAAGTGCGAGAACCTTCAGCGCACGGGGTCCTTCAAGATCCGTGGCGCCTACAACCGGATCAGCAGGCTCAGTGACGCAGAGCGAGCCGCCGGCGTCGTTGCCGCCTCCGCGGGGAACCACGCTCAAGGGGTAGCCCTCGCGGCCTCCCTCTCCGGTGCTCGGGCCACGGTTTTCATGCCCTCGGCCGCTTCGCTTCCGAAGGTGGACGCGACGCGCCGCTACGGGGCGGAGGTGGTGCTGACCGGCAAAGACTTCGGCGCCGCGTTCGCCGCGGCGGAGGAGCACTCACGACAGACGGGTGCGGTCTTCGTCCACCCGTTCGATCACCCCCACGTCATCGCGGGTCAGGGAACGATGGGGTGTGAGATCGCGGAGCAGCTGCCGGACGTGGCAACAGTCGTCGTTCCGATCGGCGGCGGCGGGTTGATGGCCGGGACCGCTGCAGCGCTCTCCGCGCTCAAGCCTTCGATCCGGATGATCGGTGTTCAGGCCGCGGGCGCGGCTGCTTTCCCCGCTTCTCTGGAGAGGGGCGAGCCGGTGTCGCTCGAGTCGATGTCCACCATCGCGGACGGCATCGCCGCCAACCGCCCGGGGGACCTCACACTGGCGCACATCGCTCGACAGGTGGACGAAGTCGTCACCGTCACCGACGAGGCGATCGCCGAGGCGCTCGTGTTCACCGTCGAGCGGATGAAGCTCGTGCTCGAGCCCGCGGGTGCAGCGGGTGTCGCGGCGGTGCTTCAGAACGCGGCGGCGTTGGAGCCTCCGGTCGCGGTCGTGCTCTCGGGCGGGAACATCGATCCCCTCCTGCTATTGAGCGTGATCCGCTTCGGGATGAGCGCAGCCGGGCGCTACTTCGCTTTCCACACCCGCATCGCGGATAGTCCGGGAGAGCTTGCCCGCTTGCTGGCGCTGATCGCGGAGCTCGGTGGCAATGTCGTGGGAGTCGAGCACCACCGCGAGGGCGTGGCGATGCATGTGGGAGAGGTGTCGGTCGCTCTCCAGCTCGAGACGAAGGGCTCCCCGCACATCGCTGAGCTGGTCGAGGGCCTCGAGAACGAGGGTTACCCCGTAGAGCGGCTCTGACTTCCCGACGGCGAGGCAGCGACCGCCGCGGCGGACGCGGCGAGCCCGATCAGACCAGCGGCCGCAACCAGCGTGAGCCCCAGTCCGGGGCGTGGCCCGCGCCCGATCGCCTCGAGAGACAGATGCAGCTCGTCGATCCCTCGATAGTCCGAGATGGAGATGCCACCGATGACGATGCATCCGAGGAACGCGAGCCACGCGTAGCGGGAGCGGCCCTTGATGACGATGAAGAACGCGCATACGAGAACCAGGCTGGCCGCACCGATGACGACCCACCCGTCACCGATCTCGATGCCGGAGAACGGCGGGAGGCGGTGTAGCTGGTCGGCGGGAACGTCCGGAGGTTGCGCCTCCACCGTCACCCAATCGAGCAGGGAGCCGATGATGGCGGCCGCCCCACATGCGAACAAAACGGACGCCGCGATCGCGCGCGCCTTCTCGAAGAAGTCGCCGGACTGAGCGCTAGACATGCGCCGGGTAGCCTACAAGCGTGTCGCAAGAACAACGTTGCTTGCTGGCGATCCACGCCCACCCCGACGATGAATCATCGAAGGGGTCCGGCACCATGGCGCGCTACGCACGCGAAGGCGTGCGCGTGGTGCTGGCGTGCGCAACTAGAGGTGAGGAAGGAGACATCCTCAATCCTCGTATGGACAAGCCCGGCATCAAGGAACGGATGCCCGAGCTGCGCGAAGCCGAGCTAGCGACTGCTTGCGACCTGCTCGGCGTAGAGAAGATCTATCACCTCGGCTATCGCGACTCCGGCATGCCGGGTTCGCCCGCGAACGACCACCCCGCGGCGTTCTGTAAGGCAGATCCTGCTGAGGCGATCGGGAAGCTGGTTCAGATCATCCGCACTGAGAAGCCTGAGGTGGTGTTGTCGTACGACGAATCTCGGGGGTACGAGCATCCCGACCACGTAAGGGTGCACGAGTGGGGAAGAGAGGCGTTCTTCGCGGCGGGCGATCCTGACAGGTTTCCGGAAGCAGGTCCCGCGTGGGCGCCGTCCAAGCTCTACTACTTCGCAACCTTCAGCAAGCAGAGGATGCAGATACTTTCCGATGCGGCGACCGCGGAGGGAATCGAGAGCCCGTACGCGGGGTGGCTGGAGAACTGGGATCAGATGGGGTTCGAGGATCCCGAGATCTCGACACAGGTGGATGTCGCCGACTACATCGAGCTGCGCTCGAAGGCGTTGTTGGCGCACGCGACTCAGATCGACCCGGACAGCTTCTGGTTCGCGATCCCCGACGAGATCCACCGGAAGGTCTACCCCTGGGAGGACTACACGCTGGTCGCGACCCACGTGGAAAGCGACCTTCCTGAAGACGATCTCTTCGCGGGCCTCTAGAAGAGATCGGGAAGCCGTTCCGCCGGGGCGGTACCCGCCGCGGCAAGTGCGTAAGTCAGGGCGACCAGGAAGAAGGGAGCGCCTGCCGAGTGCGCCGCCGCTTGAGTCAGCGGGATCGCTGCGAACGCGACGCTGTCCGGTAGCAGGTCGACCACGGTCATCCCGATCATCTGCACGAGCGCCCCGACCACTATCGCGATCAGCGATCCGCCGGCGACGGCAGCGCCTCTGCTGCCGGTGATGGTGCCGATAGCGATCTCGGCGGGTTGACGGATCGACCGCCATGCGCCGAGTGCGGTTGGAACTTCTCCCTGTCCGTCCTTCGAAAGAACGTCTCGGGAGACGCGCAGGAAAACCGGGATAGCGAGAACCTCGATCAGCGCGAGGATCCAGAACCAGATCGCCGCCTGCGCCAGAGCGGCGCGACCCACACCTCGCACCAGCCGGCTGGGCGGGAACGCGTTGATCGCAGGGTGCAGCTCCCGCAGCTCGAGCACGTCGTGGAAGACCAGGCCGTAGGCGAGGTGCAGTGGTGCGAGCGCGATGAAGACGACGAGGAAGAGCGTGGAGAAGTTGCGCATGGTCGCGCGCAGGGAGAGGTCCAGCAGCATCGGGCGAGTTTAGGTTCTGGCCGATGAAGATCCTGCTCTGGCACGGCTACCTCCTTACGGGATCGGGCTCGAACGTCTTCACCGCGAACCTCGCGCGCAGCTGGCGGCGGAGAGGTCACGACGTCTTGTTGATGTGCCAGGAGCGAGCGACGGAACAGTTCGACTTCGTGGACGAGGCCGGTGATCTCAGCGGTGACAACGCGTCGTTCCGGCTGCGATCGGCGGAGGGACCGGCCTCCGCGACCGGTCGATGCCGGCTCCTGCGTCCGGAGATCGGCGGGTTGCTGCCGGTCTACGTCTACGACGAATACGCGGGCTTCCAGGTGAAGCGTTTCGTGGATCTGTCGGACGATGAGCTATCCGATTACACCCAGCGCAACGTCGAAGCGATGATCAGCGCGATCCGGTGGTTCGAGCCGGACGCCATCATCACGGGCCACGAGGTCATGGGGCCCGAGATCGCCCGGAGAGCGTGCGCCGTCACGGGTGGCTCGTACCTCGCGAAGCTCCACGGCAGCGCCCTGGAGTACGCGGTGAAGAAGCAGCCTCGTTATGTGCAGCACGCGGCGACCGGGCTCGGTGCCGCTAGCCGCGTCGTCGGCGGGAGCCGCTACATGGTCGAAGAGGCGGCGGCTTTCGTTCCGGGTTGGAAAGAGCGTGCGGCGGTGGTGAATCCGGGATGCGACGTTGACGTCTTCCAGCCGCGCCGTCGTTCCACCAACACAGGGACCGTGGGCTATGTCGGCAAGCTCATCGCCTCTAAGGGCGTTCACCACCTGCTGGCCGCGCTTCCGCTCTGCCGCGAGGTTCATCGAACGGTCGTCGTTGGATACGGCGGGTTCGAGCCCGACCTGCGCAGCCTCGCGGCCGCGCTGCGAGCTGGTGATGTCGCGGCGATGCTGGCGGTGGCGCGGCGCGGAGAGGGCGTTCCGCTCAGCCATCTGGTGCGTTTCCTCGAAGCCGCTCCTCCTGGTTATGCCGAAGCGGCTCGGACCCTCCAGATCGAGTTCACCGGGCGGCTGGAACACCGGGAGCTGTCTCAGTTACTCCCGAGCTTCGACGCCCTCGCGGTTCCGTCCGTAGTGCCGGAAGCGTTCGGCATGGTCGCGGCGGAAGCGGCCGCGGCCGGCGTTCTGCCTATCGTTCCCGCTCACTCCGGGATAGGCGAAGCGGGGTCTGCGATCGAAGAAGCGATCGGGCGACCGGGGCTCCTGACGTTCGACCCTGCGATGCCAGTCGAGGGGCTGGCCGCGGCGATCGACCGCGTGCTGGGGATCCCCCTGCAACAGCGGCTCGCTCTAGAGGAGGCAGCGGTTCATCTGGCGCGGGCGAGGTGGTCGTGGGATCACGTGGCGGATGCCCTGGCCGAGCTAGCAGTAGCGCCCTAGAAGTCGTCCAGCCTGACCTTCCGTTTCTGCTTCACCTCGCTGCGCTGCTTCTTTTCGATGAGCCTCTTCTCCCGCGCAGCCTTGGTCGGTTTCGTCTCCACCCGCTTCTTCGGGGGGATCAGGGCGGCGCTCACCAGCGTCCGGAAGCGCTCGATCGCCTCGTTCCGGTTCTGCATCTGCGAGCGGTTCCGGTCGCTTGCCAGGCGCAGGTTCCCCGACGCGTCGACGCGGTGGCGCAGGCCATGGAGCAGGCGTTGGCGCTGGCGCGGCCCCAACACGGCGGACCTCGACACGTTCCAGATCAACTCCACCCGGGTCGACGCCTTGTTCGCATGCTGGCCTCCGGGGCCTCCGGACGTGGTGAAGCGGAACTCGATCTCCTGATCGGGCACCGTCAGCGACCGGTTGATCTTGATGCCGCTCATCGAGACTCAGGCAAGTTGCGCGGAGAGTGCTGCGGCGTCCGTGACCGGGGCCTTGCAGGCACCACGGTGGCAGACGTAGGCGGTAGCGCGACCGTCGACGAGGCCTTTACCCCGCACGATCGGCGGCTCATCGCGGCCCGGTTCGACGAGGAGGCGGATGCTGTTCGGCGTGTAGGTCGAGCGCACCACGTCCAGCAACGCGTCCGTCTCTCCCGAGCCCCGGCCGCCGACGAGGACGATCTCGACGGGATCGCCGGTGTAGAAGTCGACGGCACAAAGCACGTGCGCGAAGCCGAGCGGCGAACGTGTCATCGGCTGGTGCAGCAGCCGGAGGACGTCAACGGCCTTCTCTTCGTAAGAGGTCTCTCCGGTGAACAGCGCGAGCCGCTGTAGCTCGAGAGCTAGAACGGAGTTGGCCGCCGGGATCGCATTGTCCACGAGGTCCTTCGCCCGCGTCACGAGCTGTTCCGCGTCCGTGCCGGTGGTGAAGAAGCCTCCGGCCTCAGGGTCGTGGAACAACCGGATCGCCTCGTCCGCTGCCCACCGCGCTCTGTCGAGCCAGACGTCGTCGAACGTCGCCTCGTACAGCGACAGACAGCCCTCCAAGACGAACGCGTAGTCCTCGGAGAAGCCGAGGTGATTGACCACGCCTTGGCGGTAAGCTCGCATCAATCTTCCGTCTACGACCAAGGTGTCGAACACGAACCGCATGGCGCGCTCCGCCGCGGCGACCCACTCCGGTTCTCGGAGCGTCGTACCGGCTTCCGCGAGAGCGGACGCGGCAAGAGCGTTCCACGCGGTGAGGACCTTGTCGTCTGTGCCCGGGCGCACCCGCTGCGACCGGCGCTCCAGCAGAGCGGCGCGCGCCCTCTCGATCGCCTCGGCATCGGATGGATCGGACGCGTAGACGGGGATGTTCTTGCCCTCGAAGTTCCCGTCTTCTGTGACACCCCAATGCGCTATCGCAGCGTCCGCGTCGGCACCCGTGACCTGCTTCACCTCCGCAAGAGACCACACGTAGAACTTGCCTTCTTCTCCCTCCGAGTCCGCGTCCAGCGAAGACCAGAAGCCCCCTGCGGGATCGGTCATCTCGCTCAGCATCCAACTCGCGGTGGCGCGCGCCACCTCTGCATCGCGCGCGTTCCCGGAGATCTGCCACGAGCGTGCGTACGTCCGCAACAGCTGGGCGTTGTCGTAGAGCATCTTCTCGAAATGCGGTACTAGCCAGTAGCGGTCGACGGAGTAGCGGGCGAACCCGCCACCCAGTTGGTCGAACATCCCGCCGCCCGCCATCGCATCGAGCGTCCGCCGGACCATCCGCGCGGCGTCCTCCCGCCCGCGTCGGTTCAGACGCATCGCGAGGTCGAGCGTCATCGGCTGAGGGAACTTCGGAGCTCTGCCGAAGCCACCCCATTCCTCATCGAAGGAAGAGCGGAGACCGGCTAACGCGGCATCGAGGATCTGAGAGGTGATCAGCTCGGTGCTCGGGCGCAGCCGAGCCAGCGGATCCATCTGCTCGACGAGTTGTTTTCCCTGCAGCTCGACGTCCTGGCGCCGATCGCGCCACGCTTCAGCGACCGCATCCAGCAGCCGCGTGAACGAGGGCAGCCCGTGCCGGTCGTCGGGCGGGAAGTAAGTGCCTCCGTAGAACGGCTTTCCGTCTGGCGTCAGGAAGACGGTCATCGGCCATCCGCCTTGTCCGGTCATGGCCTGGACGGCATCCATGTAGATGGCATCGATGTCCGGACGCTCCTCCCGGTCCACCTTGACGCACACGAAGTGCTCGTTCATGACGACAGCCGTCGCCTCGTCCTCGAATGACTCTCGCTCCATCACGTGACACCAATGACAAGCGGCGTAGCCAACGGACAGGAGGATCGGCTTGTCCTCCCGCCGCGCCCGCTCGAGCGCCTCTTCACCCCACGGGTACCAGTCAACGGGGTTGTTCTGGTGTTGCAGCAGGTAAGGACTGGTTTCTTGCGCTAGGCGGTTGCTCATCGTGTCATCATCCCCGTTGCGCCGAAACGGAACCCTGGGTACGCGGTGGCATCTGCCGGGGACTCCTTACCATGGCGCTATGGCCGCGCTCGCTTACCTATTGCTTCCTGTCTCCGGTCTTGCGGCGTACCTCTTAGGGGCGGACGCCCGCACGCGCTTCCACGGACTGCAAGCGATCCTCATAGGGTTGCTGTGGCCGCTTGCGCTGTATGCGGCGTCGTCGATGTCAGCCGCGCTGACACGAGTGGTGTTCGTCGCGGGCGTGACGGTCTGGTTGTTGCTGATCGTGGTTGCGGCATCGGGCCGCGACATCACACTGCCCGCGGTTGGACGGTATCTAGAGCGGTTGTCCCGAGAAGATCCGCGCGGCGGCGGTTAGGGCCGAGCCGCGAAGCACATCCGGCAGGTTGCGGCGGTCGAGCCGTTCACCGCTCCGCAGGTGGCGCACTTCCAGAAAGACGCGGTCTGCTCCTCGACGGTCGCCATCGGCGAGGTTGCCGCCGTCGTCTGACTCACCTGTTGCGCTGCGGGCGCGGCCGCGGGCTGGCCCGGCATTGACGTGGCCGGAGCGGGCTCCCATTGCCCCGTCGTCTCGTCGTACAGCAGCAGCTCGTCACCTCGCCGGAACCACCAGCGACCCTCTCGCTGGAAGGGCTCCTCTTGCGGGTCGTCGGCGTGCGCCGCGAAGACGCTGCCCACCACCGGCTCCGCTGCAGCGGGCTGAGCAACGGGCTCTTGGTAAGAGGCTCCGGACGACGACGGCGTCTCGCCTAGCCCGTGGTGCTCGAGAACCGAGCGGATCGTCGCCGCGGCTCCGGTCGCGCTGGTCGACGCCGCCGGCTGGGTCGCGGTAGCCGGTTCGGCTACCGAGCCCGCGTCCCCTGCGGACGCCGCGGGCGCAGCCGTTCGGCCGGGCCCCTGCGCCGTGCCGCCGTACCCGAGCGGGTCGGAGTGGGCGGTGCTGCCGGTCGCGGCTGGCTCGGTCGTCGACAGCTGGCCCGTTCCACGGCCCATCTGCGCGGAGCTTGCCAGCTCCTCCAGCGCACGCCGGATCGCGACGAGCGTGATCAGCAGCGCGATGAGCACGATGACGGCTAGGGCCACGAGGCCCAGGATCATGCCTTGCACGAGGCCGGTGTCCATCTGTATCCCCTCAATGGGTTTACCAGCAACAACGATGTACAGCTGTAACGCATCTTGCGCCGAAAGGGTACATCGGCGCCCCTGTCACGCTTGTTTAGCCCGTAGCTCCCGGTATCTCGTCCCGGAAGCCGCTCGTGTCCACGGGGTGCTAAGTAGAATCGCCGCGCTCGGAGATGCCTCTCCACGAGACGAGAACCCCCTGAAGGAGGACTGCTGGTGGCGGTGATCAAGACGATCGACCTCGTCGGAGTGTCGTCGGAATCGTGGAAGGACGCCGCGACCCAGGCTTTGACCGAGGCGTCCCGGACCATCCGCGGCATCACCCAAATGGAGGTCCTCGACACGTCTTGCACCGTCGCCGACGGCCGGATCAACGAATACCTCACCCACGTGCGGATCAAGTTCCGGATCGAGCGCTAGTGCGGGGGAAGCGCGGCTTGCCGTGCCGGGGGTAGCCCTCGTCGGCACCCAGTGGGGTGACGAAGGCAAGGGGAAGGTCACGGACCTCCTCGCCAAGCGGACGGACCTCGTGGTGCGCTACCAGGGCGGGAACAACGCCGGCCACACGATCGTCGTCGAGGGAGAGCGCTACGCGCTTCATCTGGTTCCGACCGGGATCCTCTACGAGCACTGCATCCCCATCATCGGGCCGGGCGTCGTCGTCGACCCGCAGGTACTGCTGGACGAGCTGGACACGCTGTCGGAGCGCGGCATCGATACCGGCAGGCTCCTCGTCTCCGGCAACGCGCACCTGATCATGCCGTACCACCTGGAGTTGGATCGGGTGACGGAGCGACGACTCGGCAAGAACCGGCTGGGGACGACGAAGCGCGGGATCGGGCCTGCGTACGCGGATAAGGCAACGCGGGTCGGGCTAAGGGTGCAAGACCTGCTGGACCCCAAGATCTTCACCGCGAAGCTCGAGGTCGCACTCAAGGAGAAGAACCTGATCCTGGCGCGGGTATACGGGCGGCTGCCGCTGGACGCGAAGCAGATAGAGGAGCAGTACCTCTTTTATGCGCAGCGTCTGGCGCCCCACATCGCGGATACGGATCCAATCATCCAGCGTGCGCTGGATGACGGCAAGACGGTGATGTTCGAAGGCGCGCAGGCAACCCTTCTCGACCTCGATCACGGCACGTATCCATTCGTGACGTCGTCTAACCCGATAGCGGGAGGGGCGTGCGCGGGAGCGGGCGTGGGCCCCCGCGACATCACGCGCATCATCGGCATCTCGAAGGCGTACTGCACGCGCGTGGGATCGGGACCCTTCCCGTCCGAAGCAGACCCCGCCGACGCCGACATATTGGTGGAGGCAGGGGGGGAGTACGGAACCACCACCGGCCGTAAGAGGCGCTGCGGCTGGTTCGATGCGGTTGCCGGTCGCTACGCGGCGCGGCTCAACACGCTGACGGAGCTGGTGGTAACCAAACTCGACGTCCTCTCGCAGTTCTCCGAGATCAAGGTATGTGTTGCATACGAATACGAGGGCGCACGTTACGAGCACTTCCCACCCAACCAGACGATCTTCAACAAGTGCCGGCCGATCTACGAGACGTTTCCCGGGTGGTCGAGGGACATCACTGCGGCGCGCCGCGTGGACGATCTGCCCAAGGAGGCGCGCGGATATATAGAGGAGATCGAGCGTCTCGTCGGTGTGCACGCGTCCTGGGTCTCGGTCGGCCCCGGCAGGGATGAGATCGTCCAGATGGCCGGGTGAGTCGTACGTCGTGAAGGTACTGGTCCTTGGGTCGGGCGGGCGCGAACACGCCCTCGCCTGGGCCTTGTCTCGCTCGAGCAGCGTCGGAGAGGTCATATGCGCTCCCGGAAACCCCGGGATGGCCACGCTCGGCGAAACCGTCGCGTGCGCGATCGACGACCCCCTCGACGTCGTACGTCTGACCCGCGACACGCGTCCCGACCTCGTTGTCGTGGGACCCGAGTTGCCGCTCGTGAACGGCCTAGCCGACCACCTGCGGGAGGAACGCGTCGCGGTCTTCGGACCCTCGAGGGCGGCGGCGCGGATAGAGGGTTCGAAGACGTATGCGAAGGCGCTCATGGAGCGAGCACAGATACCGACGGCCGCGTGGCGCGAGTTCGGCGAGCCCGAAGACGCCATCCGATACCTCGATGAGCTGGGACCCCCGTACGTCATCAAGGCGGACGGCTTGGCCGCGGGCAAGGGGGTCGTGGTCACAGCAGAGCGCGACGAGGCGGTGCGTGCGGTGAACGAACGCCTCGTCGAACGCAGGTTCGGCGCCGCGGGGGCAACGATCGTGATCGAGGAGTTCCTCGACGGCGAGGAGGCCTCTTTGATCGCGTTCAGCGACGGCACCCGCGTCCTCGCCTGCGAACCGGCGCAGGATTACAAGCGGGCGCTCGACGGAGACGCCGGTCCGAACACCGGCGGCATGGGGTCGTACAGTCCTGTTCCCGCGTGTCCGGCGGACCTCGCGCAACAGATCGTGACCGAAGTGATGGAGCCCATGATCAAGCAGTCGGCGGCGGAGGGAGCTCCATTCGTCGGAGCGCTGTACGCGGGGGTCGCGCTTACGAGCAAAGGACCGAAGGTGGTCGAGTTCAATGCGCGGTTCGGCGATCCCGAAACGCAGGCGCTGTTGCCTCGCCTGCGGTCGGATCTCGGGGAGGTAGCTCTTGCGGCGGCGGCCGGTGAGCTGGACGGCACAGCACTCGAGTGGTCGCGCGAGGCCTGCGTTTGCCTCGTGCTCGCCTCTAGCGGCTATCCGGGCGCCTACGAGATGGGCTACGAGATCACCGGCCTCGACCGAGCTGGAGTTATGGAGAACGTCCTCGTATTCCACTCCGGCACGCAGGCGGCGGGGGATCGCGTCGTGACGAGCGGGGGCCGGGTTCTGGCGGTTTCCGCGATTGGGGCCTCGTTCGCGGTAGCGCGGCGGCGCGCATACGCGGCGGCCGAGGTCATCGAGTTCCAGGGAAAGCATGTGCGCGGCGACATAGCGCTGCGCGCCGAACAAAGTGAGGAGGCTCTCTAGAAATGGAACCGCTGGTTGGCATCGTCATGGGAAGCGACTCCGATCGTGCTGTCATGGACAAGGCACACGCAGTGCTCGACCGTTTCGGCGTCTCCTACGAGAGCGAGGTCATGTCCGCCCATCGCAAACCCGCGCGGGTGAGCGAGTACGCCGCAACCGCGGAGGGACGCGGCCTGCGCGTGTTGATCGCCGGTGCCGGCCTCGCCGCTCACCTCCCCGGGGTCGTGGCTGCGCACACCCCGCTGCCCGTCATCGGCGTGCCTCTGTATCAGGAGGGACTTGCCGGCGCCGACGCGCTCTACTCCTGCGTCCAGATGCCGCCCGGCGTCCCGGTGGCGACGGTGGCCATCGGCGGCTCGAAGAACGCCGCGGTGCTGGCGGTCCAGATCCTGGCGACCGGCGACGATGACCTGCGGGCGAAGCTCCGCGACTACAAGCGCGAGCTATCCGAGGGCCTAAAGCTGTAAGCGAAATCCGTCTCTAGAACCGTTTGCGAGGCTAGCCTCATTTTGTGGCGCGACCCCCGAAGTACTCGAGCGAGCAGATCCTCGACGCGGTCGTCGAGGTCCTCCGCCGCCGCAGCCCCGCCGAGGTCACGATCGCCATGGTGGCTGACGTCCTGGGGGCGCCGAGCGGCTCGATCTACCACCGGTTCCCCTCCCGCGACGCGCTCCTCGCGGCGGCGTGGTTGAGGATCGGCGAGCGCTTCCAGGGCGAGCTCGCGGGCGCCCTCGGCGGGCCGGACCCGGCCACTGCCGCCATCGCGGCCGTGAGCCTGATGCTTGACTGGGCCCGCAGGCGCCCGGCCGAGGCCACCTTCTTCCTCCTCCACACCCGCAGCGCCTTCACCACCACGGAGTGGCCGCCGGTCCTGGCGCGCCGGGCCGTCCGGCTCGCGAACGACATCACGGATGCCCTGGCGAGGTATGCGGCTCGGGTCCCCGGCGTCTCCCTCGCCCGCGCTCGGTTCGCTCTGATGGATGTCCCACAGGCGGCTATCCGCCGTTCCGCCATCGCTGGATCCGCCCTTGACGACGAGATCCAGCACCTGGTCCTGGAGACCGTCGGGGGTCTGCTGGCGCCTACCGAACCGGTCACTAGGATGGCCTCGTGATCCCCCGTTACAGCCGCGAAGAGATGTCTCAGATCTTCTCGGAACGGGCGAAGTTCTCCCGCTGGCTCGAGATCGAGATCCTGGCGGTAGAGGCACGGGTTCGCCTCGGCGAGGTCGAGGTGGAGGACCTGACGCAGATAAAGGAGAAGGGCGCGTTCGATGTAGCGCGGATCGAGGAGATCGAGGCCACCCGCCACCACGACGTCGTTGCCTTTGTCGAGAACGTGAGAGAGAACGTCGGCGAGGCGGGCCGCCATATCCACTACGGCATGACGTCTTCCGACGTCTTGGACACCGCAACGGCGGTGGCTCTCCGCGACGCGGGAGACCTGTTGATCGAGGGCGTCGGACGGCTCACCCAGGCGGTTAGAAAGAAAGCGCTCGAGCACAAGACGACGCTGATGGCCGGGCGTACGCACGGGGTGCACGCCGAGCCCACGACCTTCGGCACAAAGCTGGCGGGCTGGGTCTTCGAGCTCGGCCGAGACCGCGAGCGGCTTCGGCGAGCGCGCGACGAGGTTGCCGTGGGCAAGATCTCCGGTGCGGTCGGGACGTACTCGCAGCTCGACCCCCAGGTGGAGAGCTACATCTGCGATCGGCTCGGGTTGGCCATAGAAGACGCCGCGACCCAGGTCGTCGCGCGGGACCGCCACGCGCAGTTCCTGGCCGCGATCGCGATCACGGGGGCGTCGCTCGAGCGTTTCGCGCAAGAGATCCGTCACCTCCAGCGCACAGAGGTGAGAGAGGTCGAGGAGCCTTTCGCCGAAGGCCAGAAGGGCTCGTCGGCCATGCCGCACAAGCGCAACCCGATCGTGACCGAACGCGTCACGGGGCTGGCGCGGCTCCTGCGCGCGTACGCGCAGACCGGCTTCGAGAATGTCGCGCTGTGGCACGAGCGCGACATCTCACACTCGTCGGTGGAACGTGTCACCTTCGCCGACTCTTGTCTGTTGCTCGACTACATGCTCGAGAAGATGCGGTGGGTGGTGGAAGGACTCGTCGTCTATCCCGAGAGGATGCTCGAGAACCTCAACGCCTCGTGGGGTCTGGTGCATTCACAGAGCGTGCTCACCACCTTGCTCGCGAAGGGAACGCTCCAGCGAGAGGAGGCGTATGCCTTGGTGCAGCGGAACGCGATGAAAGCGTGGGATGAGGGCCGTCCGTTGAAGGAGCTTTTGAAGTCCGACCCAGACGTCACACAGCATCTAGACCCAGATGAGATCGAACAGTGCTTCGACGAGTCTCGTTATGTGCGCAACGCAGAAACCATCTTCGAACGTATGGAGGCGCTTTAGATGACTACTACTCGGCACGTCGGTTCCGGCAAAGTGCGCGAGCTCTTCGCGGTGGGTGACGATCAGCTGCTCCTCGTAGCGTCCGACCGGATCAGCGCTTATGACGTCGTCTTGCCTCAGGACGTGCCTGACAAGGGCAAGGTGCTGACGGGGCTATCGCACCACTGGTTCCAGGTGACGAGCTCCATGTGCCCTAACCACCTGATCTCTGTACGGGAGCAGGACCTGCCGGACGTCGGCATAGACGATCTCGCCGGTCGCGCGACCCTGTGCCGCCGTGCCGAACCGTTGCCGATCGAGTTCGTCGTGAGGGGTTACCTCTCGGGCTCCGGCTGGAGCGACTACAAAAAGACGGGTGAGGTCTGCGGTCACCGGCTGCCGGAAGGCCTGCGCGAGTCGGACCGGCTGCCGCAGCCGATCCTCACCCCCGCGACGAAGGCAGTGACCGGCCACGACGAGAACATCACCGAGGCCCAGGCGGCCGAGGTCGCCGGCGCCGACATCTACGAGACGGCGAAGGGTTACGCGCTGGCGCTCTACGAGCAGGGTTCGGCTCTGGCGCTGGAGCGCGGCGTGATCATCGCCGACACCAAGTTCGAGTTCGGAGTGGTGGATGGAGAGGTCATCCTCATCGATGAGGTGTTGACGCCGGACTCCAGCCGCTTCTGGCCGCAGGACCTGTACGAGCCGGGGAAATCGCAGCCTTCGTTCGACAAGCAGTACGTCCGGGATTGGTTGAACGACAGCGGGTGGGATCGCACCCCGCCGCCGCCGGACCTGCCGGACGACGTCGTCCAGGCGACGCGCGCGAGGTACATCGAGGCGTACGAGAAGGTGAGCGGCCGTTCCTTCGAGGCTTGGTTGGCGGAGGTGGCGCGCTGAGTCAAAGCGACGCGACGCGGCGGGGCGCGATGACAGGGGGATCGCGAGCGCGGTCGAACGCATCGGCTCGGCTCGGCCTGACGCTTCGCTCGGTGTTGCTGTCCCCCCGCGACGGCTTTCGCGCTGCGCTCGCCAATGCCGAACGACGCCAGCGTGTAGGGCTGCGTCCTGCCGAAGGCGCAGCGCCCCTGGTGTTGGCGGCGATCGGCGGGGTGGCTACCGCCCTGTTGTGGCTGAAGGTGGGGGCCCTGATCGGCGCGCGCGAGGTCTGCAACCCTCAGTACCTCACCGGTTACATCGTTGCGACCGGCCTCCTCGGCGCGATCCTGGGCCTCGCGGGGCAGTCGGTGTGGGGCCGCATCGCGCCTCGCCTGCTCGGTTCGCTCCATGGTGAGCGGCCGGATCCTCACGAGCTCCGTCTGGTGTGGGGCGCCGCCGCATTCCCTCAGGTCTTCGCGCTCTTCTTGTTGCTCCCGCTCGATCTCCTGATCGTGGGTCAGGACACCTTCACAACGACCGAGCTCGTTGATCCGGTTTCGACCGCGTGGGCTGCGTTCTCCATCGCCCTCGGCGTCAGCGCCTTGGTCTGGTCGGTGTTCTTGTTGGTCCGCGGCGTCGAGTCGTCCTCCGGTCTCACCGGCATACGCGCGGTAGCGGGCGCGGGAACGGTGCTTCTATCTCTAGCGCTGGTTGTCGGCGTGCCGGCGGCCGCGACGCTTCTACGCGGGGGGGCGGGTTGTCCTACCTAGCTCAGGTGGACGTGATGCTGAAGCCTGGGATCGCCGATCCGCAAGGACAGACGATCGAGCGGGCGCTTCCGGTGCTTGGGTACCCGGGCGTGCGCGACGTCCGGGTGGGGAAGAGGATCCAACTCGAGGTCGAGGCAGAGAGTCGCGATGACGCGCGGATGAAAGTCGAGGACATGTGTCAACGCCTCCTCGCTAACCCGGTGATCGAGTCCTACGAGGTGACCATCGGATGAAGGCTTGCGTCGCGGTCATCGTCTTTCCCGGCTCGAACTGCGAGGTCGACGCACGCGCGGCGTTCACCGCGCTGGGAACCGACGTGCAGATGGTGTGGCACGCGGAGGCGTCGCTGCCGGAGGCCGACCTGGTGGTGCTGCCCGGAGGTTTCGCGCACGGTGACTATCTCCGCACCGGCGCCCTTGCGCGCTTCTCACCCGTGATGGAGGGGGTGCGGGCACACGCGGAGAACGGCGGGCTCGTCCTCGGCATCTGCAACGGGTTCCAGATCCTGTGCGAAGCCGGGATGCTTCCAGGCGCATTGCGAAAGAACAGCGGCTTGAAGTTCCTGTGTCGCTGGGTGGACCTCCGGGTGGAGAACGCACGCACTCCTTTCACTTCCCGCGCCGAAGCAGGCGCCGTGCTGCGGATCCCGATCAACCATTTCGAAGGGAACTGGTACGCCGAGCCCCAGGTGCTCGAGCGCCTGCGCGCGAACGATCAGATCGTTCTGCGCTACGTAGACAACCCGAACGGGTCGGCGGATGACGTGGCATGCATCTGCAACGAGGCAGGCAACGTATTCGGGTTGATGCCGCATCCTGAGCGCGCCTGCGAGCAGCTTCTTGGATCGACCGATGGGATCGTGTTGCTGGGCTCGTTGCTCGACCACATCTCCGACCGCAACAAAGCGGTCGTGTGAGCGCGGTAGCGATGCTCCACCGCGAGCTCGGCCTCACCGACGACGAGCTGGACGCGATCAAGAAGCGGCTCGGCCGGGACCCCTCCTACACGGAGCTCGCCATGTTCTCGGTGATGTGGAGCGAGCACTGCTCCTATAAGTCGAGCCGCATCCACCTGCGCGGGCTTCCGTCGGAAGCTCCTCACATCCTCGTCGGTCCGGGGGAGGGGGCCGGGATCGTCGAGATCGCGCCCGGCGTATCCGTGGCGTGGAAGATCGAGTCTCACAACCACCCTTCGTTCGTCGAACCTTTCAACGGCGCCGCTACGGGCGTGGGCGGGATCGTTCGCGACATCCTCTCGATGGGCGCGCGGCCGATCGCTCTGATGGACCCGCTGAGATTCGGGCCGCTCGACGACGCCCGCACTCGCTATCTGGTCGACGGCGTCGTGCACGGGATCTCTAACTACGGCAACTCGATCGGGGTGCCGACCGTGGGTGGCGAAGTGATCTTCGAGGACTGCTACGCCGAGAACCCACTGGTGAACGTGGCATGCCTTGGGGTGGTCGAGGACCGGCTCATGCACGGACGGGCCGAGGGCGAGGGAAACACCGTCATCCTCATCGGGTCCGCAACCGGCCGTGACGGCATCGGCGGCGCGAGCGTCCTTGCTTCGGCCGAGTTCGACGAAACCTCGAGCGAGAAGCGACCGTCGGTTCAGGTCGGTGACCCGTTCACCGAGAAGTTGTTGATCGAGGCGTGTCTCGAGCTCGTGCGCGGGGGACTTCTGGTGGGGTTCCAAGATCTCGGCGCCGGAGGCATCTCGTGCCCCACGTCGGAGATGGCGGCGAAGGCCGGCACGGGGATGCATCTCGACATCTCGAACGTCCACCTCCGCGAGGCGGACATGGAGCCGTTCGAGATCATGATCTCGGAGTCGCAAGAACGGATGCTTGCGGTTGTGGATCCGTCGGATGTGGACGCGGTTCTGGCGATCTGTCGGAAATGGGAGCTGCAGGCGAGCGTGCTCGGCGAGGTCACGAAGTCGGGTCGGGTCGAGGTACTCCGCGAGTCGGAGGTCTTGGCGGACGTTCCTGCCGACGCGCTCGCGGAAGAGGGTCCCGTATACAACCGGCCACTCGAACGACCGGCGTGGCTGGACGAACTCCAGGGAAGCGATCCCGGTGATGCGGCTCCACCGGATCTACAGGAGGCCTTCCTGAAGCTCTTGGGCTCACCGGCGATCGCATCGAAGAGGTGGGTGTGGGAGCAGTACGACCACATGATCTTCCTCGGGACGGTCATCGGTCCGGGCGGCGACGCAGCGGTGATCAGACTCCCCGGGCAGGAAGTCGCGGCCGCGATCTCGGTAGACGGCCCCGGGCGGTACTGCTTCCTCGACCCCTATCAGGGAGCGCGGCTCGCGGTGGCCGAGGCAGCTCGAAACGTCGCCGCGGTCGGAGGACGGCCGCTCGCGATCACGAACTGCCTCAATCTCGGCAACCCCGAGAAGGCTGAGGTGATGTGGCAGTTCGCGGAGGTGGTGCGCGGGATCGGCGACGCCTGTCGTGCGCTTGGAACCCCCGTGACCGGAGGCAACGTCTCCTTCTACAACGAGACGAACGGCCGCGCCATCTACCCCACGCCAGTGATCGGGATGCTTGGTTCGGTCGCCGATCCGCATCGTGCGGTGGGCCTCGCCTTCCGCTCGCCGGGCGATCTCATAGCCGTGGTAGGAGATACCGATCCGGCCGACTTCGGCGGCAGCGAATACGCAAAGACCGTCAACGGCACCGTGGCGGGGCGTCCACCGCGCCTCGACCTGTCGGCGGAAGCGGCGTTGCACCGATTCCTGATCGAGGGGGCCGCGCGCTCGATCTTCTCGTCCGCGCACGACTGCGCCGAGGGCGGGGTCGCGATCGCAATGGCCGAGTCGGCGGTTGCCGGTGACCTCGGCTTCGAGGTTGTGATCGACGAAGACGAGCCCCACAGGATGCTGTTCGCCGAGTCTCCGTCGCGCGCGGTGGTGTCGTTTGCTCCAGAGCGGGTCGAGGCCGTGCAGGAACTCGCCGATGAATACGGGGTACCCATGCACATATCCGGCTCGGTGGTGCCGGATCGGCTGGATTTCGGAACATTCGGGGTGGGTTTGGAGGTTGCTAGAGACGTGTTCGAAGGAGCGTTCGGGCGGGCTTTGACCGCTAGCATGAGCTGATGGCAGGGGAGGCGAGAGACGCCTGCGGTGTCGTAGGTATCTACGCGCCCGGCGAAGACGTAGCCAGGCTCACCTATTACGGCCTGTACGCCCTGCAGCATCGGGGTCAGGAATCGGCCGGTATCGCCATATCCGACGGCGAGACGATCCTGGTCTACAAGGAGCTCGGCCTGGTTGCGCAGGCGTTCGATGAGACCGTGCTGCAGAGCCTGCGCGGGTTCGTCTCGATCGGCCACACCCGCTACTCGACCACCGGCTCTTCCTCCTGGGACAACGCCCAGCCAACCTTCAAGAGCTCGCCTGCGGGCCAGATCGCGCTCGCTCACAACGGGAACCTGGTCAACTCGCTGGAGCTGGCGGGGACGTTGAAGCAAGCGGGCGGCGATCCCACCCCAGCGGGCGCGCGTTTGAACTCGTCGTCGGACACCGACCTCGTGGCAGCCCACATAGCGCGCGCGAACCAGGGCGACATGCGCGCTGCGATATTGGACGTTCTGCCGAAGCTCTCCGGCGCCTATTCCTTCACGATGATGAACGAGCACCGTCTGTTCGGCGCCCGCGATCCCCACGGGTTCCGGCCCTTGTGTATCGGACGTTTGCCCGGGGGCGGTTGGGTTCTCGCGTCCGAGACATGCGCCCTCGACCTGCTTGGTGCTCGCTTCATCCGGGACGTGGAACCGGGAGAGATGGTGACCATCGACTCCGACGGGCTCACCAGCGAGAACTTCATGCCGCGCCGTCCTGCTGCCTGTGTATTCGAACACGTCTACTTCGCACGTCCCGACTCGACGCTGATGGGTCAGAACGTGTACGCGACGCGGTACCGGATGGGCCAGCGGCTCGCCGAGGAGGCGCCGGTCGTAGCCGAGCTCGTGATGCCGGTGCCGGACAGCGGCGTGCCTGCCGCCCAGGGCTTCGCGCGAGGATCAGGCGTCGCTTATGGCGACGGGTTCGTCAAGAACCGGTACGTCGGCCGCACCTTCATCCAACCCACGCAGTCGATGCGCCAACAGGGGATCAGGATGAAGCTGAACCCCGTCCGCGAGGTCATCGAAGGGCGCCGCGTCGTGGTCGTGGACGATTCGATCGTGCGCGGGAACACGACGAAGCAGATCGTCGCGATGCTCCGAGATGCAGGCGCGCGCGAGGTCCACATGCGGATCTCGTCACCGCCGATCAAGTGGCCTTGCTTCTATGGGATCGACATGCCTGATCAAGACGAGTTGATCGGCTCTCGCTTGGAGGTCGATGAGATACGTGACCACATCGCCGCGGACTCGCTCGCGTATCTGTCGATCGACGGGATGCTGGGCGCAACGCACGTACCGGCCGAAGACTTCTGCACCGCCTGTTTCTCGTCGCGTTATCCCGTTGCCGTCCCCGAGCATGACCTGCGGGACAAGCACGTGCTGGAGGCGCCGGCCCAGCAGGCTGAGGCATGGCCGAGAAGGAGCTAACCCGCTCCGCTCAAACGGTCAGCGCGGCTCGGTCCGCCGGGGTCAAGAGAGAGAAGCTCACGCTGGCGGACGTCGACAAGCGGCGGACGCAGCTGTGGTCCCTGTCTCTGGGCTTGGTAGTCGCGACCACTGTCGCGATCGGAGTCATATACCTGGGCGGCGACCTCCTCCCGGACCAGTTGCGTGTCTTCGAGCACCTCGGCGCGTGGATCGTTGCCATTTTGTTCGCGGGGCTGGCGCTCGCTTTCCTGGTCTACGTCATCGAGCAGGAGAGAAACCTGCGGCGGGTCGCGATGCTGCTGGTGGAGGAGCGGGTCCTCACCGCGGCCCTGTCCAATCGACTAGCGGAGATCTCCGCTCTATCGGAGGTCGGCAAGGCCATCAACACCACGCTAGATCTGCAAGACATCCTCCGGATGATCCTCTCCTCCGCACTAGAGCTGCTGGGAGGCACCGAAGGCTCGCTCATGTTGCTGGACGACACCCGAACCCACCTGGAGGTCGTGAGTTATAGCGGGACAGTCCCCGAGCCTGTTGCTGCCGGGAGAACGGCGATCGGAGAGGGCATCGCGGGAACGGTTGCGGCACGTCGCGAGCCGATGTTGATCAACAGCGATCAGGTCGAACCAGGGCTAGAGGCACACGCGCATCCGGAGCGCGGGATCCAGTCGTCGGTATGCGTCCCTCTGATGCGGGGCGAGGAGCTTTTAGGGATCCTGAACCTCAATGAAACCGAAGGCGATCGCATTTTCACGCAGCAAGACCTGGAGGCGCTCGAGCTCTTTGCAGAGCATGCAGCTATCGCGATCGCGAACGCTGCCCTGCTCGAACAAGAGCGAGAGACCGTCCAGAGGCTCGAGGAGCTGGACCGGTTGAAGAGCGACTTCATCGCCACGGTCTCGCACGAGCTGAGGACGCCTCTGACGGCGATCATCGGGTCCGCCACGACGTTGTCGAAGCGATCCAGCAGGATGTCACCGGAGCAACGGACGACGCTCATCGAGATGATCGAGCGGCAGGGGCAGAGATTGCTGCGCCTGGTGCAGGACATACTGACGACTGCCCACATCGAGTCAGGGATGCCGAAGCTGCGGCGCGAGCTGGTGGATCTGCGTTCCGCTGCCGAGGTCATCATCTCGGACCTGCAACACGCGCATCCTTCGAGGGAGGTCGCGCTAACGACTGACCCTGATACCCCACACGCGTGGGGCGATCTGGGTGCGCTGCAGCAGATCCTCTCGAACCTCATCGAGAATGCGCTCAAGTACTCGGATGAGGGGAAGGTCGAGGTGTTCTTGACAGAGAACCAAGCCGAGACTCGGATCGCGGTGCGAGATCGAGGACGCGGCATCTCGCGGGAGCAGTTGGACACCATCTTCGACAGGTTCCGCCAGGTGGATCAATCGAACACGCGCGGCAAGGGCGGCTTCGGGCTGGGCCTCTACATCGTCAAGAGCCTCGTAGACGCTCACAACGGCGAGATCAAGGTCGACAGCGCGGAGGGTGCCGGTACGACGTTCACGGTGCACCTCCCGAAGAGGGCCCGCGATCAGGAGCAGCCGCTGCTGTCCACGTCACCTCACGCAACTGCACCTCAACCGGACGCCCTTTAGCGCACGCCGCACCCCGATGCTGCGGCTGGGTGGAGGTCGTGACCGGAGACTCGGGCTACCCTCGGCCGTATGACTCTGAACAGATCCGTCGAAGACGGCGTCGCGATCCTGACGCTCAGTCGCCCCGAGGTGCTGAACGCGTTCAACGACGAACTCGGGCTCGAGTTGTTGAACGCTCTCGAGGCAGCTTCGCGCGACGAAAACGTCCGTTGCATCGTCATCACCGGTGCAGGCCGGGCGTTCTCGTCGGGTGAAGATCTCGGTGCGCTCGCCGCGCAGTACGAGCGGGGAGAGGTCCCGGACCTCGGCACCACCTTGGTCGAGCGCTACAACCCGTTGATCCGTGCGGTCCGGGCCGCGCCCAAGCCCGTGATAGCCGCCGTCAACGGCGTCGCTGCGGGCGCGGGCGCCAGCCTGGCGCTCGCGTGCGACTTCCGGATCGCGTCCGAGCACGCGAAGCTCGTGCTGGCGTTCATCAGGGTGGGTCTCGTGCCAGACTCCGGCGCCCTGTGGTTCCTGACCAAGATGGTGGGTGCGGCTCGCGCTCTCGAGCTCGGTGCGAGCGGCCATCCCGTAGACGCCCAGCGCGGGCTCGAGCTGGGGCTGTTCTCGCAGGTCATACCGGCCGACGAGTTCGAGTCTCACTGGCGGTCCTTCGCGGGTCGTCTTGCAACTATGGCGACGGCCGCGTTCGCGTTGACGAAGCAGCTGACCAACGAGGCACTGGATCGTTCGCTCGACGACCAGCTCGAGGCGGAGGTGGAGGCGCAGAGCGCTGCGGGTCGCACCGAGGACCATCTCGAAGGTGTCCGGGCCTTCTTCGACAAGAGGCCGCCGGAGTTTCGAGGCCGGTAAGCTCCGAGCAACCACAAGGAGGTGGCGCGTGCTGAACAACAACGAAGACTCCTTCCCGATACTCGGTATCGACTACCTGCAGTTCTTCGTCGGTAACGCCAAACAAGCCGCGCACTACTACAGGGCCTTGGGCTTTACCCCCGTCGCGTTCATGGGGTTGGAGACGGGGACCCGCGATCGGGTGTCGTGGGTCGTGCAGCAGGGAGACGTCCGGCTGGTCTTCACCGGAGCCCTCGACCCCTCGAGTCCCATCGCGGAACATGTGAAGGAGCACGGGGACGGCGTCCACGACGTCGCCCTGCGAGTCCCGGACGCGGAAGAGGCCTATCGCGTGGCCAGGTCGCGCGGTGCCACGTCCGTTCACGAGCCCGAGGTCTTCGAGGATGAGCACGGGAAGCTGGTGAAGGCCGCGATCGCGACCTACGGGGAGACGATCCACTCTCTGGTAAGCCGGCAGGACTACTCGGGGGCGTTCTTTCCGGGGTTTCAGCCCCTGGCGAATGACGGTTCGGAAGGGTTCGGGATCGAGCACATCGACCACGTCGTGGGCAACGTCGAGCTCGGCAAGATGAACGAGTGGGTGAGCTTCTACGAGAGGATCATGGGGTTCACCGAGCTTCGCCATTTCTCCGATGAGGAGATCTCGACCGAGTACTCCGCACTCATGTCGAAGGTGGTGTGGGACGGCAACGGCAAGATAAAGCTGCCGATCAACGAACCCGCTGAGGGCAAGCGCAAGTCTCAGATCGAGGAGTATCTCGAGTACTACAGGTCGCCGGGGGTGCAACACATCGCCATGGCCACGGGAGACATCGTGGCAACGGTCGAGTCGATGAGGGGCGCGGGTATCGAGTTCCTCCGCGTCCCGGGCACCTACTACGAAGACGTCAAGAAGCGGGTCCCCGAGATCGCAGACCAGGTCGACGCGCTCCAACGTAATGGGATCCTCGCCGACAAGGACGAGGACGGTTACCTGCTGCAGATCTTCACGAAGCCCGTGCAGGACCGCCCTACCTGCTTCTTCGAGGTGATCGAGCGCCACGGCGCGAAAGGCTTCGGGGCGGGCAACTTCAAGGCGCTGTTCGAGTCCATCGAGCGCGAGCAGGCGGCTCGCGGCAACCTGTAGACGAGGAGTAGGCGTTGGACGTCGTTCATTCCAAAGGCAACGTCACCAAGCAAGCGCATGTAGGCGTGCCCGAGGGGACGTACGAGGAAGAGCACGGACGAGAAACCTTCTTCGGCCGCGCATCTCACCTCTACCGGAGTCATCCTCCGACCGCGTGGACGCGTATCGAGGGCAAGCTTCGGCCGCGGGCGATCAACGTGAACGAGATGAAGCCGGACGACGGGATCGATGAGGATGGCTTCTGGCAGCTGATTGCCGGCAACGAGGACGTGCGCCTCTATGTGTCGCGGAGAACGCAGCCGATGCCGTACTTCCTGCGCGACGCGGACGGCGACGTCTGCTACTTCGTGCACCGCGGTAGCGGAACGATCGAGTCCGACTACGGCCCGCTTGAGTTCGCGCCGGGCGATTACGTGATCATGCCGAAGGGGACCACCCACCGCGTCGTCCCCGCGGGCGAGGACAACTTCTTCTTCGTGATCGAAGGGAGCGGCGAGTACAGGCTTCCCGATCGTGGATTGATGGGGAAGCACGCGCATTTCGATCCCGGCATGATGCAGGTCCCCGATCCCGACCCGCACGACGAAGAGGGAGAGTTCGAGGTCCGCGTGAAGCGCGACGGCGAGTTCACCTCGTTGTTCTTCGCGTGGCACCCACTCGACGTGGTGGGGTGGCAGGGGGATGTGTCGCCGGTGAAGCTGAACATCCTCGATCACCGGCCTGTCTATTCACCCAGCTATCACATGCCGCCCTCGGCGCACTGCACCTGGGAGAACGACGGCTTCGTGATCTGCTCGTTCGTTCCGAGACCGCTGGAAGAGGATCCGCAGGTCTTGAAGGTGCCCTTCTATCACGCCAACATCGACGCGGACGAGGTGCTCTTCTATCACGAAGGCAACTTCTTCAGCCGCGCGGGCATCGACGTCGGTTACATCACCTTGCACCCGCAGGGGATCCACCACGGACCTCAGCCCGCGGCGATCGAAGCATCGAAGACGAAGCAGCGTACGGACGAGGTCGCGGTGATGGTCGAGACGCACAAACCGCTGATCGTCGCACCAGAGGCCGAGGCGGTCGTTGCAACCGAATACGAGACGTCCTGGGCCGCCGGCATGGGTCTGCTCGACGACCGGTAGGTGGATATCTCAGCTTGAGGTTGTACCGATTCGTATCGAACCGCGGGGGCTACCAACCCCGCGTCGCGGTGGCGGTGGGAGTGTCGCCTCCCGTCGATCTGCTCGACGCGTGGAACGAGGTGACCGGGACGCGCCTCGACCCCGAGACGGGCCCGTTCCTTGTCTCGACTGATGTATTGATCCAGCAGGGTCCAGAGGTGTGGACAGAGGTCCGCGACGTAGTTCGAGCCGCGGCCACGGTGCCGGACCTGTTGTTGTCGCCGGAGGATACGCGGCTGCTGTGCCCCCTCGACCGGGTTCAGTCGTTGCGCGATTTCCTCGCTTTCGAGGATCACGTGCTGCGCGGAGCGGCACGTCGGAGTGCCTCCGTCCCCGACTACTGGTACGAAGCGCCGGTCTACTACAAGGGCAACCACCGGACGATCATCGGGCCGGACGCCGAGTGCAGGTGGCCGCCGTACACGCAGCGGCTGGACTTCGAGCTAGAGCTGGCGATGATCGTCGGCAGGCGGGGGCGGGACATCGCGGTCGATGAGGCGCCCGACCACATATTCGGCTTCACGATCTTCAACGACTTCTCGGCCCGCGACGTGCAGGCGAACGAGATGAGCGCGTGGTTGGGGCCCGCGAAAGGAAAGGACTTCGCCAACGCTCTCGGCCCCTGCATCGTCACCGCGGACGAGGTCGGCTCGGAGCCGGACCTCGAGATGACCTGCCGAGTGAACGGCGAGGAGTGGGGGCGGGCGCGCTCGTCCGAGAAGCACTGGAGCTGGGGCCAGATGCTGGCACACGTCTCGGCGGGAGAAGACGTCTTTCCGGGCGACGTCTACGGCTCGGGCACGCCCGGAGGTTGCTGCGGGCTAGACCTGGGTCGCGAGCTGAGCCCGGGTGACGTGGTCGAGCTCGAGATCGAGCACATCGGCATCTTGCGCAACAGGATCGGCTCGAAGCCCGCCGGCGCCGGACCGGCTACCGCCCGCTAACCGCCGCGACGCGCCTTGACCACGATCGAGTCGCCGACGCGACCCTCCTGGGAGGCAGGCAGCAGGCGTCTCATCAGCGAGATGAGCTCCGGCGTGAAGAGCGGGTAGATCGCGCAGTCATCCACCGTCCACGGCGTCCGATGAACGACCTCGATCGCGGTGAACCCCACCCGGTCCAGCTTCTCGACGAAGTCACGCTCCGCCAGGGCCCCCGATACTCAGCCGGCCCATGCCGCGGGATGCGTCAACACCTCCGTCGGCAGCGATTCCTCCTCGACCGCGAGATCCGACACGCACAGCTTTCCTCCCGGTTTCAGGATCCGCGCGCACTCGGCGAGCACGCGGGCCTTACGCGGAGAGAGGTTGATGACTCCGTTCGAGATGACGTGGTCGACGCTTGCGTCGGGCAGCGGGATCGATTCGATCTCGCCTTCGATCGGCTCGACGTTGCTCAGTCCTGCCGCGGCCGCGGCTGCCGCTGTTCGCTCGAGCATCTCGGGGAGGAAGTCCAGCGCGATCACGTGACCGGCGGGACCTACGCGCTGGGCCGCGATCACGCTATCGATCCCGGCACCGCAGCCCAGGTCCACGACGGTCTCGCCTGGTTCGATCTCCGCGAAACGAAGGTGGTTGTTCACGCCGAGCGCTCGTGCAACGGCCGCGGCGGGGACGAGATCCAGTTCGTCGAGGGCGTAGAGCTTGTGCGCTACGGCGGTCGTGTCCTCATCGATCGACGCGTAAGCCTCGCGGACGAGCTGCTTGAGCTCCGTGCCATGCATCAGGTCTCTTGCCACGGTGTTCATAGCGACTCGATGAACGCGGTCAGACGATCTCGCGTAGGGGCAGGAAGTCGCTCGGTGTTGTGCGACGCGAGGAACCTCTGCAACTCGGCGGCGAACTCAGCCTCTCCGCAGCACCTCTTGCACACGTCGAGGTGCTCTTCGACCGCTGCCTTGTCTGCGGCGTCGATGTCGCCGTCCAGGTAAGCCCACAGCTGCTTCACGGCGTCGGAGCAATTGATCATCGCGGTCGCTCCTTGAGGAGCCCGTTGCTCTCGGCATGCTCCCACATCTTCCTCTCGAACAGCTTGCGCCCCCTGTGAAGCCGGGCGAGGACGGTACCCAGCGGCGCGTCCACGAGCTTGGCAACCTCCTTGGTGGAGAAGCCGTCCATGTAGACCAAGACGAGTGGGACGCGGTAGATCTCCGGCAGCGAAAGCAACACCGTCTTCACGTCGTCGCTGCCGAAGCGCTGCAGGAAGTCGAGATGCAGTGAGTCCGAATACGGAAACGGGTCCTCGTGCGCGATCTTCCTGAACAGCGAGAAGTCGTCGACGTCGTCGAAATTCACTTCCTGCGGCTGCCGGGACCTTGCCCTCCCACGGTCTCGGCAGCAGTTCACGAGGATGCTGATCAACCACGGACGGGCGGCCGCGTCATCGTGCAGCTGATCCAGGGCTTGGTACGCCTTCATGAGCGTTTCCTGTACCGCGTCTTCGGCGTCATCCGCGACGAGCCTGCGGGCGGTGGAATAGAGCCGGTCGAGGTGGAGCGATGTGATCTCGCGGAATCGCTCCTTCTTGTCTGCAAGTGTCCCCGTTTCCACCCATTCATCCTCTCGGAGCGCCAGAGCTCCAATACGTAAGACGACGACGAGCCCATAGTTATTGCATCCACCGGCACTTGCAATAAGGAAAGCGGTTTCCGTCGTCTCACCCGGTAAGGCGTCAAACGGTGGCGCCCGTAGCGAGGAGGACGCGCATGGCCGGGATCACCAAGAAGAGCTTCGACTCTCCGGACGAGACGCGGAGGCCGGACAAGACGAAGGTGGACGTGGTCAACCTGGAGTCTCTGACGGCGGCCCGCCTGGATCTGCAGCCGGGTTGGAGATGGTCCGAGTGTGTCAAGCCCGTAGCCGGCACCGACTCCTGCCAGGCGCGCCACGTCGGTGCCGTCGCCTCTGGGCGTCTTCACGTGCAGCACGAGGACGGCACGCATGTGGAGCTGGGACCGGGCGACGCCTATGTCATCGAGCCTGGTCACGACGCATGGGTCGTCGGCGAGGAGGGCTTCGTCGGTTACGAGTTCGAGAGCAAGAGCGCCGAGACCTACGCGCGCGGCTGAGGCGATGATCGAACAGCGCACGCTCGGTGCGGACGTGGCCGACCTCGTCGATGTGGACGCGCTCCACAACGAGGTCAAAGAGAAGTACCGCGAGGTAGCCGCGAACCCGACGGGGACGTATCACTTCCACACCGGGCGTGCGCACGCGCTACGGATGGGTTATCCGGAGTGGCCGCTCGCTCAGCTTCCGGATGAGGCGACCGAGGCCTTCGCAGGTGTCGGCAACCCCTTCTACTGGGGTCTTCCCGCACCGGGGTCTACCGTGTTGGATCTAGGCTCCGGCGGCGGCATGGACTCGTTCATCGCGGCTCTTGCTGTGGGTGCCGGCGGCAGAGTGATCGGCGTCGACATGACCGACGAGATGGTCTCCCGCGCGGGGGCGACGGCCGAGAGCCTGGGCCTCGGCAACGTCGAGTTCCGGGCCGGCTACATAGAAGACGCCCCGGTCGAGTCGGCAACGGTAGACGTAGTCATCTCGAACGGCGTCTTCAACCTGTGTCCGAACAAGGCGCGTGTGTACGAAGAGGTGGCGCGGGTGCTGAAACCGGGCGGACAGATGACGATCGCCGACATCTGTGTGGAGCGCCCGGTTCCGGAGGGCGCGCTGAAGGACATCGACCTCTGGACCGGCTGAATCGCAGGTGCCCTGCCGTGCGCAGGGTGGGAGACGGTCATCGCGGCGGCCGGCCTCGTCGAGGTGGAGTTGGCGAACCCGATCGACACGTTCGCGGGCGCTGAGGGGGAACGCCAAGCGCGTCAGTTCGGCACCTATGGCTATTCGATCCGGGCGCGAAAGCCGCGGTGACGGCTACATCGGAGGAGCTCAGGCCGCGGCCCTGTGACCTCGCGGAGTTCTACTCCGATTCTGCCGAGGGATACCTGAGGCTGTGGGCGCCCGAGCTCCTTCGGATGTCGCGCGTCCTGTTGGACGAGATGGCGCTCGGGGACACGAGCTCCGTGTTGGACCTCGCGACCGGCGTCGGCACGCTGCTGCCGGAATTGCAACGGCGGGCACCTGGGGCACGGGTGGCAGGTGTGGACGTCGCCGAAGGCATGGTGCGGATGACCCCGGAGGGTTTCCCGGTCGCGGTGATGGACGCGATGGGTCTCGGCTTCCGCGCCGGTAGCTTCGACGCCGCGGTGGTGGCGTTCGCGTTGTTCCACTTCCCGGACCCTGAAGGTGCTCTGCGGGAGGTCCACCGGGTTCTGCAGCCGGGCGGTCTGCTGGGGACGGTGACCTGGGGCGACGACCCCGGCTACGTGGCGTACGAGATCTGGAACGAGGAGCTGGACCGGTTCGGCGCGCCGCCACCGGACGTCGTGATGTCGCGTCACGAGCTCGTCGAGTCTCCCGCCAAGGTGAGCGATCTCCTGGCCCGAACCGGCTTCGAGGTGATCGACTGCTGGACCGGGATCTACGAGAAGACGATGACGCCGCAGGAGTTCGTCGACCACCGGATCGGTCACGGCCTCAGCAGGAAGAGGTTCACGTCGCTCCCGCACAGCGCCGTCGCCCCGTTCCTGCAGGCGCTATCCGAGCGCCTCGAGCGTCTGGATGCGGAGGAGCTTACGGATCGAAGCGAGGTTGTGTACGGCAGCGCGAGGCGTGGCTGGCCAGCGCGGGAACATCTTGCCGCAGGTCATGTTGACGTCTCCTGACGAGGATGCGGGGTATCGGTCCTCGGCTAAGCCTCCAGCGCGAGGACGGCGGGGTGCTCTAGCAGGCGAACCACGTCGAGGACGAACTTCGCGGCGGTCATGCCGTCGAGGATCCGATGGTCGAACGTGATCGACAGATTCATCATCTTGCGGATGACGATCTGTCCCTGCCTCACCACGGGCCGGTCGGTTGCACGGTGCACGCCCAGGATCGCGGACTGCGGATGGAACACGATCGGCGTCGCCATCAGCCCACCGAAGGGGCCGGGGCTCGAGATCGTGAAGGTCGCGTCCCGTAGGTCTTCTGCCTTCGAGCGACCCGCACGCGCTGCGGAGGCCAGACGTTCCACATCCGCGGCGACCTCCCGCAGCCGTTTCCTGTCGGCATCGCGCACGACCGGCACGGTCAGGCCCGCCGGGGTATCCACCGCGATGCCGATGTCGAACCGGTCGTGGAAGACGATCTCAGCTGCATCCTCGTCTAGAGATGCGTTCAGCGCGGGATAGTCGCGCAACGCCGTCACCACGGCTTTGACGATGAAGGGCATGTAGGTCAGCCGCGGCAGCTCAGGCGAGCGCTCGTTCGCGAGCCGGCGCGTCGCATCCAACTCCGTCACATCGCACTCTTCTACGTGCGTGACCGGCGGGACGATGCGATGTGCGTCCGTCATCCTCTGAGCGATCAGCCGTCGAACCCCCCTGAGAGGCTCCCGTCGCTCTCCTCCCTCCCGCGTCGCCGCAGATGACCCGCGGCCGTTCGCGGCGGCCTCGACGTCGGCGCGCAGGACGCGGCCACCAGGACCAGACCCGGAGACCGCGGACAGCTCGACCCCGAGCTCCCGCGCTAGCTTCCGAACAGGAGGCATCGCCTTCACGGCTGCCGGCTCGGCTACTGGCTCACGAACCGGAGGAGGAGGGGGCCCGCCGCGATTGCCGTGGGCGGGATCGACGGCGGGTCCGGCAGGCCCGGTCGGGGATGTCGCGGATGCAGCACGCGCGACGGGAACCGGCTCCGATGACGCGGCCTCGCCGATCGTGACCAGAGCGGTTCCGACCGGAACCACGCTCCCTGCTGGTACGTGGATCTTGGTGACAACGCCGGCGAAGGGCGATGGGATCTCGGCCGTGGCCTTGTCCGTGATGACCTCGACGAGCGGGTCGTCTTCGCCGACCTCGTCGCCCTCCTTCACTAGCCAGCGGTCGATCTCGGCCTCGGTCAAACCTTCCCCGAGGTCGGGCAACAAGAAATCCGCCACTAGAAGCTCAGCACCTTCTTGGCGCCGGCGACGATGCGATCGACCGACGGGAGGTAGTCGTCTTCGTTCGCGAACTGTGGGAAGGGCGCGTCGTACCCCGTGACACGACCGACAGGCGCCTCCAGATCCAGCATCACCCGCTCGTGGATCAGGCTCGAGATCTCGGCGCCGATGCCTGCGGTGCGCGGAGCTTCGTGAACGACGAGCGCGCGTCTGCATTCCGACGCGGCCTGTTCGATCGTCTGGACGTCGAGCGGATACAGCGAGCGAAGGTCGACAACGCGGGCCTCGGCCCCCTCTTCGGTCGACAGCCTCTGCGCCGCGTCCAGCGTCAACGGCACCGTCGCTCCGTAGGTGAAGATCGCGAGATCGTTTCCCTCCCGCGCGATGCGAGCCTTCGAGAGGTGATCGGTCACCGCGACGTTCCCGTTGCCGTTGCCGAGAGCGAACGGCGGGTTGTCGTCGATCTCCTGACGCCCTGCGCGGTAGATGCGCTTCGGCTCCATGAAGATGACGGGATCGGGATCCTGGATCGCGGCCAAGATCATCGTGCGCGCGTCGGCAGGGGTCGAGGGACAAACAACCTTCAGGCCGGGTGTGTGGACGAAGAGCGCCTCCGGCGAATCCGAGTGAAGCTCCGGCATGCGCACGCCGCCGCCGTAGGGGATGCGGATGACGATCGAAGCCGGCACCTCTCCCTTCGTCCGCCACGCATATCGGGCCGCGTGTACGACGATCTGCTCGAACCCCGGGTAGACGAAGGAGTCGAACTGGATCTCGGCGACGGGCAACAGACCGTAGACCGCCATCCCGATGGCGGATCCGACGATGCCGGCTTCCGCCAGCGGCGTATCCACCACGCGCTCATCCCCGAACCGGTCGAGCAACCCCGCGGTGACGCGGAAGACACCCCCGGTCTTGGCGACGTCTTCGCCGAGCACGACGACTCGATCGTCCGCCGTCATCGCCTCGTGCAGGCCCTTGTTGAGCGCTTCCACCATGTTCACGCCGCTCATATCGTCTTGCCCTCTTCGCCCGCTCCGGGGGTCGTGGCGGGGCCGAGCGGCTTGACCTCTGCCGGCCGCTCGACCTGGTCGAGCTCATCCAGCGCTTCCTCGAAGTTCCACGGCCGCCCCGACGCGTACACGTGATCGAACAGGATCTCTTGTCCCGGATGCGCGATCGCTTCCATGTCAGTTACCGCCTGCGCGATCAGCTGTTTCGCCTCGGCACGGATCTGCTCTTCCGCAGCATCGTCGAGGAGGGACTGGCGCCGGAGGAAGCCCGCCATCCGGCCGACCGGCTCCAGCGCCCGCCAGCGCTCCGTCTCGGCCTCATCGCGGTAGAGGCGCGGATCATCCGCGGTGCCGTGCGGCATGATCCGGTAGCAGTACGCCTCGATCAGCGTCGGGCCGTCGCCGTTTCGCCCACGCTCCAGAGCCTGTCTCGTCACCTTCCAACATGCGATCGGGTCGAACCCGTCGACACGGACGCCCGGCATCCCGTACGCCACCGCCTTCTGCGCGATGGTCTCGCTGGCCATCTGCTTCGCTATCGGCGTCGAGATCGCCCACTGGTTGTTGACGCAGAAGAAGACGGTCGAGGTCTTGAACACGGATGCGAAGTTCATCGCTTCATGGAAGTCACCCTCGGACGTGGCTCCGTCTCCGAACCACACGAGCGAGGAGGCGCGATCCTTGCGGATCTTCGCGGCCCACGCCACACCGACGGCGTGCGGGAGGTGGGTCGCGATGGGAACGCAGATCGGCGCCACCCGATGGTCACGCGGGTTCCAGAAGCCGTGTGTTCCTCCGTAGCCGCGCCACCATGCGAGGACGGTCGACGCGGCGACACCCCTCAGGATCCCGATCGCGTTCTGCCGGTAGGAAGGGAAGACCCAGTCGGCGTCTTCGCACGCGTAGAGCGCACCAGCCTGCGTGCCCTCCTCGCCCCAGTACAGCGCGTAGGTGCCGATACGACCCTGTCTCTGTAGCGCAACTGCCCGTTCGTCGAATGTCCGCAACAGGACCAGCCACCGGAACAGCTCGATCAGGTCCTTGTCGGCAAGCTCGCTGGGAACTTCACCGTCAGGTAGGTCGGCGCCGTTGCCGATGACGCGGACGATCTCAGTCATGGTCTCTAGAGATCTAGTTGGACGCGGCGGGACCGAACTCGGCGGTTCGGACCAACCTGATACGACTGATCTTGCGAATCCGCTCCTCTGCATGCAGCTCGGCGGCCTTCGCGGTGGAGAGACCCCGCTCCTTCGCGAGCGTGAAGATGTGCTGCATCTGCTTGTAGATGCCCTCAACCCGAGCCATGGCGCGGTCGCGGTCGTAGCCCCGTAGCTCGTCTTCGACGTTCATCAACCCGCCCGCGTTGATGACGAAGTCGGGTGCATAGAGGATGCCGAGGTCACGCAGCTTCTCGCCGTGCTCCTCGCGCGCCAGCTGGTTGTTCGCGGCCCCCGCGATGATCTTGCAGTTGAACTCCGAGATCGTGTCGTCGTTGATCCCGCCACCAAGAGCGCACGGAGCGAAGACGTCGCACTCGAGCTTGTGGATGTTCTCGAGCGGGACGGTCTCGACACCGTGGTCTTTCACGGCGCGCGCCATGTTGTCGAGGTCGATGTCACCGATCGTGACGGTTGCCCCCTCCTTGACGAGGTAGCCGCAGAGCGCGTATCCGACCTTGCCGACCCCTTGCAGCGCGACCGTTCGGCCAGCGAGCTCGGGCGATCCGAACACCTCGAGCAGACAGGCTTTGATCCCGTTCAGCACGCCGTACGCGGTGACAGGAGACGGATCACCCGAGCCTCCGTAGGTATGCGAGCACCCGGTGACCCAGCGGGATTCTCTGCGCACGATGTCCATGTCTTCCAGAGCCGTCCCGACATCCTCGGCCGTGATGTAACGCCCCCCGAGCGTTTCGACGAACCGGCCGTAGGCGCGCAGGAGCTCCTCGCTCTTGATCCGGCGCGGGTCACCGATGATGACGGCCTTGCCGCCACCCAGGTCAAGGCCCGCGGCCGCGGCCTTGTAGGTCATCCCCTTTGCCAGACGCAGGACGTCGACGAGAGCATCTTCCTCTTTGTCGTACGGGTAGAACCGCGTGCCGCCGAGGGCGGGACCTAAAGCCGTCGAATGGATCGCGACGATCGCCCTGAGTCCGGACTGATCGTCCGAGCAGAACACGATCTGCTCGTAGCCATCTCCGTTGATGTGCTCGAACACGCTCATGGAAGAGGGGTCTCCTGTGGTCTCCGCCGAGACGCCGTCGTCCCGGCTTCCCTGGTCATGGTACCCGCCGGAACGATTGCCGCGCCCGTGTCGTAGCCACTGAGTAGCATCGACGCCACATGATCAAGACCTCGTATCTCCGCATCTATCAGCCGCTGTCTTCGTTCCCGACCGAGGAGCAGGAGCAGTGGGTGGAGAACTGTCACGACGACGAGACGACCGAGGCCAAGGGGGCTCGTCGCTGGTTGATCGCAGCAGCCCTTCCCGCGGATCAGAACCTCACCACTCCGGCCGAGGGCGCTTTCGTTCGTGAAGTCGAGGGCGAGCTTCTGATCTGTCCGTGGCGCACGCGGCTCCGGATGCTGGCAGGGCTGCTCGCGTTCAGGAACAGTGTTCCGGAAGAGGTGGCGGAGGCGTTCGTTCCGGAGGCTGAGGCGCGACGAGCGGCACACGAGCTGGCCGTCCTCGGCGATAAGCGACCCGAGGTGCGTTCGCACATACTGCACGCGAACTGGCACGTCCCGCTTAGGTGGTTCGGCGCCTTCGACGGGTCCGAGAGGATCCTCACAGAAGACAAGAACGGCCTGCGCATCCGGTACGAGACTCCTTTGTCGACGGCGAAGGCACGGCTCGTCCGATGTCTCGCTGTTCTCGAGGACACCTGGATCGACGACACGGTCACCGCGGCCGTTCGCGAGCTCCTCGAGTGGCTCGACGGGTTCACGACCGACGGTGTGATCGAGCTGGATTATGGGTCGGTGGCGACGATGTTCTCGCACGAGGACCTGCTCGAGGATCAATCCGCTGCCGAGGTAGGCGCTTGCCTCGATGCCCTCGAAACCGGTGACCTCATCCGCGCGAGCAGGCTCTTCAGCGTGCTGACCGATCGCTGGACTCAAGTCCGGGCGAAAGAGGTCGCGAACTAGGATCGGCTGGCGATTTGTCCGTTTCGGACTAGTTCGCCGGGGCTATGGGGCCATAGTCTCGAAACGCCCGAAAATGGCCCCAAATAGCCATTACAGTCAGAGTCGTCTCAGCCGATGATTTCCTTGCGACAGAGCATTTCGGGCATCTGTGGCGAAGGTGGATCGGAACCGCCGATCCGAGGTGGAAATTGGAGGCGATATGAAGGCTCAGGCCGATGACACACTGCTGACGCCGGCCGAGGTCGCAGCGCTCTTCAGGGTCGACCCGAAGACCGTCACTCGCTGGGCTAAGGCGGGCAAGCTCTCCTCGATCCGGACGCTGGGCGGACACCGCCGCTACCGCGCCGACGAGGTGCGGAAGTTCCTCGAGGGAGCCAAGCAGCTTCACGACTGAAGCAACGAACGCGATCGGACGGACGCCCTAGAGGCGTCCGTTTCCGCGTCCGGCACAGGCGTGGCGAGGGACAGAATCGAACTGTCGACACCGCGATTTTCAGTCGCGTGCTCTGCCAACTGAGCTACCTCGCCGGGAGGCGCCCCAGACCGGACTTGAACCGGCGACCTTCTCCTTGACAGGGAGATGAGCACTCCAGACTGCTCCACTGGGGCGAGGGCAACGAGGCTAACAGACCCCACCACGGCCTTCTCTTGCTAGATGGCGCGCCGGCTAAGGGACTCGGTCCACCTTCCAGATCGTGCCCGAGAAGTCCGCGACATACATGGCGCCCGTGCGGTCGAACGCGAGGTCGAGCGGTAGGTCGGCGTAGAGGAAGACCTCCTGAGAGATCACCTTCGTGCCGGAGCGGTCGAGCTGAACCCGCACGACGTCGTGCCCGGCGGGAGGCCCGAAGATGTTGCCCCACTCCGCGACGAAGAGGTCGTTGACGTAATCCTTTCCCCACTCGTCGCTGGTCTGGAAGGCGAGGCCATCCGACGAGGTATGGAGCCCGAACGACGCGACCGGCCGCGGGACCGAGCGCTCGTCACAGCCACCAAAGCGCTTGCGGACGACCGGGTTCGGGCTGTCGTACGGCCGCAGGTTTCCCTTCTTCGCCACGTTGTAGAGACAGCTTGGATATCCGAAGTCGTCGGTTGATCGGTCGTTGATATCGGTCATGTAGAGCAGGTCGTCCGAGTCCGCGAGGTTCGGGTCTAGCGGGTTCTCGCCGGTGCTGCCCTTGCGCGCATCGTCGATGCCGTTCATCGGGATGAACAACTTGGTCGGGTCGACGGGCGAGAAGGCGGCGTCGTAGATGTTGCGGAGCCCGTGCGCAACCACGGCGCGGCGCGGGTCCAGCTTCGCGGCCGACAGGTTCTTCGCCCGCGGGTCGACCCTCACCACCGAACCGGACCACGGGATGACCTCAGACTCGCCGCCCTCCACGCCGTCGTCCGTCGAGTTCCCATTGGTGACGTAGAGCAGCCCGTCCGGCCCCCACGCCATCCCGTTGGTGTTGTGCCGTCCGTTGGGGAGGTCCTTCAAGACGAGGTTTCTCTTGTCGCCGATGCCGTCGCCGTCGGTGTCCCGCACGCGCCACACCCGGCCGTAGGGGCGGAATCCCCAAGGGCCCTCACGAGACGACTCCGAGTCGGACACGTAGATGCTTCCGTCGGGTCCGGAGAGGACGCCGAGGGGGCCGCGAAACCCGCCCGCGAAGACCTCCGGCTCGGTGCCGGCGCCCGCGAGATCGTCTACGACCAACACCCGGTTCCCGGCGTAATCCGCGATGTAGAGGCGATCGCCGTCTGCACCTTTTCTCGTGTCGTGGCCGAACGCGACGCTCGACGGCGTGCCGCCGGTCGCCACGTACGAGGTCACGACGAAGCCCGGCTCCACTAGAGGGAGCGAAGAGGATGACGCAGCGGGCCGAGCCTTCACCGGAGCGGCAGCCGCCGCGACGAGCGCGGTGGCGGCCAGCAGACGGACGGCGATGCGTATCTGCGCGTGCGGCATCAGCGCACGACCAGTGTCCCGATCATGTTGTGATGCAGCGTGCAGAAGAACCTGTAGCGCTCTCCCGCTTCGACGCGTTGCAGCCCCAGCACCTCGGTGGACTGGCCGACGCCGATCCTGGGGCTCCAGAAGAGGGGGCACCCGTGCTCGAACGCACTGCACCACTTGGTTCTGCGCGCCACGCGCTTCGAGAGGTACACGTCCAGCGCGACGAAGTCGTGCGGTGCGATGTCGAAGTTGGAGAAGGTGACACCTTCTCCCTCGTTCATGACGACGAGCGGAGTCGCGTAGCCGGTGACGAACCCGGCGGGACCGGAAACGGCAGGCGCGGCGTGCGCGGGCGCTGCGACCAGGCCCACCGCGAGCGCGGTCGTAGCAGCGATGCAAGCGGTTCGGCGCCTCTTCATCACTTCACGTAGAAGCCACCGCGCATCCACGCGTGCAGCTGGCAGTAGTAGGTGTAGTAGGCCTTGTCCAGCTTGGCGGTGTCGAGCTCCCAGTACGGCTCGGGCCGGGCGGTGACGTAGGTCTCCTCCCACATGTATCCGAGCGCTCCGGAGTGGATCCGGCCATCGTGGAACGGGTAGTTCACTGTGTAGTCCCCGTTGCACGGCGCGCGGCACGTCGTGATGCTGTGGCGCACCGCGCCCAGCGCGTAGTCGTCGTTGATGAACGTCAGGGTGTCGCCTTTGCGCACCACCGGGGGCCCGAGCGGCTCTCCCTCGTACCCGAGGTTCCCCGGCAGGTACTGGAACCCCGCGATGTGAACGGTGTTCGTCTCGGGCCCGGGCTTGGGGAGCGGACCGGGGCGGTCGCACCGTTTGCAGGTCTGCATCGCGTGTTGCTCCGGCCATTTCTGGTTCGGGATGGTCCACGAGATCTCGTCGGGCGTCGCCGTCGGATCATCCAGGAGCTCGGCCGTGCACACCTCGTCCTTCGAAGGTTTCGCCGACGTGTCGATGTACATGCCGAAGAAACTCATCGCGTCGGGGTATGCGTAGTTGGTGGCGTCGTATACGCCGTTCAGAACGAGGCGGTCACCCTTGCGGACGTGCACGCGCCACCCCGGCTGGGTTAGCCCCATCTGGAACTCTTCGGAGGGGAAAACGTCTCCGCGCGTGATGTTCCGGCTCCGCGCGACCGTGACTCCCGGGAAGCGGTCGCCGTCTTGGGAGCAGGGATCCTTCTTGGTCCCCATGTTCGACAGAACGACCTCGCGCGCGCCGGGATGCGAGTGGCCGGCGCCGATGACGATCGTCCCGTCCCAGGGCACGGTGAAGACCTGCCCCACGCCCGGCACCACCTCGGAGGACGCCACCGGGCTCGCGTAGTTGCCGTGCGGGCCGATGTTCTTCTTCGTGGTGTCGAGCGGGTAGACGAACTCGCCTCCCGTGCGCGGAACGTTGAAGGTCGAGCCGAACAGGACCGGCGTGAGGTTCTTGAAGTCCCAGCCCTTGGCGCGCTCGATCTCAGCGTGGGTCCCGTACACCATCTGGATCCGGATCTTGATGTAGACGGTCAGGGCCTGCGCCGTCTTGTTGTGCAGCATGGAGATGAACCCCAGACGATCGCCGCGCTCGACGCGGATGCCGTAGCGCATCCCGTCCTTGTAACGAGGATCTGCTCGCATGGCCGGATCGAGGCTCCCTTGGGTCCGCTCCTCGCCGGTCCCGTAGAACCAGCGGTGACCACCCGGTGCATCGGGGTCGAGCCAGGTCCAGTGCGCATGGTGGATGTGGATGTCGTGACCCGACGCTTCGGTCCCGTCCGCGTAGACGACGCTCGGTTCGAAGCCGACCGCATAGCCGTTCATCTGCGCGATCTCGGGGTCGATCCGGGAGAAGTCCGAGCCCGGGTGGATCTCGTAGGGCCCGTAGAAGAGCTCGATCCATTTCTTCGTGCCCGGCTCCTCTGGCAGCCACGCCCTCGCGCGGCTGGTCGGATCGGGAACCGACACCGGGAGGGTCAGGTCGTCCGGCGCGTCGGCGGCGACCCATGCGCCCGCCCCTCCGAGGGTCAGGAGCTCGCCGGTGGCTGGGGCGACCGCTCCACCCGAAGCGGTCAGAGGGAGAGCGGCCGTCATCAGGCCGAGAGTCAGTGCAGCTGCGAGGTAGCTGCGCCGCATGAGGGTCCCCTTTCCTCGAGCCCTGCCTCCGCTCGCCGCGACTGGAGCAAAGCGGGCAAAAGACGCCTACCCACGAGTCTTCTATGTATGCACCGGGTCTCCTTCTAGCGAAGCGGGATGTCGTCGCGGGCCAGGCCGCCGTACGCTAGCCGGGTGAGCCATCCGGAGGATCTGGTCCAGACCATCCGAGCTTCGGTGATCGGCGACAGCGAGGTGCTGGTCGGCCCCTTCGGCCCGCGGCGCGTGACCTACGCCGACTACACGGCTTCCGGTAGATCACTGACGTTCATCGAAGACTTCATCCGCGCCGCGGTGCTGCCCCTCTACGCGAACACCCACACCGAGACGTCGGGGACGGGATTGCAGACGACGCGGTTCCGCGAAGATGCTCGGCAGTTGATCCGCGAATCGTTCGGAGCGTCCGACGAACACGCAGTGATCTTCGCGGGCGCCGGGTCGACGGGCGCCATCGACAGGCTGATCACCATCCTCGGGCTGCGCCTGCCGGCGGAGCTCGACCGCCGGTTCAAGCTGTCTGAAGGGATCCCGCCCGATCAGCGCCCCGTCGTCTTCATCGGCCCGTACGAACATCATTCGAACGAGCTTCCTTGGCGCGAGTCGATCGCGGATGTCGTCGTGATCGGCGAGGACCACAACGGGATGATCGATCAGACACATCTGGAGCGCGAGCTGGTTGCGCATGCGTCGCGGCCTCTCAAGATCGGCAGTTTCTCGGCCGCGTCGAATGTCACGGGGATCGTCTCGGACACGCAAGGCATCGCGGCCCTCTTACACCAGCACGGCGCTCTCTCGTTCTGGGACTGTGCCGCCGCCGCGCCCTATGTCGGGATAGCGATGGGATCCGCGGCCGAGACACCCGCCTATAAAGACGCGATCTTCGTGTCGCCGCACAAGGCGATCGGCGGGCCGGGGACCCCGGGGCTATTGATCGTGCGCAAGGACCTGCTGACCAACCCGGTGCCGAGTGTTCCGGGTGGCGGGACCGTCGCCTACGTCAACGCGTCCGAGCACAGGTACCTGTCGGATCCAGAACAGCGCGAGGAAGGCGGCACTCCCGACATCGTCGGCTCGATAAGGGCGGGCCTGGTCTTCCAGCTCAAGCAGGCTGTCGGCATTGAAGAGATCGAGCGCAGAGAGGAACGCTTCATCCGTCGGGCGATCGCGTCGTGGGAGGCGAACCCGAACATAGAGGTGTTGGGGAACCACGAGGCCCGGCGACTGTCGATCGTCTCCTTCGTGATCCGCCACGGGACTCGTCACCTCCACCACAATTTCGTCGTAGCGCTCCTGAACGATCTGTTCGGCATCCAGGCCCGCGGCGGATGCTCATGTGCGGGCCCCTACGGGCACCGGTTACTGGGCATAGATCTCGAGACGTCGCACGAGTTCGAGCGCGAGATCGCCTGTGGGTCCGAGGGCGTAAAGCCGGGTTGGGTCCGGGTGAACTTCAACTACTTCATCTCGGACACCGTGTTCGACTTCATCCTGCAGGCGGTCCACATGGTCGCCACCCAAGGATGGCGGCTCTTGCCGCAGTACGACTTCGAGCCGCGGTCGGGCGCCTGGACCCACCGCATCGGGGTCGCGGAGCCCCCGATGAGCCTGCGCGATCTGAGGTACGAAGCAGGCGAGCTGACATTCGAGTTGCGGCGCGCGACGGAACCGGAATCCGTCCTGGCGGACTACCTCAAGTACGCGCGCTACATCTTCGATCAAGCAGAGGCCGGCGACGGGAACGGGTGTCTCCCGCCGGGGTTGTCCGAGGACTTCGAGCACCTGCGGTGGTTCCCCTTGCCGCACGAGATACAGCCACAGGGTGAAGCGGATCTGGGGGTGGCGCCGAGGGGATAAGGGGTGGCCCCAACGGGATTCGAACCCGTGCTACCGCCATGAACATGGCGCGGCGTCCGGCTTCCGGGACGCCGCCTGGGGTGGCCCCAACGGGATTCGAACCCGTGCTACCGCCTTGAAAGGGCGGCGTCCTGACCAGGCTAGACGATGGGGCCCGCAGATCGACCTAGAGGGTAACAACGCGGCTCTACGGGCCGACCCTCCACGATCCTGGGCTCTCGGATCGACCTGCGGGACAGCGCGCAGCACCCTCGCTCGGAAGGATCTGCAGATCACGGCCCCGCCCAGGCAATGGTCTCGGCCTCTCGTGCGTCTGTTCAGGCATGGGAACAGAGATGGCCGTGTTAAACCACGTCGCGGTGAGGGACCTAGGCAGGTCGGCCCGAGACGAGCAGATCGCGGTGCTCTTCGACGAGCACTATGACCGCCTGCGGGACCTCGGATACATGATCTTGGGCGACCGGAGCCTTGCCGAAGAGATCGTGATGGAGGCTTTCCTCAAGACGTTCACCGGATGGGGCCGGATCAGGGATATCGACCGCGCCGACGCCTACCTGCGGCGCGCCGTCGTCAACCTCTGTCGTTCCAAGATCCGACGCAAGACCGTCGAGGCGAGATCGAACGCCATCACGTACCGGCGCGAGGAGCGGAAAGCTCCCGACTGGGACCCAGATGTGCATGAGGAAGCGCGTGAGCTGTGGGCGGCGGTCCGGGATCTACCGGTTCGGCAGAGGGCCTGCATCGTCCTCCGGTACGCGGAAGACCTCCCCGAGCAGGAGATCGCGGACATCCTCGACTGCTCCGTCGGCACGGTTCGCTCGCAGCTCTCGCGGGCGCGGCGCAAGCTGGAGGTCGCACTCGAGGGAGTCATCACCGAGGAACCCGCATGAACGACTTCGAACGGCGGCTGAAGCACTCGCTCACAGAGATCCGAGACGCAGGTCGCGTCGCCGAGCCGCCGCGACGCGAGTTGGCCAAGCAGCAGCTTTTCCGCCGCCTCCGGCGCCGGAGGCTCATAGGCTTCGGTGGCAACGTCGTCCTCGCGGGCGCCACCGCTGCCGCGGTGTTCATGGGTGTGTCGCTGGTCGGTCGTGACCCGATCTCGGACGCGCCGGAGATCGCGCCCGTCGAGATCCCACCTGCCGCGGTGGCCGTGGTGGATGTGGGCGACGATCCGAGGCATCTATCGCTCGGCGGCCTCAACTTCGTCTGGTCGTCCGAGGAAGCATCCCGCACCGTCAGCCGGATAGACCCCGATACGAACGAGGTGGTGGCGACGGTGCACCTGCCGGCCAGCCCCGGCGACATAGCGATCGGAAACGGGCCGGTGTGGGTGGCGCTGCCGAGCGAGGGCACGGTCGTCGAGGTAGATCACGCCACTCGCACGATCGTGAGCGAGATCCGGGTCGCCGATTCGGCCGTCCAAGAGATCGAGCTCGGGGTCGGGAGCGACGCGCTATGGGTGGTGGTGCCCGGTCAGGAGATCCTGCGGGTGGATCTCGAGACGAGAGATCAGCAGCTGGTCGATATCTCTCCCAACCCGCGCGACATCGCGATCAAGGGCGGAATCGCACGCGTGCTCGACGCAGACGGGGTGATCTACCAGCTGGATACGGAGACGATCGAGGAGGTCGCCCCCCAGCTTCAGGTCCCACCCAGCGACACCGGCGACATCAGCTTCAAAGCGGGCGCGGTCTGGTACTTCACCGGCACCGATGGCACCCTGACGCGGGTCGACCCCACCACCGGTGAGGTTCTGGACGAGGTCCAGATCGAAGGCGACATCATCGACTTCGTCGCGGATCCGACGGTCGCGTGGGTCCTGTCACGAACCGAGGATGGGTACCTGCTTACCCCGCTCGATCGCGATCGCGCTGAGATCGTGGGAGCGTCGATCAGGGTCCCCGGCGAACCGGCGGAATTCATCCTGGCCGGGGGTTCGCTGTGGCTGACGTTGAGCGATCAGGATGCGGTGCTTCGTTTCAACAAGGTTCCGTAGAGCTACTTACTCCTCGGTGTCCTCGGTGTCCTCGTCGGCCGGCGCGGTCGCCGGTGGTTCCTCATCCGGCAGCTCGTTGCCTCCCTCGTCGATCTGGCTGCCCGACATGAACTCGTTGCCCGCTTCCATGTTCTCGTGGTCCTCGTCTTTGTATTCGTACCCGCAGTTCATGCAGCTGGCGCGAACGTCGTCTACCGGCGCGCCACACTCCGGGCAGGTCTTGTCCTGTGCGAGCGTGTCATCCGGCCGCTTGTTCTCGCCATCGGTGGTGTCGTCCTGCTCTTCGGGCTGCGGTCGCTGCTCGTCGTCGTCCACGCGAACCTCCATTCGTCGTCAGCGTTCTCGTTGCAGCTTCAGCTCGTCCCAGGTTGGGCGCTTCAGGTCGAAGAGACCGCGCGACGCGTCGGTGTAGGTCGAGCCGCCGAGACGAGCAACTGGTGCCAACAGCGCTGGGTCTACCCGCCCATCTCTCATCACCGCTTCGTCGATCACCACGCAGAGCGCTCGTCCGAAGACCATGCTGCCGTTTCCCAGCTGGACGATCTGCTCGACGCGGCACTCGAGCGCGGCCTTCGCGGCGGCCACGCGCGGGGGCGTTACCGTCATCGAAGGCGCTGCGTCCAGTCCAGCCCAAGAGAACTCATCTTCCTCGGGCGGGAAGTTCGCCGCCGTCAGGTTCATCTGCTCGACGAGGTCGCGGCTCACGATGTTGACGACGAACTCTCCTGTGTCACGGGCGTTTACGAGTGAGTCCTTCGTCCCCGTCGAGGTGAAGTGCACGATCAAGGGGTCGCTCGAGATCGCGTTGAAATAGCTGTGCGGAGCCAGGTTCCGGACGCCCGCTGCGGACAACGTGGATACCCACCCGATGGGGCGAGGTACGACCAGGCCGGTCAGGAGGTGGTACGCCTCTCTGCCCGGCAGCTCGGATGGATCGATCTGCTTGAAACCCACCAGGGTCACCTTCCTGCGCGATCGGACGGTCCTCTTTATATAGGCGCGGCGCGCGTCGAGTCCGCAGGGTTGAACGCGCCGTGGCTATGCTGGATAGATGTCCAAGATCCTCGTGACCGGCGGCGCCGGATACATCGGCAGCCACACCTGTGTCGAGCTTCTCGAGAACGATCACGACCTCGTGGTGATCGACAGCCTGGACAACAGTTCCGAAGAGGCGCTTACGCGCGTGCAAGAGCTGACCGGCAGGTCTCTCACCTTTCACCAGGTAGATCTTGTCGATGCGGCGAAGACGGATGAGATCTTCGCTGAGGGCGGGTTCGACGCGGTGGTGCATTTCGCCGGTCTAAAGGCGGTTGGGGAGTCGACGGAGATCCCCCTTCGCTACTACCAGAACAATCTGATCGGGACCCTGAACCTGTTGGACTCGATGACTCGGCACGGGGTGAGGGACCTGGTCTTCTCCTCTAGTGCGACGGTTTACGGGGAGCCGGAGACGGTGCCGATCACCGAGGACGCTCGGCTGGGGGCGACGAATCCGTATGGGCGGACGAAGCTCTTCATAGAAGAGATCTGTCGAGACGTTGCCGCGGTTGGGGATCAGGCTTGGCGAATCATCCTGCTCCGGTACTTCAATCCGGTCGGAGCGCATCCGAGCGGACGGATGGGCGAGGACCCATCGGGTATCCCGAACAACCTGATGCCGTTCATCATGCAAGTAGCAGTCGGTCGCCGAGAGCGTCTGAAGGTCTTCGGGAACGACTACCCGACGCCCGATGGGACCGGCGTGCGCGACTACATCCACGTCGTGGACCTCGCGCAGGGTCATCTCGCGGCTCTTGAATCTCTAGGCAACATAGAAGGGTGCGTGGCAGTGAATCTAGGTACCGGACGTGGTTACTCCGTCCTCGACATGGTGCAGGCTGCGGAGAAGGCAACGGGCAAGGAGATCCCGTACGAGATCGTAGGTCGACGGCCGGGAGACGCCGCGGTTGTCTATGCCGATCCAACCTATGCGCTCGACCTTCTGGGATGGAAAGCGACGCGCGGGCTCGACGAGATCTGCGCGGACGGGTGGCGCTGGCAGAGCGCGAACCCGCACGGGTACGGGAGCGCCTGATAAGCCGCTCTTAGTTTTGCTCGTCGACCGCCGGGTAAGCCGTTACCAGGTTGAGCCGGCAGCCGAACCCACGAGTCTTGCGGTCGGCGAGCGTGAAGCGGGATGGTGATCCGACCCGGTGAAGCCCGGCGCAGCGTGCGCGGAGGTTTCGGTGTGGGTAACGTTCAGTCCATGCATCCTGTATCCGGCGCGGCGAGAGGAGCGGCGTGATGTCTGATCCACGCGACGAGGAAGCGCAGCCGGGCTCGCAGGAGCAGGACCAGGCGGAGCACGAGGAAGTCCAAGACGAGGTCCAGGAGCAGTCCGAGGACTCCTTCCCCGCAAGCGATCCACCTAGCTATTGACGGACCCTTTCATGGAAATGAGGTAGTCGACATGGACGATGAGAGATCGCGCGCTCAGCGCGAACTGGAAGAAGAGGCCGAGCACCTCACCGGCGGCCCCGGTGTTGTGGCATCCAAGACCCAGGCTCGCGGCAGCCTCGCCGGACTCGTCGGCGGCCTCGTGGTCGGTGCCATCCTCGGTGCGATCGTCGGAGTGCTGTTCTTCCAAGGAACCCTGGGGATCGTCATCTCCGTGATCGCGTTCGCTACGGGAGGGGCAACCTTCGGTGGTCTCGCCGGTGGATCGTTCGCGCCGCGCAAGAAGCTGGAGGGATCGGAGGCGGACGTCTGATCTGGCTTCGTCGGGGAGGGTTCGATGAGGTTCGGGAACATGGAGATTCGGCCACTCGGCGGCGGGATGGGCTGCCTGATGATGATCTTGTTCTCGGTTCTCGCGTCGGTCATCGGTACCGTGCTGTTGAACCTCATCGTTAATTGAGCCCGTCCGGTCTCGATCGCTTCACCACCGCGCAGGTAGACGTAGAGAATTTCGCGTTGATCACGCACGCGGTACCGGTGGAACGGTTGCGGCGCGTGGTGCCCGATCGGTTCACCCTCGAGACATTCGAGTCGGAGTGCGGGCGCGAGATCGGGTTCATCTCCGCGAGCAGCTTCTGCAACCATCAGATCCACTGGTCCGCAGCGCGTTATCCGGCACATGATTTCGACCAAAGCACTTTTCGCACCTACGTGACGCACCGCGGTCGCCGGGGGGCCTACTTCTTCGGCACCTACGTAAGCACCCGCGCATCCTTCATCGCGCAGATCGCCGTTGCCGCGAACACGCATCTAGCGGAGTTCGACGTGGACATAGATCTACAGGAGGACGGATACGCCTCGTATTCGTCGCGCGCTGTGACCGCGCAGGGAGAGCTCCACTTCGAGCTGGAGGCACGCGGCGCTCCGGAAGCGAAGCCTCCTTTCGCCACGGGCCTCGAGCATTCGGAGTTCATTACCTATCGTCTTCACGGGTTCTCGCGGCCCCCGCTCGGAGGAGTGTCGTATGGGCCGATCGAGCATCGGCACATGGATCCGTGGTCCGGGCAGCTCATCAGCGGGCGCTTCGATATGTGGGAGGAGCTGGGGCTCTTGCCGCGAGACGAGTGGGACACACCTTTCTCTGTGCTGGTCGAGCCATCTGTGCGCTTCACGCTGCACCCACCGCGCCCCGCCGGTGCCTAGAAGGAGCTAGCGAACTCAGAGGGGTCGGGGCTTGAACGACCGGAGCGTCGGGAGCTCCGCGCCGGGTCCTCGTTGGGTTCTTTCGTCGTGCGACGTCGACCCCGTCCACACTCAAGCGGGGGGCGGGCGCGTCCCGGCTCTGGGCTCCGGAGAACGGCCACCGGCGAGCAGAACACAGACGTAATGCATCGCCTTTTGGGGATCGTCCTCCAACCGTCGAGGAAACCGCGCGCCCGCGCCACGCCTAGCTGGCGGTTGACGGGATGCCGAGTCGGACGAGAGCGTCGGTCAAGTCGCGTTCCCCCGTGACATACATCGGCAAGCGGACGCCGTCTGCGAGATTGAGCTGGAGCGCCTGGTAGATGCCTCGCCATCCGGGTGCGCCGAGGTATCCAGGGATCTCACCCGTCTCCGCCGACGAGATGGACTGCAGGGGAAGGCTCCAGGGCTTCGCTCCGCCCCATCGAGATGTCTTCACCGGCACCCATGACACCTCGTCCTCGCTCAGCGCCAAGCGACCGTGGACCCAGCCATCGGCGAAGAAAGCCCCGCCGCGAACGCGCGGAGGCGCTGCGGCCCGGAGCGAGGGGCTCTTCGTGAAGGCGTCGAGGTGGAGCGCTACGAGGCCACTCCAGATCGTCCCCTCCTTGAGCTTCCGACCCGGTTGGTACGCCCAGAGCCAGTAGAGCGCCCCCACGATGAGGCTTCCCCAGACGAACGTCGCCACGCCGCCCACGAGGCCTTCTTGTGAGAGCAGCCGGAGCACACCGACTGCAAAGAAAGGGGCATAGAAGATCCATCGACGACGTTCCAGGAGGCGCCAGTGATGACGCGTTCCTTCACTGGGTTGATGACTGCGGTTCTCGACCGGCTTACGAGCCGTCACCGGCATCTCCCGCGACGACCTGGGCACAGGGGAACCAGTACTGGGCTGGACGCCGCTCAGCGCCACCTCGTACCGGCGATGGCATCGAAGAGCTTCCTAAAGGCATCGGAGCAGCAGTTCCATCTGGCAGAGATTCTAGGTCGGCAACGGCACCAGTGAAGGGAGCCTCTCCTGTGGGGGCCCCGCCTTGAGGGCCCGGTTCGTGGGCCCCCAGGGACTCGAACGCGGCCACGAGCGGCGGAACGCCGCGGCAGGGTGAGAGGGCTCGGGTGTGGCGAGGGGGCCCGGTTTGTGGGCCCCCAGGGACTCGAACCCTGCCCGCCGGATTAAAAGTCCGGAGCTCTACCAGATGAGCTAGGGGCCCTGCGGTGCAGGCTACCTGCGGACGACGTGAAGCCTTAGACCGTCCACGCCCGTCACCTCGATCTCGTCGCCCGCCTCGGCGCCGGTCAGACATGACGCGTTCCAGATCTGGCCCATGACCTTGACGCGACCTTCCGGCCTGCACTCGCTGATCGCGGTTCCCTTCCTGCCGATCATCCCGTCGGGCCCTGTCATGGCCTTCTTCTTCCGCCATCGGAGCCAGATCGTGATCTCGAAGACGTCGCTGAGTAAGAGCGCCACGATCACGACGACGCGCAGCGTTCCGTCCAGGAAGAAGTACGCGAGGACCGCGCCGATCAGCGACAAGTCTCAGCGCTCGCGGGGCCGCGGCACCAACCTGTATCCGACGTTGCGGATCGTTTCGATCAACGCCTCGTGTTCGACGCCCAGCTTCGCGCGCAACCTTCTGATGTGGACGTCGACGGTTCGGGTGCCGCCGTAGTAGTCGTAGCCCCACACCTCACGCAGCAACAGGTCGCGATCACAGACGCGCCCCGGGCGTTGCGAGAGGAACTTGAGGAGCTCGAACTCTTTGTACGTGAGGTCTAGAGGCCGCCCCCGCACGTACACCTGATAGTTCTCGGGGTTCACGGTCAGGTCGCCCACCTTCAGAACGACCGCTTCGTCGCTATGCCCGCTCCTACGAGAGACGAGCGCCAAGCGCGCCGAGATCTCGCCAACGGTCGCGGTCGTGACGAGGAAGTCATCGACCCCCACCTCGAACCGGAAGCGCGACACCCCGTCCTGGTCGACGATGACGATGATCGGGGGCAGCCCGATCTCCCACGCAAGAGCGAGGCGCCGAGTCACCTCCTCGGCCCCCCCGACATCACCCGTCGCATCGATCAGGATGATCTCCGGATGAACCGTGACCAGCTCCTGGGCGCCGGTCTCCTTCAGCGGAACGTGGATCAGCCGGTACGGCGCGATGGGGAACGCCGGAAGGAGGTCGCGCACGTCTTCGACCTGATCCGAGATCAGTGCGACCGTCCACGCCATGTCTCTAGTCTCCTAGCGCTTTGCCTTCGCCGACGACGCGTGCCGGCAGAGGAGCTACGTCGCCCTCGCGCCACCGGCTGCTGATCGGGAGCCGCCGGTCGCGACCGAACGCCTTCGTCGTGACCTTCGGCCCCGGCGGCGCCTGCCTGCGCTTGTACTCGGCGCGATCGACCAGCGCGATCACCTTCTCGACCGTGGAGCGGTCGAATCCCATGGCCTCTATATCGGCGATCCCGGCGTCGTTCTCGATGTACGCCTCCAGGATCGGATCCAGCACGTCGTACGGCGGGAGCGAGTCCGAGTCCTTCTGGTCGGGCCGAAGCTCGGCGGACGGCGGTTTGATCAGGATGTTGTCCGGGATCACCGGCGAGATCCCGTTGCGGTAGCGGCAGAGGTCGTACACCTCCGTCTTGAACACGTCCTTCAACAGCGCGAAGCCACCTGCCATGTCGCCGTACAACGTGGCGTATCCACATGCCATCTCGGACTTGTTGCCGGTCGCCAGCAATAGGTGCCCGTAGCGGTTCGATATCGCCATCAGGATGTTGCCTCGTATGCGCGCCTGGACGTTCTCCTCCGCAAGCCCCATCTCCTCCGGCCCGAACGCCGCCTCCAAGCTCTCGAGGTAGGCGTGATAGGTGCGGGCGATCGGGATCTGAAGCATCTGGATCCCGAGGTTCTCCGCGAGCGCTTTCGCGTCGTCGACGGAATGGGAGCTCGAGAACTCAGACGGCATCGCTACGCCGAGCACGGAGTCGGGTCCGAGCGCGTCGGCTGCGATCACCGCGGTGAGGGCCGAGTCGACACCTCCCGAGAGCCCGATCACCACTTTCGTGAATCGGTTCTTCGAGGCGTAATCGGCAAGAGCGAGCTTTAGCGCGCGGTACACCTCTTCGGTCGCCGGTGGGTCTCGTTCCTCTACGCGCTGTAGGTCCCCGTGCGTTTCAGGCAGCTCGACGCTCATCCGCGTTATGGCGGGGTGCTTCCTGGCGCCTCCCGCGCCCGGGGGCACGTCGACCAGAGCGACGGTCTCGCGGAACTGCGGGAGGCGCGCCAGCAGCGCACCATCGGCTCCCACCGCCAGTGATCCACCGTCGAAAACCAACTCGTCTTGCCCGCCGATCATGTTGACGTAAGCGATCGCGGCCTTGGCTCTCTCGGCACGCTCGCGCAGGAGCGCGAACCGGGATCCGATCTTGTCCTTGTGGAACGGCGAGGCGTTGATGTTGACGATGACCTGGGCTCCCGCGTCGCCCTGGCGAGTGACCGGGCCGGTTTCACTCCAGGCGTCTTCGCAGATGCACACTCCGATGACGCCTTTCCCCGTGTCGAAGAGGAAATGCCCGCGCCCTTCATCGAAATAGCGACGTTCGTCAAAAACCCCGTAGTTCGGCAACAGGTGCTTCCTGTAGACGGCGAGGATCCGTCCCCCCTGGCAGATCGCCGCGGCGTTGTACAGAGAGCCGTGCCCGCGGTCGACGAAGCCGAAGATCGCCAGAGCTCGTCCGCTCGTCGCCGCGACTCGCTCCGCGGCGCGGACGTTCGCGTCTACGAACGACCGCTTCAGGAGGAGGTCTTCGGGTGGGTAACCGGTGATCGCCAGCTCGGGAAAAGCCACGACCTGTGCTCCAGCTTGTTCCGCCTCCGCCAGTTCGTGCTCGATCCGCGCGGCGTTACCGTCGATGTCTCCTACCGGGAGGTTCAGCTGCGCGAGCGCGATCCTGATCACCTCTAGAGCCTAGTGGGAGCACCGCCGCGGCGGCCAGGCGTAACGAGATCGAAACCTGCACGACGTAAGGTCTGACGTCATGGAACGACAGCAGGATTACGTGCTGCGAACGGTAGAAGAGCGGGGGATCCGCCTCGTGTGGCTGTGGTTCACAGACGTGCTCGGGTTCCTGAAGTCCTTCGCGGTCACCGCGGAGGAGCTAGAGCAGGCGTTCGACGAGGGGATCGGATTCGACGGATCAGCGATCGAGGGCTTCGCGCGCGTTCAGGAATCCGACATGCTCGCTCGACCCGACGCCGGGACGTTCCAGATCATCCCCAACCGCCGCGACGAAGAAGGCGGTGTCGCGAGGATGTTCTGTGACATCTATACGCCCGACGGACGGCCGTTCTGGGGCGACCCGCGTTACGTGCTGAGACGGAATCTCGAAAAGGCCGCGGAGCGCGGATTCACCTTCTATGTGCACCCCGAGATGGAGTTCTTCGTCTTCAAATCTGCACAAGATCCGGTTCCGATCGACGTGGGTGGTTACTTCGACTTCACGCCGGTCGCCGTGACGCAGGAGCTGCGGCGGGAGACGATCGCGGTCCTCGAGCGCATGGGCATCCCGGTCGAGTTCTCGCACCACGAAGTGGCTCCGTCGCAACACGAGATCGACCTACGTCACGCGGATGCCCTCACGATGGCCGATTCGGTCATGACGTATCGGTTGGTGGTGAAGGAGACGGCGGCCAACCGCGGGATGTACGCGACCTTCATGCCGAAGCCGACGACGGACCTCCCGGGCTCCGGGATGCACACGCACCTATCCCTGTTCGAGGGCGACGTGAACGCGTTCTATGACGGCTCCGACGAGTATCACCTTTCGAAGGTCGCGAAGGCGTTCACCGCGGGATTGCTCGTGCACGCGCGCGAGATCACCGCAGTGACGAATCAGTGGGTGAACTCGTACAAGAGGCTCATCACCGGCCGCGGGTACCCCGTCATGGAAGCCCCCGTTTATGTCTGCTGGGGGCGCCACAACCGCTCGGCGTTGATCCGCGTGCCCATGTACAAGCCGCGGAAGGACCAGTCGACTCGGATCGAGTTTCGTTCCCCCGATCCTGCTTGCAACCCTTACCTTGCGTTCTCGGTGATGCTCGCTGCCGGTCTCAAAGGGATCGACGAAGGTTACGAACTGGCGCCGGAAGCCACCGACAACATCTACGAGATGAGCGAGAACGAGCGACGGGCAAAGGGCATCGCGCAACTGCCGGACGACCTGTTCGAAGCGATCCACGAGATGGAGCGATCGGACCTCGTTGCGGAGACCCTAGGCGAAGAGGTATTCGAGTATCTGCTACGGAACAAGCGCGCGGAATGGGATCAATACAAGTCTTACGTCTCACCATACGAGGTCGACCGGTACCTCCCGCTGCTCTAGCCCTAGTTCTTGATCAGCGATGGAACGCGTGTTCCACCCACGAAGCGTGGTCCCCAGTAATACGGGTCGTAGAGCGACCGCACGCGGACCCCGTCGGACGAGGTGGAGGAGATGAACTTGCCCCTCCCGATGTATATGCCGGCATGACCTACGCGCGCGCTGGTGGTCTTGTGGAACACGAGGTCGCCGACCCGCAACCGGCTCTTCTTCCAGATCCGCCGGTAACCTCGACGCTTCGCGAGCTCGAACTGGTCGATCGAGGAGTGAGGGAGGTTCGCGCCGTGCTCCTGAAACGTCCAGCGCGTGTACCCAGAGCAATCGAAGCCCCTCGGGGTGGTCCCGCCGTAGGAGTAGTTCGCCCCGATCTGACTCTTCCCGCGCTCTCGGACGTGCGCCCGCTGGCGACGGACCTTGTCTCTCGTGTGTGCGTCCGCGGGCGCGGCGGGTGCAACCACGACCAGTGCAGCCGCAACGACGGCCCCGACCGCGCTCGTCCCAACCCGCTTCACCGTCGTGTGACGTTGTTTCCCGAAACCCATCTCCACCTCCGTGTCGGAGGACAACCGCACTGCGGCCCGCGTTCGGACGCCATCCGCGAAGGCACCCCGACGTGTCCTCTGTCTTCCGATCTCTCCCGGGGGATGTCTGGGCTCAGACAACCCGCGATCCCGGGGACCGATCACCGGCGTGCAGTGATTCGCTCCGCCTCTGCGCTCATGGCGCAATCGAGTGGCCACGGTAGGTGCAGGTGTCGGGTGCGTCCATCGGCTGCGTCCGAGAAGACGCGCGCATCCTTTGTGGATGCACCACAAAGGACTCACGCCACGGCACGCCGCGACAACCGTCCGCGCTCGTGAACCTCACTGAGCAACAGCAGCATCATCCTCGTGTCGTCGCGCTGCGTGGTGGAAGCCGATCGTTGTCGGAGTTCGTGGCCGTCGATGAGCGGGCGTTCGAGCTCCTAACCGATGACTCTGGTCTGCCGGCAGACGACGAATACGTAGCGGTGTTCGCAGATGCGGTGGCGCGCGGTGGAGCCGCCGAGCTTCGCCTCGAGAAGCGGCGGCGTCTCGCAACGGTCGCGGCGCGCGACCTCGCGGGGGAGCTGGACCTGATGGTGGTCGGACGCCAGCTGTCGGCGATAGCCGATGCGGCATTATCAGCCGCACTCACCTACACGGAAGCACCAGAGGCGCTCGCCGTCATCGCGATGGGGAAGCTGGGAGGTCGCGAGCTCAACTACTCGTCTGACATCGACCTGATGTTCGTGACGAGCGACGACGAAGATCCGAACGGGATCGCGGCGGCAGCCACTGCCGTGTTGCGAGAGCTAGGTGCGATGACGCCCGAGGGGCAGGCCTTCCGCATCGACATGAATCTCCGCCCGGAGGGTCGCAGCGGTCCGCTGGTGCGTTCCTTGTCTGGCTATCTCGAGTACTACAAGCGGTGGGCCGAGACGTGGGAGTTCCAGGCTCTGATCAAAGCCAGAGCCGCGGCGGGTAACGCCGAGCTCGGTGGGAGTTTCGTAGATGTAACGCGGCCCTACGTCTTCGAGCGCGCGGCCTCGACCGAGGGTGTGCAGAGCATCCGGAGGATGAAGGAACGCGTCGAAGAACATGCCGTTCGGACGGGCCGCCGGAGTGGAGCTACCAAGCACGACGTGAAGCTGGGGCCCGGCGGGATCCGAGACATCGAGTTCTCGATCCAACTACTGCAGCTGGTCCATGGCGGGTCGGATTCCGCCGTGCGGTCGCCCAACACCCTGGAGGCGATCGACGCGCTGGTCGAGGGCGGCTACGTCGCGGAAGACGACGGTGCCGGTCTCTCGGTGGACTACCGGTGGCTGCGAAACGTGGAGCACCGGATCCAGCTGTGGCAGGAGCGACAGTTGCACGTCCTTCCGCAGCAAGTGGAAGAGAGAGGGCGGATCGCCCGCTCCCTCGGGTTTCGTGACACACCTGAGGTAAGTGCAGCGGACCGCTTCGACCACGCGCACGAACGGGTCCTCGCCGACGTGAGGGGGCGCTTCGAGAAGCTCTTCTATCGACCGATGGTGGAGTCACTGGCGGACACCGGAGCGACGCGTCTGTCGCAGGAAGCTCTCAGGGAGCGTCTGCGGGTGTTGGGGTTCCGCGATGTCGAGAGGGCCGCCCGCACCCTCTCCGGCCTGGTGGCAGGAAGGGACCGACGCGCGAAGCTCTTCCGCGTCCTGACGCCGGCGATGTTGCGGTTCCTCGCGCCGACCCCACAACCCGATCAGGGCTTGTTCGCGTTCCTCCGCTTGGGAGAGGCTCTGGAGGGGAGGGTCGACGCTCTCGGCGCTCTGCGAGACAACCCGCCGGGGATCGAGTTCCTGGCGAACGTGCTCGGCAGCGGCCGTTTCCTCGGCGACGTCCTCATCCATGTGCCAGAAGAGCTGTCGGTGATCGCCGACGCACGCGGGCCGGGACGCGCCAAGGAACCCGAGCAACTCTTGCACGAAGCGTCGTCGTCTCTGGGATGGCGGGAACCGGAGGCGCGCCTAGATGGCCTCAGGAGGTTCAAGCGACGAGAGACGCTGAAGGTCGCACTGAGCGATCTCGCGGGGGTCTGTGATCTCGCCGATGTAGGCGCCTGGCTGAGCGCGATCGCCGCAGCGTGCCTCGATGCCGCACTCGAAGATGAGGATGCCTTCGCCGTGATCGGCATGGGCAAGGTCGGTGGACGCGAGCTGAACTACTCGTCGGACATCGACGTCATGTTCATCCACGAAGGCGATCCGCAGAAGGGCGAGAAAACGGCGGAGCGTTTGTTGCGGGCGATAGGCGAGGTGACGCCGGAGGGGCAGGCGTTCCGCGTGGATCCAGCGCTTCGACCGGAGGGGAAGTCCGGCCCGCTCTCGCGTTCGTTGGACTCGTACCTCGAGTACTACAAGCGGTGGGGGGAGCCTTGGGAGCATCAAGCGCTGATCAAGGCCCGCTTCCTCGCGGGTAACGCGGAGCTCGCTGACGCGTTGATCTCGGCCACGCGCGAACTCGCTTTCCCGCAGCGTTTGGCCGCTCCCGCGCTCGAGCAGATGCGTCACCTCAAGGCTCGTATGGAGCGAGAGCGGGTGCCGCGCGGGACGGACCCGCGGCGTCATCTGAAGATGGGTCCCGGCGGCCTCGCGGACGTGGAGTTCTCGGTGCAGCTCTTGCAGAGGCTGCACGGTTCGGAGCATGAGGCGCTGCGCGTCCCCGGGACTTTGCACGCGCTGGAGGGCGCGGTAGCGGCGGGACGCATCGGCGCAGACGAAGCGGGGCGACTGGAGGACGCATTCCGCTTCCTCATGAAGTTGCGCAACAGGCTCTTCTTCATCTTCGGCAAGCCGATGGATGCTCTCCCGACCAAGCCCGAGGAGCTAGAGGCGCTTGGGATCGCGATGGGCTTTCGGAACCAGCCACGGCAGGAGCTAGAAGAGCGCTACCTCCGCGTCACGCGACGGGCGCGACAGGTAGCGCAGTCCCTGATCTACGACTAGGACCTACTGGTCGGCGATCACCGCGAAGATGGCGACAAGAACGAGCATCGCCGCGATGGTGAAACTTATCTTGCCGATCGCCTGTAACCCCTTGCGCCGGTCGCCCGCCATCAACATCACCAACGTCAGCAAAGCAGCACCGAGCAGGAGGACGGGAAGCAGTCTCATGGGAGAGCCGCGAGGACCTCTTCTACCGGCGGGTTCTCCGCCGCTACGGAGGAGCGGAACTCGTAAACGACCCGTCCTCCTCGATCGACCACCAGCACCCCACCCATCTGCAAGGGGTCCTGCTTCGGCTTGTCGACGCCGTGCCCGGCGAGCATGCCTTTGATGTAGCGCGGCCAGTTCGGCGGCCCCATGACCTCCCACAGGTTTCCGCGCTTCATCTCGAGCGCTCGGTACGTCTCTTTGGTGCGATCTACGAGCAGGGGGAACGCGACGTTCTGTTTCTCGCGGAAGTCCGCGGCCATCTCCGGGATCCCCATGCCGATGCCCGCTACCTCCGCGCCCTTGGCGCTGAACTCGCTATACCGGCCGCTCAACTGAGCGGCGTACTCGCGGCAGAAAGTTCAGCCGTAGTGGCGGAGCCAGGCGAGCACGACGGGTTGGTCCTTCCACAGGTCGCCCACCCGCTGCTCGTTGCCGAACGAGTCGGGAAGCACCGCATCTTCGATCGCCGCGACGTTAGCCATGTGTGCAACCTAACGAACGCGGGCGGCGGGCGCGCGCAGGGGGCTCCGGTCGGGCCCCCCTGCGGCGATCTACAGCTCTACTGCGCCAGCTCTACTGAGTGAGCTCGATTGTGACGAGTGCCCCGTTCTTGTCACACATCTGCTGGTCTTCCCGGACCGTCACCGTGCCGCCTGCTCCCGCGTAAGGCCCGGTTCCGCCCGTAACCGCGCCGCCGGCGCCTGCCGCGTCAGGGCTGGCGAATTCCGTGAATCGACCGGGCCAGTAGAAGGTCAGCTTTCCGTCGGAGAGCAGGGCACCGCCATCGAGCAGGAAGAACCCGTCGTTCTGTCCCGCCGCCTTTACGAAGGTGAACCGCCCGAGGAACGTCCCTGCCTTCTCGCACGTGTCGGGGTCGAAGAAGCGGTCCTTGATAACCCCCCAGTCTCCGGGGCTGAAGCCCTCGCGCCCCTCGTCGATGTTCTTCTCGAAGTCCGTCCGGTTCGGGTCGAAGAAGGTGAGCGTCCTCCCACCCGACGCCTGGGATGACGCAGGCTGGAGGCTCCCTAGGAGGACGCCTCCCACCAACAGAACGAACGTCAGTACTGCGGCCAGCTTCCGCATACACAGCCTCCTGCTTGATCCGCTTCCTCAACGAGCGGGCGGATAACAAGTAGCAGGGTTCTGGCGGCGAAGAAAGAGCCTCGACCGAAGCCGAGGCTCTTTCGTGAAGCCGGTAGAGCTAGATGTCGTAGTACAGGTGGAACTCCCACGGGTGCGGGCGCAGCCTGATCTCGTCTACCTCTCGCACCCTCTTGTAGTCGATCCAGTGATCGATCACGTCTTGCGTGAACACGCCGCCCTCGAGCAGGTAATCGTGGTCGTTCTCGAGAGCGTCGAGCGCGGCATCTAGCGACCCCGGAACCTGCGGGACCTCTGCCAGCTGCTCGGGCGGCAGCTCGTAGAGGTCCTTGTCCATCGGGTCCGGCGGCTCGATCTTGTTGCGGATCCCGTCGAGCCCCGCCATGAGCAACGCGGGGAACGCGAGGTACGGGTTGCAGGAGGGATCGGGGCAACGAAACTCGATGCGCTTGCTCTTCGGCGACTTCGAGTACAGCGGGATGCGAACGGCGGCGGACCGGTTCCGCTGCGAGTACACGAGGTTCACCGGCGCCTCGTAGCCCGGTACCAGCCTCTTGTACGAGTTCGTAGTCGGGGCGCATAGCGCGAGCAGCGATCCGGCGTGCTCGAGGAGACCGCCGATGTACCAGCGCGCGGTGTCCGAGAGCTGCGCGTATCCGAGCTCGTCGAACATGAGCGACTCGCCGTCCTTCCACAACGACATGTGGACGTGCATGCCGGAGCCGTTGTCTTGGAAGATCGGCTTCGGCATGAACGTGACGGTCTTGCCCGCCCGCAGCGCCACGTTCTTGACGACGTACTTGTAGAGCATCAACCGGTCCGCCATCGGCAGGAGGTCGTCGAAGCCCATGTCGATCTCGCTCTGCCCGGCGGTCCCCACCTCGTGATGGTGGATCTCCACCGGGATGCCGAGCTGACGAAGGATGACCACCATCTCCGAGCGAAGGTCCTGGTAGTGGTCCATGGGAGGGACGGGGAAGTAGCCCTCCTTGTAGCGCGGCTTGTAGCCCAGGTTCCGACCGCCCTCTTCCGCGCCCGAGTTCCACGCCCCCTCGACCGCGTCGATGTAGTGGAACGCGGAGTGCTGGTTCTGATCGAAGCGGATCGAGTCGAAGATGTAGAACTCGGCCTCGGGACCGAAGTAGGCCCGATCGGCGACCCCGGACCCGTTCATGTAGTCGCTGGCCTTCTTCGCTATGTAACGGGGGTCGCGCGTGTAGAACTCGCCGGTCACCGGGTCCTTCACGAACGCGTTGATGATCATCGTCGGGTGCTGGCGGAACGGATCCATCACCGCGGTCTCCGCGTCGGGTACAAGGAGCATGTCCGATTCCTGGATCTCTTGGAACCCCCGGATCGAGGAGCCGTCGAAGCCGAACCCCTCCTCGAACGCGTCTTCACCGAGCTCGTCGAAAGGCATCGAGAAGTGCTGCATCAGACCTGGGAGGTCCGAGAATCGGATATCTACGAACTGCGCCCCGCTCTGCTGACCGAGCTTCAGGACGTCGGACGGACTTGCTGCCATTTACGCGCCTCCTCGCAGGGGTAGCCGACCGGTGTTGATCGCTGCGGCGACCCTAGCGAAAGGCGATTTCTCGAGGGTTTCGCGGGTGTTACAGCCCCGTTAAGTGGGAGAACGCGCCGATCGGTTTTCGCGCTCCAGCCACTCCGCGAGCCGCTCGGCCTCCTCGTCGTAGGCGGCTTCGATCCCGCTAACGATCCAGCCCTCGACCTTTGAGCCGTAGAGAGGAACCTTCACTTTCACGCTACCGGACACCGTCCGGCAGGCGCCCGAGCCCTGCTTTCCGACATCGATGTGCCCGCCGGCGGACATCAGCTCGGCGGCGACTTCGGGGTGGATCGTCCAGGTCCAGCGCCTCGCGCCGGGATCCCACCGGGCCTCCTCGATCCAAGACGGCTTGGCGCCCCCGAGGAACTTCTTCGCCGCGCCGGAGACGTCTATGTCGAGGACGCACCGGATCCGGCGCAGGATGCTCCCGTCGCGCCGCTCTTCCTGGAGGATGACCTCTCGCTCCGAGAGCGACGCCACGTCGGCCAAAGACGCCTGGAAGTCCTCGTCTATCAGTGCGTCCGCGACCTCGTCCGGGCTTGCCTCGAAGTGGTGGGTGATCTTGAAGTCCACCCGCCGAGGATAGCCAGCGGGCAGCGGAGGGGCGGTCGGCGCACGCAAATCAGGGCATTGATGCTCAACAGTTGACTCTTGTAACAGGTGTCCGGTAGCCTGAATGCCGGTGTCCGCGACTAGCGGAGCGGGCCCGGGCAGTACCAGCGGAGCAAAACGTTTCTCGGATATTCCGACAGGCGCCTGCAGATCGAGTTCCGGTCGCGCGCTCATTCACCCGTCTACGTGGGGAGTTGGACTGTGTATCGAGGCAGCCGTTCGGCCATCATCGCCTTCTTGATCCTGTTCGTGATCGCCCTCCAGATCGGTACCTCGTGGGCCGATCCGGGCTCGGGCAAGGGACGAGACGACCCGCCCGCGCACGGGCGGGAAGACGCCGAAGAGGACGCACCCGAGGAAGAGGAGGCACCGGAGGAAGAGGGGTCGTCCGAGCAGGACGAGACATCGGATGACGAGGCCTCCTCCGAGGATGGCGACGCCCAACCGCGGCAGCGGGCGAGACCGAAGGACGACCACCAGCAGAGCCAGGAGGCGGCCGAAGAGGGCTCGGGCGACCCCCCGAGCGACGAGGATGCCTCCGGGGGGGAGCCGTCCTCCCGCCCCGCCGACGTTGTGGATCTCTCCTTCTCCGCCTCGCCGGCAACGCTGTCACGGGGAGAGACCTCGACCCTGGAGGTGGTGGCGTCCAATCCGGGCTCAGACAGCGTCGGCGACATCGGGCTGCTGGTCGAGCTCCCCACCCACCTCGACCTCGTGGACTCCGACCCCACCGGATCGAGCGACGGGCGGCTCCTGTCGCTTGACCTCGGCCCGCTTGCTCCCGGAGCCAGCTCTGCTGCCTCCATCACCGTCGCGGCCGCCTCCTCGCCCAGTGGCGAGCAGGAGCCCGTGCGGTTCGCGGTCTCGTTCGACGATCGTGTCATCCGCCATCAGCTCCTCGTTCAGGTGAGGCCGTCCGACCCCACCGGGCTCGGCTTGAGCCAGAGCTCACCCCTTCTGGTGCAGGTAGGAGAGAACTCGTCCTTCTCGATCACGGTCGCGAACCGAGCCGAGACGGCTCTGGAAGACGTCGCCGTCGTGACAGAGGTGGCCCCGGAGCTGGATGTGGTGGGGGTCACCGCGATCGCCGCCGCGGACGCGATCCAGGTCGGGAGGTCGCCCACTAGAGAAGACATCGTGTGGATCTTCGAGTCCCTAGCCCCCGGCGAAGAGGTGCAGCTGTCCTGGACGGGCCGCGCGGTCGCGCCGGGTGACCTGGAGGCTCTGAACGTGGTCGACGCGACGGTGGAGGGCCGCTCCGCGGCGACCAGCACCCAGAACACCTATCTCGGCTACGTCCTCGGCGTTCGGACCGATGCGGGGGGCGAGGTGGCTCCTGTGGTGGAGCACCGGACGGTGACGAAGATGGTGCCGGTGACCGTGGAGGTGGCGGGCTCCCTCGGAGGCGTGCTGCCGGTTACCGGAGCGTCGCCGGGGCGGCTGGTCGCGGTCGCGGTCGGTCTGATGACGATCGGCGCGTTGTTGTTAGTGGTCTCCCGCACCTCCCGCTCCCGTCGACGCGGCTTGGTCGTGGTGCTTGCGACCGTGATGCTCACCGGCGCCGCCTGTGTTTCGGACGGTGGCAGGCCGAGCGCGATTGCTCCTGACGCACCGGCTCCCTCCCCCACTGCATCAGCGACCCCCGACCCGGCGCCGAAGGACAAAGACCAGGTGCTGGGGCTGCGCCTCAATCGCGGACCGGAGGGATCAGGTCAGGGCTCGGCCACGGATACAGCCGACGAAGCCGGAGCCGCCGAGCCCGCGACCACAACGAAGGTTGTCTTCGAAGAGGTCACGTCGGTCGTTCCGGTGGTCGTGTCAGCCGAGGAGCTGCCCGCCGAGACGATGCAGTCGCGCTCAGGCGACAACACCGTCTCGCTCGAGTGGACCGGCGACGCGGTGGCGACTCAGACCTCCGGTCGGCGCCTCACGGCCGAGATGGCAGACGAGCTGCTCGCTTCTTTGCGGAGCAACGGCGAGCAGCTGACGGCAACGGTCGCGCTGTCCAACCTCGCTCGGGACCGGCGCCTGGTGGTGCGAGGCCGGCTCGTCTTGGACATCGTGTCCGGTGAGGGCCGCTCTTCCAGGCTCACCTCCGGCCCTATCGACGTCGTGCTCGAGCCGGGGGAGCACACGGCGGCCGATCTCTCGTTCTCACTGCCCGCGGGAACCTACGGCTTGACGGGGGGATTTGTCACGGATTGACCAGGATGGAGGTTCCTGGTTCCATACGTGCGGGTGGAAGAATCGGCGCGCTCGCGCGCCCCGTGGGAGGCATAGCGTTTGTCTGGCAATGAGCACGGTCGATCGGTCGAGAAGCCCCAGCGGACCCTCGACCCCGGCATTCAACATCCGCCTGAGGACTCCCCGTCGCCCGACTCCGTCGGTCGCGCCCAACGCCTTCAGGGGGCTCTGTCGCGGCTCCGGGGCGTGCGTGAGGCGAGGGTGGTCCCGCGTGCGCGCAGCTTCGAAGTCAGCGTTCTGACGCTTCCGGAGCGGAGAGAGGACGACACACTCTCGGACGTGCGGACCCTTGCGGACCGCGCCGGCATCGAGCCTGCGGCCCTGCGGGTGAGGGTGCTCGGAGGGACCTCTCCGAGCACGGTGATGCAGCGTCGCAAGTTGTCGAGCCTCTCTACCAAGCGCTACGGCCAGCGCTTCACCGCGCAGGTGACGCTCGAGCTGGAGGGCGACGCGCTCGTGGGGGAGGTGGACGTACCGATCGGGCGGAGGTTCGAGTATCGCTCGGTGGCGCGAGCGGTACTGGAGAGCGTGCGGTGCTTGATCCCGTACGCGCTTCAACTGGAGAACGTCGAGATCTTCAACTACGGCGTCGATCGGCTGGCGGTCGTCTCCGTCAGCTCCCGCGACAACGTCCTCATCGGGACCGCCCTGGTGAGGGGGGACGAGCTCGACGCGATCGCGCGCGCGACGCTGGACGCCATCAACCGCGTGTTGAATCTCGGCCCGATCGATCTAGCTCGCGCGGAGAGTGCGAGCCGATCCTTCAGCTAGTGGATCAGACCGCGGCGGAATGCCTCGGCGACGGCCTCCGTTCGATCTCTCACCTGCAGCTTGCGAAACACCTGCTTGAGGTACGTCTTGATCGTTTCCTCCGACAGGTGCATCTCGGAGGCCACCTCTTTGGTGGAGAGACCGTTGCTCAACCCCTGCAGTACCGACACCTCGCGGTCGCTGAGAGCGCGGGAGTCGCGGCCGCCCAGCCGTCCGAACACGCCTTCGGTCACCGTGGGGTCTAGCACGGACCGGCCCTGTGCGACGTCTCTGATCCCCTGTAGCAACGCCTCGCGCGAAGCGCCTTTCGACATGTAGCCGTCCGCTCCAGCTTTGATCGCCTCCGCGACGGTTGCCGGATCGGTGTACATCGTCAGCACGAGGATCTTGGTCTCCGGCTTCGTCTCTTTGATCCGCTTGGTGGCTTCGATGCCGTTCATCGACCCACTCAGGCTCACGTCCATCAGCATCACCGCCACGTCGTCCGCTTCGCTCGCGCTGATGGCCTCTTCGCCGGAGGTGCGCGTCCCGAGGAGGTTCAGGTCGTCCACGTCGGCGAGCATCGCCTCCAGACCTTGAGAGACGACGGTGTGATCTTCGACGATCAGAACGTTGATCGTCATCGTGCGGCGCGACCCGGAAGAACGGCCTCGAGTCGGGTCCCGCTGCCGGGCGTGGACTGCAGCTCTAACCTCCCTCCCACGCGGGCCGCTCGCTCCCTCATCAACCTCAGGCCGAGGTGTTGCGGCCCGGGTTCCGCCGACACATCGAAGCCGGGACCTTCGTCTTCGACCGAGATGTGAACCATCCCGTCATACTCGCTTACGCGCACGACTACCTTTCTTACCGCAGAATGCTTCAGCGCGTTCGTCAGCCCCTCTTGCAGTATCTGGAAGGCGGCCAGTGAGACCGGGATAGGAGGTTCTTCTTCGGTCCCTCCCTCGATGCGGATATCGGCCGACCACAGGATACGCATCTGTTCCGCGAACGCCTCGATCGTGGCCATCAATCCGCCTGCCCCGATGGACGAACGGCGTAGGTCGGTAAGCGACGATCTGAGATCGGCGATCGCGTCTTCCACCGCCCCTTTCGTGGAGGCCAGAGCGGCGCGTGCCTCCGAGAGTCGGCCTTCTTCGACATAGGTCCGGGCGTTTCCCGCCGCGTACGCGGCTCCGACGAGCAGTTGGAGGGCTGAGTCGTGGATGTTCTCGGCGATCAGGTTGCGCTCTTCCTCGCGGTCCGAAAACACTTTCTCCGTCGCGTCCAGGAGCGCCCTTTGTTGCTCTTGGACCTGCTGCGCCAGCTCCTGTTGAGCGCGGGCGCCCAGCAGGCTGAGCCGCGCGAAGAGCAGCGGTATCAAGAAGGCCGCCACGAAGAACTGGATCTCCTGGTACGCGGCGGCCGTCGCGACACCAAGGGCACCCAGAACGGCCTGTGACAGCAGGAAGCCCCCGACGGGCCGCGGCACAAGGGTCTCGAACGCTTCGCGCATACTGAGACCCCTGTCTCGATGCAACATGAGGGCGACCAGGCCAAGGTTGATCGCGACGAATATCAAGATGCCGCCCACGGTGACGAGCGCGCCGGTAGGGAATCGGTCGAACGAGCCGTCGTCGACGGTACGGACGACGAAAGAGGCGGCCCCGATCGCGAGGATCACCTGGCTTCGGTTGAACACCGATCGCCACAATGGGATCTCGCCCCTGAACTCCCGCCCGTCGAAGGCTCCCAGCGCTGCCATCGTCATCGCTATGGCTGGCTCGAATAGGAGCGCGATCGCGATCATGATCGGCAGTGACATCGTCACTCGGGTGTCGAAGCCGAGAGATACCGGCAGAAGTTCGGCCGCGAGGAGCAGCGCGACCCAGAACAAGAAGTTCGGCATGTCGGGCATATCCACGGGCCCGCGCCAGGCTGCTATCAACGCGCCGAGGGCGATAGCTCCGCTCAACCACGCAAAAGAGCGTCCTCTGGACATACGCGTATCGTAGGGGAGACGGGGTTCCGAGAACCGGCGCTTAAAAGCTAAAGGGAGGGGATCCTCGCCCCTCCCTCAGCGGTACCTTGTTTCTTAGTACTTCCAGGTTGCGCCGGCGACCTGAAAAAGCGCCAATAGCGTGCTTGCAAGAGCGATGAGACGGACCTTCATGCGGACCTCCTCTCGGAACTTAGAAGGTGTTCTAGGACCGACCCCCGGAGGGGTCGCCGCTCCGCTCTGTTGCTGTTCGTTCAGGTGTGACTCGCTACGCTGATCGACCCGCTCCCGGGTCGGTCTAAAGCGTACGTTTCTCGGAGTCCGGAAGCAATGGTTCGAATTACCAGCGGGACTCGCTCGGGGAAGCACCTTTGCCCTTCCGGGGGATGACCGCGAAGTGCTCGCTTCGGTCTACTTGTGGCGAGAGGCCGCCCCGGCCTCTGTTACGCAACCGTTCTAGCCGGACAGGGCATATGACGCTTTCTCAGCAAGCAGCAGTGAGGGTGTTGATCGCCGAGCGTCATCTGACTATCGCGGAATCTCTAGCCAAGATCATCGAAGCAGCCGGCAACGCAGAGGTGACTGCGCAGGTCACTTCGGCCGCGGAGGCTTTGGAGTCCGGACGTAAGTCCGCTCCCGACGTGGCCTTGATCGACCTCGCCCTGTCGCCGGACTGCGCTCTCGTTTCGGCGCTGCATCGCCTCTCGCCGGAGACCCGCATCATCGTGATGTCCGAGCGCGCCGCGCCTGCGACCGGCGTGATCGATGCGCTCGCCTCTGGGGCCGTGGGTGCCATCTACCGAGATGCGTCGATGGAGGAACTCAGCCGCATCCTGATGTCCTCCAGCCGCCACAACCCAGCTGTTCCGGGTGAGGCGACCGCGATACTCCTGGAGTCGTACCTCAACTCTCTGTCCGACCGCAGAAAGAGGGATCTCGCCACCATCGAAGCTCTCGCGGCTGCGGTGGAGGTGCGCGATCTGGAGACCGGACAGCATCTGCGCCGCGTGACCTCCCTCGCCGAGACCTGTTTGGACAAGATCGACCCTGACCTGGCTAGGAACGAGGAGGTGCGGTTCGGGTTCACGCTGCACGACGTCGGAAAGATCGGCGTCCCCGACGCGGTCCTCAACAAGGTGGGTCCGCTCACGGACGAGGAGTGGAAGAGCATGCGGCAGCACCCGGAGCTCGGGGTGAAGATCGTGGAGCCCATCGGCTTCTCTTCCGCCGCGACCGACATCATCCTGAGCCACCACGAACGTTTCGACGGCGGCGGCTATCCCTTCGGCCTCGCCCGCGAGGAGATACCGATCACCGCCCGCGCCTTCGCGGTAGTCGATGCTTTCGACGCCATGACGTCGGACCGCCCCTACCGGTCGGCGATGCCCACCGACCGGGCGCTAGAGCTGATCCACGCCAACGCCGGCACGCAATTCGACCCGGAGGTAGCGGACGTCCTGATCGACCTGACCGCCTAGCTCCGCTCTAGTCCTTGACCCGGTGCCCGTCACGTGGAAGCGTGGCGGGTTATGAACCGCGCCGAGCTCGAAGCCGGGCTCAAGAGGATCTCGGGCATCACGGGCGTCCGGGTGGTTGGCGAAGACCAGCCGACCGAGATCCACGTGGTGGCGTCGCAAGACCGCTCGCCCAAGCAGGTTGTGCGAGACGTCCAGTCGCTCGCGGCCGCGGGTTTCGGTTTGGCGATCGATCACCGGATCGTGTCGGTCGTCCAGGTCGACGAACCGTCCTCCAACGGCCACCGGCCGTCCCGGATCCTGATCGACAGGATCGAGGTGTCGAAAGGCGCCGACTCGGAGTGGGTGAAGGTGATGCTGCGGCACCCGTCGGGCGACATCTCAGAGGGGTCCTGCACGGGGGGCGGATCGCGGACATCCCGAGGCAAAGCAGCCGTGATCGCGACGTTGCGGGCGTTGGATCCGGTTCTATCGGAGCGAAGGGCGACGGTCGATCTCGAGAGCTTGTCTCTGCAGAGCGTGGACTCCGAAGACGCGGTGTGCGTGCGGGCGGCCTTCGCGGAGGGCGGGATCAGGCTGGCGTTGGTCGGGACCGCGGTGATCGAGGACGACATCGCGACCGCCGCTATCAAGGCTCTGCTGCAGGCGCTGAACCGGAAGCTCCTCTAGCTCTCGTTCGTCGCCCCCGCGGCGGCCGAGTCGCCCGGTAGACGAAGAGGCCCAAGCCGAGGGCCAACAGGACGTCGCCGAGACTGAGCACCGTTCGGAGTGGTTTGACCGGGATCGCGTCCGCAAGCCACCGGAGCTCTGTCTGGTCGTCCAGCACCTCGTGCCGTAGGCCGCTGCGTTCGGCCGTGATCGGTCTGCCGACCGATTCCGCCGCCTGTGGCAAGACCGGCATGGCTCCGTTCACCGCGATCACGGCGAGGTTCATCACCAATCCGGCACCCGCGAGCGCCATGCCCGGCACCCTCAGGTTCACGATCAGAAAGAGTGCGACCAGGGCGTTGGCTGCCATCAGCAGGAGGAACGCACCGTTTAGGTCGATCAAGCGTGGGCTGACCAGACCGACTGCGATCTGCGTCGCAAGACCCCCGAAAACCAGCCACGTGAAACGCAGCCGCACGGAAGCCAGCCGTTCCAGGCTCCCGTCTTGGAGCAACGCCGCGCCGAGGGCGACGCCTGCGGAGATGAACACCAGTTCGATGACTGCGCTCCCGACCTCAGAGACCCGGCGCTCCAGCATAGGAGACCTCGCTCCTCGGACCCGAGGATGGCGCGGCTGTAGCTTTCGCCGATGAAGACCGTGCTGGTGATCTCGAACGCCCACGCGGGTTCTGTCTCGCAGCGGACCAAGGAGGTCATCGTCAAGGCCTTGCAGGCGGACTTCAAACTCGAGGTCTGCGACACCCATGCCCGCTCGCATGCGACCGAGCTTGCCCGTGACGCCGCGGACAGAGGTTTCGACGCGGTGATCGCGTTCGGAGGAGATGGAACGATCAACGAGACGGCCCAGGGTCTGATCGGCACCGACGTTGCCTTTGGGCTGATCCCAGGGGGAAGCACCAACGTCCTCGCGCGGTCGCTTGGCGTTCCGCGCGACCCGGTCGAGGCGACCGCTTTCGTCGCGTCTCACATCGCTTCGACGACGAGCCGGATGATCAACGTCGGCCGGATGAACGAGCGCTATTTCCTGTTCTCGGCGGGAGTCGGTCTGGATGCCGAGGTGGTGAAGCGGGTCGAGGCCGATCCGGAGGCGAAGCGGCGGCGGAGGGAGTGGTTCTTCCTTAGTAACGCTCTGAAAGCAGGGGTCACGCACTACAGGGGCAGCGACGCGTGGATCGAGATCACCGCCGCCGGCGGGTCTCCCGAGCGCGTCGTCCTCGCCGTCTGTTGTAACGGCCGACCCTTCACCTTCTTCAAGAAGCACCCGGTCGATGTCTGCCCGCACGCGCGGCTGGACCGGGGGCTCGACCTCTTCGGGTTGCGACGGATGCGCGGCGCGACGATCCCGCGGCTGGCTTGGGCTCTCCTCGTCAGCCGCTCCCATGTCCGCTGGAGGCAGTCGGTCTACCTGCACGACGTCGACGACGCGACGCTGCGATGCGATCGTCCGCTGCCGGTGCAGGTCGACGGCGACTACGTCGGCGAGCGCGACGAGGTCTCTTTGAGCCTGGTCCCGCGGGCTCTGCGCGTGCTCGTCTGACGCCGAAACGGGCGGCAGCGACCTATCCATCGCTTACCCTTGAAGCTCACAAGACGTCAGGAGTGACCACCATGCCGATGCCCACCGAACAGCAGATCTCCGAGGTTCTCGGACAGATCCAGGACCCGGAGTTGCACCGCGGGCTGAACGAGCTCAACATGGTCCGTGGGATCTCGATCAGCGGCTCCGAGATCTCGGTCCTCATCGCGCTGACCATCCCCGGCTGTCCGCTGAAGGACTACTTCCACACCGTCATCCCAGCGAAGCTGAAGGAGAGCTTTCCCGACGTTTCTCACGTGAACGTCGAGCTCACTTCGATGACGGAGCAGGAGAGGGAGGCGCTGGTCGGCAACCTGCGCAAGGACACCCCGGCCCCCTTCGCGCGCTCCGATTCGACCACGCAGGTGATCGCGATCGGGTCGGGCAAGGGCGGTGTGGGGAAGTCGACGACCACGGTCAACATCGCGGCCTCGCTCGCGAAGCTCGGACACACCGTCGGACTGCTGGATGCAGACGTCTGGGGCTTCTCGATCCCGCGGATGCTGGGGATCCACGAACGTCCCACGGTCGTCGGCGAGATGATCATGCCGCCTGAGGTATTCGGGATAAAGGTCGTGTCGATCGGACTGTTCACGCCGGAGGACAACCCGGTCGTGTGGCGAGGTCCCATGCTGCACAAGGCTCTGCAGCAGTTCCTCAGCGACGTCCACTGGGACGAGCCGGATTACCTGCTCATCGACCTGCCTCCGGGCACCGGCGACGTAGCGATCTCGATCGCGCAGTTCCTGCCGGGTGCCAGCATGGTGATCGTCACGACGCCGCAGGCTGTGGCCGAGAAGGTCGCGCAGCGCGCAGGATTGATGGCAGAGAAGACCAATCTCGATGTCATCGGGGTCGTCGAGAACATGTCCTACTTCCGGGGCGACGACGGCAAGGAATACCGGATCTTCGGTGAGGGCGGTGGCGAAAGCCTCGCGGAGAAACTCGACGTCCCTCTGTTGGGTCAGATCCCGCTCGAGCCTTCGACTCGAGAGTTCGCCGACGCGGGTGCTCCCATCGTGCTGCAGGACCCCGACGCGGAGGTCTCTCAAGCCTTCGTCACCACCGCGAAAGAGATCGTGAACCTGGTGCCGCCCCGCCCCCGTCCGGCGAAGCGCATATCGCTGCCTCTCGTGCAGGGCCCGATGGGTCATGGAGGCCACAGCCACCAGCACGCCCACCAGCACTAGTCGCGTGTCCGTGGCGCCGGCGCTGGATCTCGCCGTGGTCGATCGGATCGGTGGCGCTGTGGACGCGGTCGGGGCCGAGCAGCGGGCGGCGACGCTCGGAAGTCGCTCGATCAAACGCGGATCCAAGCTGCAGGGCCTCGAGCTGGCGATCAGGTGCTGTGACCTCACCACGCTCGAAGGAGCCGACTCGGGGGGCAAGATCCGGCAACTCGCGGCGAAGGCGATGCGGCCGGCTCCCGGAGACCCCACGATCCCGCACGTTGCGGCGCTGTGCATCTACCCGCGCCTAGTCGCCGTGGCGCGCGCTGCGCTCGCCGGATCTGGAGTGAAGGTGGCGTCGGTGGCGACCGCGTTTCCCTCGGGGCAGGCGCCGCTCGAGCTGAGGCTCCAGGAGATCTATCGCGCCGTCGACGACGGAGCGGACGAGGTGGACATCGTCATCAGCCGCGGCGCGTTGCTCGCGGGCGACGAAGCCACCGTTTTCGACGAGGTCGCGGCTTCCAAGGCAGCGGCGGGGGCCGCTCACGTGAAGGTGATCCTGGAGACCGGCGAGCTCGGCTCCTACGACGGCGTCCGCCGCGCCTCCATGGTCGCCATGGCCGCCGGGGCCGACACGATCAAGACATCCACCGGCAAGATCACGCCGGCCTCGACGCCGGTGGTCGCGCTCGTGATGGCGGAAGCGATCAGGGACTTCGAAGGGGAGACCGGTCGCGCGGTAGGCCTCAAGGTCGCCGGCGGCATCAGGACGGCCAAGGACGCGCTGCGCTACCTGGTCATCGTGAAGGAGACCTTGGGCGAGGAGTGGCTGACGCCGGAGCGCTTCCGTATCGGTGCCTCGTCGTTGTTGAACGACCTCTTGATGCAGATCGACAAGCAGCGAACGGGCTTGTATTCAGACCCCGACCGCTACACCATCGACTAGTGACCTACTCATGACGTCCTGGCATTACTCTCCGGCGCCCGAGTCGACCGATGTCGTCGAGATCCGGGATGACTATGGCCTCTTCATAGGTGGAGAGTTCGTCCAGCCGACTTCGGGCGAGTTCCTGAAGACGATCAACCCGGCCACCGAGGAGGTGCTGGCGGCGATCCCGGTCGCCGACGAAGAAGACGTCGACCGAGCCGTGTCTGCCGCGGGTGCTGCTTTCAAGAAGTGGTGCCGCCTCGCGGGAGCGGAACGCGCGAAGTACATCTTCCGCATCGCGCGCGTGATCCAGGAGCGGAGCCGCGAGCTAGCGGTGCTCGAAACGATGAACGGCGGGAAGCCCATCAGGGAGAGCCGCGATCTGGACGTGCCGTTGGCCGCGGCTCATTTCTTCTATCACGCAGGCTGGGCGGACAAGCTGGAGTTCGCGTTCCCCGGCCGCACGCCCCAGCCGCTGGGCGTGGCGGCGCAGATCATCCCGTGGAACTTCCCGTTGCTGATGCTGGCGTGGAAGATCGCACCGGCGCTCGCGACGGGGAACACGGTCGTCCTGAAGCCCGCGGAGACGACGCCTCTCACCGCGCTGGAGTTCGCGTCGATCTGTCAGCAGGTCGGTCTTCCGCCCGGCGTCGTGAACATCGTGACCGGTGCGGGTCCCACCGGCGGCGCTCTCGTCCGTCATCCGGACGTGCAGAAGGTGGCGTTCACCGGCTCCACCGAGGTCGGCAAGGACATCCAGCGAGCGGTCGCCGGGACCTCGAAGAAGGTCACCCTCGAGCTCGGCGGCAAGGCGGCAAACATCGTGTTCGAGGACGCCCCGCTCGACCAAGCGGTCGAGGGGATCGTGAACGGCATCTTCTTCAATCAGGGGCACGTGTGTTGCGCCGGCTCGCGCCTTCTGGTGCAGGAGTCGGTCGCGGAGCGGCTCCTGGAGAAGTTGAAGAGGCGACTCAGCACGTTGAGGCTCGGGGACCCCCTCGACAAGAACACCGACATCGGTGCGATCAACTCTCGCGCTCAACTCGACAAGATCAAAGGATTGGTCGGAGCCGGGGTCGAGGAGGGGGCCGAGCTCTACCAGGCCGAGTGCGAGCTTCCTGAGCGCGGCTTCTGGTTCCCGCCGACGATCTTCACGGGTGTGTCGCAGTCGCATCGCATCGCGCGCGAGGAGATCTTCGGGCCCGTTCTCTCCGTCTTGACGTTCCGCACCGCGGAAGAGGCGGTCGAGAAAGCGAACAACACCCCGTATGGGCTCAGCGCGGGCGTGTGGACGGAGAAGGGCTCGCGCATCCTGTGGATGGCCGACCATCTCAAGGCGGGCGTCGTGTGGGCGAACACGTTCAACCGGTTCGATCCCGCGTCGCCCTTCGGCGGCTACAAGGAATCGGGCTACGGGCGCGAGGGTGGCCGCCACGGCCTCGAGGGTTACGTGAAGTTCGCGTGATGCCGTTCTCTCTGCACATGCGCTTGCTGCGTGGTCGGTTCCGGGAGACCAGAACGTGAGCCGCGTCGAGATCCGAAAGACCTACAAGCTCTTCATCGACGGAGCCTTCCCGCGCTCGGAGTCCGGACGCAGCTACGAGGTCAACGACACCACCGGCGCGCTGCTTGCGAACGCCGTGCGTGGATCGCGCAAGGATGTCCGCGACGCGGTGAAGGCCGCGCGCAAGGCGTCCGCGAGGTGGGCGACGATCACCGGCTACAACCGCGGGCAGGTGCTGTATCGGGTGGCGGAGATCATGGAGTCGCGCCGCGACGAGCTGATCGCCGAGGTGACGCGAGCCGACGGCAAGAGGGGAGCCAGCGCGCAGGTCGATCGCGCCATCGATACCTGGGTCTGGTACGCCGGGTGGACCGACAAGGTCGCTCAGGTCATGGGTGGCATCAACCCCGTTGCGGGTCCCTACTTCAACATCACCTCGCCCGAGCCCGTCGGCGTCGCGGGCATCGTCGCACCACAGGAACCGTCGCTGCTCGGTCTCGTCGAACGACTGGCACCCGCGCTCTGCGCCGGCAACGCCGTCGTTGGGATCGCGTCCGAGAAGCGACCTCTGCCCTCGATCGCCCTCGCCGAATGTCTTGCCACCTCGGATGTCCCGCCCGGTGTCGTGAACATCATCACCGGCCTTGCGACAGAGTTGGTTCCGGCTTTGGCTTCGCACCTCGACGTAGATGTACTCGACCTGTCGGGGGTGGACCCAGATGCTCTTGCTGAGGTGGAGACCGCAGCGGCCGAGAACGTGAAACGACTCGTACGCCCTGCGAATGAACGAAGTCCCTACGAGGTCACCGCATTCCAGGAGATGAAGACGGTGTGGCACCCGAAGGGGACCTGAGGGCGCCGCGTGATCCGGCACTCGTTCGTCACGCCTCTTTACTGCCTGTGACTCTTTCTTCCCAAGCGTCCACATAGCGTTGCGCGATATCCCGCAGCTTGATGTTCGCGTTCTGCGACACGTGGACCAGCTTCATGAAAGCCTCTTCGGATCCAAGGCCCTCCTGCGCCATCAGCAGGCCGACCGCTTGCCCGATCGTGGTCCGCGTGAGCAGCGCTTCCTCGAGCTGTGCCACCTGCGCCTTCGCTCCGGCCAGCGCACTCTCGACATCGTCGAGGTATGACTGGATCTTCGAGTCGACCGTGCTGCCGGCTATGGCGTCTGACTCAGCCAACGCCACCGCTCGTGTCGGGGAGTTCGGGAACCGATCTGCCGCCGCGGTCCGAGACCGCGGTGCTGTACAGCCGTTGCATCCGACCTCCCAGCTCGAGGTTCGCCTCGCCTGTTCCGCCGGAACCAACGAGGCGCCCCTAGTAGCCCACCGAAGCCGCGGCCCTACCCGTGTGGGTGTTGCCTTGGCACCGCGTCAGATTACCGCTGGTCTGGTCCTCGCGCTAGGAGGGGGCCTCGCCATCGAGGTTCTCGAGCAGGAAGATCTCGAACGAGTAGTCGGGGTTGAACACGATCTGGCTCTGGTACTGCACGACCTTTCGGTCGGTCAGCTGCTCGACCGCGTTCGTGAACGCGTCGCTCATCTGTTCCTGGAACCTAAGCCGAACCTGTCTCACCAAACCCTCGTCGCCGGACTCGATCAGGGTCTGTTCGATCTTCGTTATGCCGCCCTTGAGCACCACGAACAGGAAGTTGTCGTTCAGATACGACTTCGCCTCGACCGCGCCCTTGCCATAGTGCTGCGCCTTAAGACGAACCATCTCGCGCGAGATCGCCGCCAATGTTTCCCCTGATAGGTGTTGTGGCATGAGCTCCCGCGATCTGTGTGAGGTCCAAACCTGGACCTCCGGAACCCATACCCATCGAACCTGCGCGGTAACAGCCGACGGGAAGGCGTCGCAGGAGAGGCGTCAGATCCGCGGGATCAGCTGGCGCAACAACGCGTGAATGGGGCCCGCCGCTCCCGCGCCGACGCGGGCGACCTCCTCGTGGGTGGGCTCTTCGGTGCTCAGACCCGCGGCCAGGTTGGTGACGAGGGACAAGCCCAGCACACGGGCGCCGAGATAGCGCGCCATGATCGCTTCCAGCACGGTCGACATACCCACGAAGTCGGCACCAAGCGTCGCGAGCATCCGCACCTCTGCGGGCGTCTCGTAGGCCGGCCCGAGGAGCCCCGCGTAGACACCCTCCCCGAGCGTCGGGTCCACCTCCCGCGCCAGAGCCCGTAGCGCGGGGTCATAGACCTCGATCATCGAGGGGAAGCGAGGGCCCCTCCCGTCGTGGGGGCCGATCAACGGAGACGTGCCGGTGAGGTTCAGCTGATCCGAGATCAGGTAGGGCGTGCCGACCTGCAGGTCGGGGCGGATCCCGCCCGCGGCGTTCGTAAGGATGATCGTGTCGCATCCCGCTTCGACCGCCAGCGATACCCAGCGAGTGACGGTGCTTGCGTCATGGCCCTCGTAGAGATGCACGCGTCCGGAGAACAACAGGACGCCCGCGCCGGCGATCTCTCCCGCGTAAAGCGCGCCCTCGTGTCCGGCGACGGTCGAGGTCGGCATCCCGGCGATCGCGCTGTACGGGATCGGAGCTCCGCCGACGGGTTCTCCGCCGCGCCCTCCGAGACCCGAGCCCAGCGCGACCGCGACCTTGTACCTGGCCCTCCCGGTCACCTCCGCGATGGTCGCGCTCACGCGCCGATCCTCTCGATGATCAGCGGCCGCGGCTCCGGCGGTTCGTTGCCGATCGCGATGCCGCTTTGCAGCGCGTTCAGCGCGTGGTCGAACCGCGTCGGATCGTCAGCGTGTAGCTCGAGCACCGGCTGGCCCTCTTCGACCGCGTCCCCCGGTTTGGCCAGACACACGACTCCCGCGGCAGCGCTCACCGGGTCTTCCTTGCGCGTGCGGCCCGCGCCGAGCCGCCACGCTGCGATTCCTACGGCACGAGCATCTAAGCGCTGGATGTATCCGCTCGTCGGGGCGAGTACCGTCCGGCGCTCGGACGCTTCAGTGAGGGGGGCCGCCGGGTCGCCGCCCTGCGCGCGGATCATCTGGTCGTACTTCCGCTGCGCGCTGCCGTCTTCGAGTGCGGCTGCGGGGTCGGCATCTACACCGGCGAGCGTCAGCATCTCTCTCACGAGAGCCAGCGTTATCTCGCGTAGGTCAGGTGGGCCGCCCCCCTTCAGACACTCGACCGACTCCGTCACCTCCATCCCGTTGCCCGCGGCGCGACCCAGAGGCGTGTCCATGTCGGTGAGCAAAGCGCTGGTCTTCACTCCGTGCGCGTTTCCGAGCTCGACCATCGTTTCTGCGAGTCGCCGCGCTGACTCGAGGTCCGGCAAGAACGCACCCGAGCCGACCTTGACGTCCAACACCAGCGCGTCGGTTCCCTCGGCGATCTTCTTCGACATGATCGACGACGCGATCAGCGGGATCGACTCGACGGTGCCTGTTACGTCCCGCAGCGCATACAGCTTCTTGTCGGCGGGCGCCAGCGAGCCGCCGGCGGCGCAGATGACGCAGCCGACGTCGCGAAGGATCCGCAGCATCTCGTCCCGTTCCAGATCCGCCCGCCACCCGGGGATCGCCTCCAGCTTGTCGAGCGTGCCGCCGGTGTGACCGAGTCCACGGCCCGACAGCATCGGGTCGGCGATCGCACAAGCTGCAGCCAGGGGGGCCAGGATCAGCGACACCTTGTCGCCGACACCTCCGGTCGAGTGCTTGTCGGCGGTGGGGCGGCCGACAGACGAGAGGTCGAGCCTCTCACCCGACGTCAGCATCGCGTCGGTCCAAACTTTCAACTCGGCTGGATCCATTCCGCGCCACACGATCGCCATCAACAGTGCCGAAGCCTGCTCCGGTGCGACCGCGTCCTGCGTGTAAGCGTCGATGAACCAGCGGATCTGCTCCTCCGATAGGACACCGCCATCTCGCTTCGTACGGATGACGTCGATCACGTCCATCAACGAGTCTCGTCGCGGGATTCGAGGTCATCGACCGAGAACGAGTCCGGTAGCAACTCCGATAGCGGCCGCGGCCCGGATGCACCGTCCACCATCAGGTCGCTGCCGCCGGCCTCCAGCAGGAGCTGCCTGCAGCGGCCACAGGGGGCGAGGATGGTGCCGTCCGCATGCATCGCGCTCACCGCGACGAGGCGCCCACCGCCGGAGTTGTGCAGCTGCGAGACGACCCCGCATTCGGCGCACAGCGATATCCCATACGAGGCGTTCTCCACGTTGCAGCCGGTTATGAGGCGGCCGTCGTCGACGAGCGCGGCCGCACCGACGCGGAACTTCGAGTAGGGGGCGTACGAGCGTTCGGTCGCGGCATGTGCAGCTTTCCGCAGTTCGTCCCAGTCGATCGTGCTCATGTTCCTCCGTTCTTGCGACAAGCCTGCGCGCCGCTTAGAGCCTTCCTCCGCCCCCCTCGTAGGCGCGCCCGGCGGCCGCGGGAGGCTGGACTCGTCCGACGAATCCTGCGATCGCGATCATCGTCACTACGTAAGGGATCATCCGGATGAACTGCTCCGGCATGAGCGAGATGACCGGCGCATCGCTCAACCGGAGCGGGACGGCCTGTGCGAAACCGAACAAAAGCGCGCCGAACATCAGCGACACCGGTCTCCAGTTCCCCAGGATCAGCGCCGCGATCGCGATGAACCCGAGTCCTTGCGTCTGGCCCTCGTGGTACAGCTGGTTGACCTCGATCGCGAGGAACGCGCCCGACAACCCGCCGAGCACGCCCGAGAGGCCCACGCCCGCGTACCGGAGCGGCGCCACGCGGACGCCGACGCTGCGGGTTGCGTCCGGGTTCTCACCTGCAGAACGAAGCCGCAAGCCGAAGCGCGTGCGGTTCAAGACGAATAGGACGGGGATCGTGAGCAGGAACGCCAGCGGGACGATCGGTGACATCTCCTGGAAGGCGCGCCCGAGCCCGAGCGGCAGGGAGGACAGGAGCGGAACGTCGAACTTCTCGAAGTCAGGGATGCTCGGCTCCGACTGCGTCGCTTGCCCGAAGAAGGTCTGCGCGAAGAAGCGGCCCATCCCGACCGCCACGACGTTGATCACCACGCCGGAGACGATCTGGTCGACGCGGAAAGTGACCGTCGCCAGAGCGTGCACGAGAGACAGTGCCAGTCCACTCGCTGCCCCGATCAGGAGTCCGGCAACGGGCCCCCACTCCAGCGTTCCCCACGCGCCCATGACGGCGCCGATGATCATGATCCCCTCGAGCCCGATGTTCACGATGCCGGAGCGCTCGCTGAACAGTCCGCCCAGGCCGGCGAGATAGATGATCGTGAAGTAGCGGAAGCCGATCGCGATCGCGACTCCGAGGTCAAGAAGCGGCATGCTCGCCTGCCTTTGCCGCGGTCTCGAGCGACTTCTCCTCCGCGCGCACCGCGCGCTGCCGCCTCCGCGCTATGCCCCTCCGCACCAGCTCGTACGCCACAACCACCGACAGGATCAAGATGCCCTCGAGGATGATGAGAGTCTCGGTGGGGAGCTCGAAGCTGACCGCGATGCCGTCCTGACCGCGCGCGAGAAGTCCCAGAAGCGTTCCCGCCAGCGCGATGCCGACGGGATGGTTGCGGCCGAGAAACGCGACGGTGATCCCGGCGAAGCCGAGACCGATCTCGTAGTTGTGCGCGAGGTAGCCGCGGTCACCGAGGAGGCCGTTCAGCCCGACGAGCCCCGCGAGCGCGCCCGAGATCACGAACGCCTTCACCTGCAATGCCTGGATCGAGATTCCACCGGCCTCGGCCGACCCACCCGAGGAACCGATGGCGCGGATCTCGTAGCCGAGGCGCGTCCTGAACAACAGGAACCAGACGATGACGCAGGCAAGGAGCGCCACCGGGAACAGCCAGGTGAGGTGGACCGACCCCGGGATCTGGTCCTCCAGCCCGAGCGCAGCCGAGAGTCGCGGCACCAGAGCCTTCGGCGTGAAGATGTCCGTTCTCAGGTCCACCAGGCCCTCATCCGCGCTGCGCAGTGGGTTGAGCAGCGCCCACGCGACGAGGCTGACGGCGATCCCGTTCATCATGATCGTGGTCACCACTTCGTGTGCGCCGGTCTTCACCTTCAGGACGCCCGGAATCGCCGCCCATACGACGCCGGCGAGCATCGCTGCAACGATGACGACGGGTAGCAGGATCACGCCCGGCAGTGCGTCCAGTGAAACCGCGGCCGCGGCTGCCGCCATCATCGCCACGATGTACTGGCCTTCTACGCCGATGTTGAACAGGCCCGCTTTGAACGCGACCGCCACCGCGAGGCCCGAGAAGATCAGCGGCGTCGCGTTGGCGAACACACGGGCTACGTCCGATACCTCAGAGGTGCCGTAGACCCAGATGATCCGGTACACCTCCAGCGGGTCCACGCCGTAGGCCCTGATGATCGCGGCGCCCACGAGGCCGGCGAAGAGGAACGCGCCGGCGAGGGCCAGCAGTTGTCCGGCCAGGAACTCGATCCACGGAGACCGCACGCGTGGCGGGGCAGCGACCGCGGATGAAGCGCTCGACGCAGCCATCAGCCCGCCCTCTCCTCACGGCGGCCGTCGCGGCGCCCGCCGGTCATGCCGAGCCCGATCTCGTCCGGCGGCGCGTCGGGTGGGTACTCGCCGGTGATCCGGCCCTCGTAAAGCGTCATGATCCGATCAGACAGCTCGTAGATCTCGTCGAGCTCCGCCGAGATCAGCAACACGGCGCGCCCGGCCGCTTTCTGCTCGAGGATCTGTGCCCAGACGAACTCGATGGCGCCGACGTCCAGGCCGCGGGTCGGCTGGTGCGCGACCAATAGCACTGGATCGTCCTCGAGCTCGCGCGCCAGGATCAGCTTCTGCTGGTTTCCTCCGGACAACGTGGCCGCCTCGACGCTGATGCTGCGCGCACGCACGTCGAACTCCTTGATCAGGCGCGTGGCGAGCGACTTGATCTTCTTGATCGCCAGAACGCCGAGTTTCCCTGCGTACTCCTTCTTGTCTTGGCGCCCGAGCACCGAGTTCTCCCACAGGCTCATGTCGAGCACGAGGCCGCGCCCGTGGCGGTCCTCCGGCACGTACGCGACGCCGTGACGCCTTACCTCCGCAACCGAGCGACCGGTGACGTCGACACCGCCGACGATCACGCGACCGGCATCGGCATGTCGCAGCCCCAGCACCGCTTCGGCCAGCTCGCGCTGCCCGTTGCCCTCGACTCCGGCGACGCCGACGATCTCTCCCGCGCGGACCTCCAGGTCGATCCCGTTGACCTGCCCCGCCACCTCTAAACCTTCCAACGTCAACAGGGGCTCGCCGAGCGCGACGTCGGGCTTCTTCAACCGGAACAGCACGGGGCGCCCGACCATCATCTCGGCGAGCTTCTCCTTGGACGTGCTGGCCGGTGACGTCTCGCCCACGACCCTGCCCCTGCGCAGCACCGTGATCCGGTCGGCGATCTCGAGCACCTCATCCAGCTTGTGACTGATGAAGATGATCGACTTCCCGTCGGCCTTCAGGCTCCTCAGGTTGTCGAACAGGTCTTCTGCTTCGCTGGGGGTGAGCACCGCCGTGGGCTCGTCGAGGATCAAGACGTCGATGCCGCGATACAGCGCCTTCAAGATCTCGACGCGTTGCTGCTGACCGACCGAGAGATCCTCTACCCGTGCCCGGGGATCTACGGCGAAGCCATACGAGGTGGCGAGCTCCCGCACGCGTTTCTCGGCGCTCGCGTAGTCGACGACGGCCGCCCCCTCGCCCCCCAGCACCACGTTCTCGGTGACGGTGAAACGCTCTACGAGCACGAAGTGCTGGTGCACCATGCCGATCCCGAGGGCGATGGCGTGTCTCGGTGACGAGATCTTGACCTCGCTGCCCCGGACCTCGATCCGGCCCTCGTCCGGCGGATAGAGGCCGTAGAGCACGCGCATCAGCGTCGACTTGCCCGCGCCGTTCTCGCCCACCAGCGCGTGGACCTCGCCGGCGCGGAGCGACAGATCGACGTTCTCGTTAGCGACGATCCCCGGGAACCGCTTGGTGACGCCGACCAGAGAGATGAGCGGAGGGCCCTCAGGGCCCTCCGATGATGCGTCCGATGCGGTGGTGGTCACTGCGCCGGCTACGGCTTCTCCGGAACGCTGATCTCGCCGTCGATTATCTGTTGCTTGAACTCGTCCAGCTTGGCCTGGATCTCGGCCGACAGGAGCTGGTCGTTGTCGTTGAACTCGTTCACCGCGTAGTCGACGCCCTCATCTTCGAGCCCGAACACCTGCGTCCCAGACTTGAAGCTCCCCTCCACGACCTGCGTGATGGCGTCGTACACCGCGGTGTCGACCCGCTTCAGCATCGAGGTCAAGATCAGCTCCTGCTCGGCGGGGCTCGCGGTTAGGGACTGGTCCGAGTCGACGCCGATGGCGAGCTTGTCTGCCTCGACCGCGGCCTTGAACAGCCCGAGGCCCGACTGGCCGGAGGCGTGATAGATGACGTCGGCGCCTGCGTCGTACATCTTCTGCGACAGGGCCTCGCCTTTCGTGGGATCGACGAACGCCTGGACCGAGTCGCCGATGTATTCCGACAGGACCTTGATGTTCGGGTCGACGGCCTCTGCTCCGGCGATGTAACCGGCCTCGAACTTCTCGATCAGGCCTGTGCCTTCCTGGCCGCCGAGGAAGCCGATCGTGCCGGTCTCGGACTTCATCGCTGCCGCCGCGCCTACGAGGAAGGAGCCTTCGTGTTCCTTGAATGTCAGGTTGGCGACGTTGTCCGCCTCGGCCGCGAACCCATCGATCACCCCGAAGAACTGATCCGGGTAGTCGCCCGCGATCTTGTCGATCCCGGGCGAGAAGGAGAAACCGATCCCGAGGATCAAGTCATACCCGCTGTCGGCCAGGTTCACGACGTTGTTGTCGCGGTTCGACCCGGTCTGGTTCGTCTCGATCAGCTTCGTGTTCTCCTCCGCGATCAGACCCTCGTCGATCGCCTGCTGCAGACCGCGGTTGGCGGCGTCGTTGAAGGACTTGTCTCCGAGCCCACCGACATCTAGCGCGAGGCCGACCTTGATGTCGCTCTGAGCCTCGGCGGCCGCACCGGCGTCTCCCCCAGCATCGGTCGGCGTGGTGGCCTTTTCTCCTCCGCACGCCGCCGCCAGCAGCATCAGCGCGAACGCTCCCGCGATCCAGCTCGATCTCTTCAAACTCAACGGACCTCCCCTCGTCCGAGCGTCATCTCGGGTCTTTCTTGCGAGCATATCGACGGGCCTTCGTGCGCGGAATCCAGTTCAAGAGATCGCGGCTTCGATGGGCCGCGGGGATAGGGTCGCCTTCGTGCCGAGGATCTACACGAAGAAGGGCGACGACGGAACGACGGGGCTGCTGTACGGGGGCCGCGTCGCCAAGGACGACCTGCGAACGCAGGTCTACGGGACGCTGGACGAGACCGTGTCCGCGCTCGGCGTCGCCCGGGCCGGTGGGTTGGTTCCGAGGGTCGAGGAGATCGTGATCCGGCTTCAGCGCGAGATGTTCATCGCGGGGGCCGAGCTGGCGACCTCTGAGGAGAACCGCTCGAAGCTGCAGCCCGGGATCTCCAAGGTGGATGGCTCTATGACGGCGCAGGCCGAGGCGGACATAGACGCCCTGCTGGAGGAACATCCGCTGCGCCCCGAGTTCGTGCTCCCCGGTGAGACGCTGGGAGCGGCCGGGATCGACCTAGCGCGGTCCACGGTGCGACGAGCGGAGCGGCAAGCCGTGGCTCTCGATCGTCAGGGCGCGCTCGGCGACCCCGAGGTGCTGCGCTACCTGAACCGGGTGTCGGACCTGCTCTTCGCGTTGGCCCGCTACGAGGAAGCCGAGCGAGGGAAGGCCGCGCCTCCGTCGCGGCGCACGTGAAGCCGTTCCACTTCTGTCCGGCATGCGCAACGCGGTTGCAGGACGCGGAGCAAGGTTCGAAGAGCTGTCTCTCGTGTGGACGGTCCTGGTATCGGAACTCCGCCCCCGCGGTGGGGGCGGCGATCGTCGAGGGGGGCAAGGCGCTAGTAACGCGGCGGGCGATCGAGCCGGAGAAGGGCCGATACGACATCCCTGGAGGCTTCCTCGCCGGCGGCGAGCATCCGATCGACGGCCTGAAGCGAGAGCTGCGAGAGGAGCTGGGGCTCGAGATAGAGGTGAGTGTCGACGACTGCGTCTCGATGGTGCCGCACACGTACGGGCCCGAGGGCGAGTTCGTGCTGGCGATCGGCTTCCTCGCGGCTCGGGTGGCGGGCGAGCCGCGGGCGGCAGACGATGTCGCCGACTTCGCCTGGGTGGATCCAGAAGAGCTGGAGGCTCTTGATTTCGCGTGGGAGCACGATCGACAGGTGGTCCGGAACGCCCTGAGGCGAGCAAAGGAGGAACGACATGGAGGATCGTGATGTTGCGAGGCTGCTTGCATGGGGTCGGATCGCCATAGGCGGGGCGCTGTTCCTGGCGCCGAAGAAGGCCGCGACCTTGTGGAGCGGCGAAGAGCAGCCCGCGTTTCCGAACAACATGATCGTGCGCGGGCTGGGCGCGCGTGATGTGATCCTTGGCGCCGGTACGGCCGTCGCGCTCGAGAGCGGCGGCTCCGCGAGCAGCTGGCTCCAGGCCTGCGCCGCGGCGGACGCGAGTGATGCCGTCGGTACCCTCAGCGCCTTCCGCGATCTCCCGAAGGGCCGGGCGCTCTTGTACCTAGCGACGGAGATCGGCGCAGCCGTACTGGGCTTGAGCCTGGCAGAGTCACTGGAGAGCTAGCCGCACGCCGGGCCATACGGCCGCGACGAGACCCGGACGGGGACAGCGTGCGCGGAGGTGCGGTACAGACGTGTTCACCGCCTAGTACTGGCGGCTACACCGGCGTTGGAGGACGGGTCGTGTAGCGGGCGGGACGGCGCTAACCAGGTACGCGACTAGGCGTCGGTCTTCTGCAGCGTGGCCACGAGGTGGTCCTGCAGCGGGTGGCCGCCGTAAGCCATACCGATCGTGTAGCGCAGAACCTCGTCTTCCACCTCGAACGCGCGCGAGATGGCGTCGACCGTCTTCGCGGTCGAGGTCTTGGTGATCCTCGTGCTGACCACCTCTAGCCGCTGCCCCGTGATCGTGCCCTCGCCGATCTCTGCCACTCCGAATGCGTGCGCGACGACGATCTCGACCTTGCCGTCGCCCACGAGCCGGACGAAGCCGTTCTCGGAGTGCATCGGGCGTCCAGTTTCCGGCTGCCACGTCCGCTGGGAGTACACGAGGAACGCCCGGCCGGTGTGGGTAAAGAGCGCCTCTTCTTCGTAGGTGAACTCCGGCACGGTGGGATAGAACCCGCGCCCCTGCCCCCGCCACGTCCCGAGCAAGAACGCCAACGGCTGCAGCTGCTCCAAAACAGGCGCGTTCACGGCTTCAACCTAGTGCGTGCTGCTACGGACTGTCACGGAGAAACCCCTTCGTCAGCTTTGGGCTCGTCGAGAACACCTCAGGGCTCCGGTGGTTTGAGCTTGCCGGCGCGGCGATCCCGTTCCGTCTTTGCCTGGTGGCAGCGCCAGCAGCGCGGTTTCACATTCTTCGTAGACGTGGGACCCCCCGCGACGCGCGGCTCCACGTGGTCGAACTCGGTGCGGAAGCGATTGCCGCAGTCGACGCACCCGACGCCGTCGAACCCCGGCGGCTCCCCCAGCTCGAGCGCAATGCCGACCTCGACCGGGATCGAGCGCGACCAGCGCCGGAACCGACGGAGGTCCTTTCCGTCGTAGAACACCCCGCTCAGGAATGCATCGTGAGCGATCTCCTTTGCCACCTGCGGCGAGACCGGACCGATGCCCGGGATCTTGCACACCTCGCGTTCTCGCACGTCGCTCCAACCCCGCTCGGCGACCTCGTGGCTGACGACGACCACTAGCTCCGGGCGCCGAGCACGACCTGTGCCGGAGCCGGAGAGGAGCGCGGCGTAGGCATCGGCCAGATGCGCCTCGAACGGCCCGTCCTCGCCCTTCTGCTTCGCCTTGCGCGCGAGACGCGCCGCCTCGGCTTCGGCCCGCGCCACGATGGGCGTCCCGACATGCGGCTCCAGCGCGAGGTGGACGTGCACCATCCCGAGCTCGTCGCTATAGCTGCGAGCGCTGCGTGCGTCCCGCTGGCGCTCCGCGAGACCACGGTGTTGCTCGGCTTCGAGCTTCACTTTCCGGGCTTTCTCTCTGAGCACGTGGAAGGCCTCGTCTTGCGCGACCGCCACCAGCTCCTTGGCGGCTCCCGGAGCGGACTCTTCGGCCTTCGCGATCTCGCTGGCCTGATCCAGAGAGATGTGGCCGTGCTGCAACGCAGCGGCCAGCTCCGGCGCGCCCTCCAGAACCTTCGCAGTGGCAACGGTGTCTTTCGCCCGCGTGACGGAGGTCCCGGTAACGCGCGCCAGCTCCGTGGCGCCCGCGACCTTGCGCGAGAGCGCGGCAACGCCGAACGCCGCCAGCTTCTCGGCGTGCGCGTACGCCTCCAGCAGCCTCTTCGCATCCGATGCACCCACGAGCTCCGGCTGCAGGTTCGCGTTCGCCTTCTCGAGCAGCTCGATCGCCTCGTCGACGTGACTGAATCCCATGCATGTAATTATCCCGTGTGGATACGACAGTTTTCAGCCGAGACCGGCCGTTCTAGAGGACTCACCTGAGATTTTTCTTGGGGGACGTCGATGATCGAAGTTCGGACCGGCAGGAAGCTTCCAGCTCAACCGCGGCCTGCGCGTAGTGAGGATCGACCGCGCCGGCGCGGAACCAGGACGGCTTCTAGAACGTCTGATCGATGATGACGAACCTTGGTATCGGGCTCTTGCTGGCCACTTGCCTCTTCGCCACGTGCACCGGTGATCCATCCCCGGCCCCGCCGGAAGCCGCGGCTCCCGCCACACCGCCGAAGGCCGCGGCCCCCGCCACTAGCGACAACGACCCAGCCCCCTACGAGCGGATCTGGGCGCTCGACTCGGGGCGTGGCCCCGCGGGGGACATCCCGATCCTGGACGAGTGGGACATCACGTTGGAGATCGACGGCCCCCGTGTGAGCGGCCGCTCCGCCTGCAACTCGTACGGCGGCAAGGTGACGATCTCCCGCTCGAGCTTCGACGTCGGCGGTCTGGCCGGGACGGAGATCGATGTGCGGGCGACGTCGCGGTCGTGGAGGAGAGATACCTCGACGCGCTGCAGGCGGCAGACACGATCACTAGAGACGGCGACGGGCTCTCGCTCACCGGCAACGACACCGAGTTGATCTTCGTTGCCGTGGGTCCTCCTCCGACCGCGCAGCTCGTGGGAACGAAGTGGCACCTGGAAACGCTGCTACAGCCCCGTGGTCTCGAGCACCCCGCGAGCTCCGCCGCTCCGGCCGCGCTGACGCTGTCCCGCGACGGCACCTTCACCGGGTCTACCGGTTGTCGCCGGCTGCAAGGCGAGTGGATCGAGAACCTCAACGAGATCTTGTTCACGTCGATGGAGGTGCTGGGGAACTGCCCACGAGACCTAAGGGCGCAGGACAGCCACGTGGTCGGAGTCCTCGGCGACGGCTTCACAGCAGAGGTCGACGACCGACAGCTCACCATCATCAATGGCCGAGGTGGCGGCGGACTCGTCTACCGAGCGCCCTAGCGCTACGCGCGGGTTCTATCCATCGCCGCTGAAGTAGCGAAGGCTAGAGCGCGGTCTCGATCGCTTCTTTGAGCGCTTCGTACGTAACCGGGCCATCGAAGCGGTCGGCTATGCCGCCGTCCTGATCGATAACGATCGTTACCGGCTGGTACGGGACCTCGTACGCGTCCCACACCTCGGGCGCGTGAGCCATCGCGTACGGCACATCGAGGTCCTCCACGTAGCGCTTACCAGCCTCCACTGAGTCGTTGTTCGAGACGCCCGCGAAGACAACGTCTCCTTCGTATTCCTCAGCCAACTGGTTGAGGTGCGGCTGCTCCGCTTGGCACTGCAGTCACCACGACTCCCAGAAGTTCAGCACGACGGGAGTCCCGCGCTGGTCTCCGAGCGAAAAGGTTCCACCCTCGAAGGTCGTGACGGTGAAGTCCGGGGCCGCCTCGGTCGCAGCACCCGCCGGGGACCGGGACGAGGCTGTTTCCTGGTTCGATGGAGGTCCTGCCGCGGGAGACGACTGTTGCGCGGAACCACACGCAGAGGTGAGCAGGCTCACGAGGGCGAACGTGACGATGAAGCGGCGCATATGCCGATGATGCCAGCGCCACGATTTTAAGAAAGGTCGTTCGCCGCGACCTGCTCTATGTTTCGCGGATGCCGCGATGGCCGTTCTCCGACGAACACGACCAGCTTCGCAAGAGCATCCGCGACTTCGTCGAGGCGGAGCTGGCTCCCCACGCCGACGAGTGGGAGGAACAAGGAGACTTCCCCGACTGGGTCTTCAGCCGGATGGGCGAGCTGGGCTTCCTCGGGGTGGCGTATCCAGAGGAGTACGGCGGCGGTGGCGGCGACTACCTGTGCAACATCGTCCTCGCCGAGGAGATGTGCCGTTGCAACTCCGGCGGGGTGGCGATGGCGGTCGCGGTGCAGACGGACATGGCGGTACCGCCGGTCTTCAAGTTCGGAACCGAGGAACAGAAGCAGCGGTATCTCATCCCGGCGCTCAGGGGCGAGAAGATCTTCTGCCTCGGCATCACCGAGCCAGATGCCGGTTCCGATGTCGCCGGGATCAAGACGACCGCGCGCAAGGTGGACGGCGGCTGGGTCGTGAACGGCTCCAAGATCTTCATCACGAACGGCCGGCGCGCACACGCGATGACGCTCGTGGCGAAGACGGATCGCGACGCGGGGCACCAGGGGATGTCGCTGTTCCTGGTCGATACCGAGACACCGGGCTTCCACGTCGCCCGGACGCTGGACAAGCTCGGGATGAGGACGAGCGATACGGCCGAGATCACATTCACCGACATGTTCCTGCCGGACGAAGCGCTGCTCGGCAACGAGGGTGAGGGCTTTTACAACATCTCGTGGGAGCTCCAAGGCGAGCGTTTGGTCGGTGCGGCCGGGTCCATCGAGGGTGCGCGGCGCTCGTTCGAGGCGGCGCTCGCGTACGCGACGCAGAGAGAGACCTTCGGCAAGCCGATCGGCAAGCACCAGGCCATCCGGCACGCGCTTGCCGAGATGGCCACCGAGATCGAGGCCGCTCAGCAGCTCGTTTACGCCGCCGCCTGGAAGGTGAACCAGGGTGAGTACCCCGTCCGCGAGATCTCCATGGCGAAGCTGCTCACCGGCGAGGTGGCTTGGCGCACCGCCGACAAAGCTCTGCAGATCTTCGGCGGCTACGGCTACACGATGGACTTTCCGATCCAGCGCGCCTGGCGCGACTCGCGGCTGATCAGGATCGGCGGCGGAGCCGACGAGGTGATGCGGGAGGTCATCGGAAGGATCGAAGGCCTGTGACAGATCTCTTCGCGCCCCACCACGAAGAGCTTCGACATCACGTCCGGAGCTTCGTCGAGCGCGAGCTGGCGCCACACGCGCAGGAGTGGGAGAGACAAGAGGCGTTCCCGCGCGAGGTGTTCCGGCGCGCCGGTGAGGTCGGCCTCTTCGGCTGCAAGTATCCACCCGAACTGGGGGGCTCCGGCCCCGACTTCATAGCCGACGCAGTCGTGACGGAAGAGATTGCCCGCTGCGGGTCAGGCGGCGTCGCCGCGTGCCTGGGCGCGCACAAGGACCTCGCCTCCCTGTACGTCGCGAAGTTCGGCAACGAGGAGCAGCGCGCGCGGTGGCTTCCGCCGGCGCTGGCGGGCGAGGCGATCGGCGCGCTCGCGGTGACGGAGCCCGACGCCGGCTCCGACGTCGCCGCCATCAAGACCACGGCGCGTCGCAACGGCGACGGGTGGATCCTCAACGGGACCAAGATCTTCATCACCAACGGCGCCTGGGCGGACTTTCTCGTCGTCGCGGCCAAGACAGATCCCGACGCGGGTCACAAGGGCCTAACCCTCTTCGTGGTCGACGCCGCCAGCGCGGGTTTCAGTGCCGGGAAGATCCGCATGCTCGGGTGGCGCTCCGGCCAGACCGGCGAGCTCGCCTTCTCCGACTTGGAGATCCCCGACTCGCACCGGCTCGGAGAGGAGGGCTCGGGCTTCCTCGCGATCATGCAGAACTTCGCGTGGGAGCGGCTAGTGATGGCGCTGGCGCAGGTTGCGGCTGCACAGCGGACGTACGAGCTGGCGAAGACGTACTCGCTGGAGCGCAGCGCCTTCAACCGCCCGATCGGCAAGTTCCAGGTGTGGCGCCACCGCTTCGCGGAGATGGCGACGCGGATCGAGGCCGGCCGCGCGATGACCTATAACTCGCTGCGTCTGTACGCGGCGGGGGAGAACCCGATCCGGGAGGTGGCGATGGCGAAGCTCTACACGAGCGAGCTCGCATTCCACGTTGCGGACGAATGCGTCCAGATCCACGGCGGCTACGGCTACATCACCGAGTTCCCGGCAGAGCGGGCGCTGCGCGACTCGCGGCTCGGCCCCATCGGTGGCGGAACGTCTGAGATCATGAGAGAGATCATCGGCCGCACCTACGGCCTGTAAGCGCTGGGTTAAGCGTCCTCCGCGCTCACTCGCACCAGCCCCGCGACCTCCCGGCTGACCGACGTGATCCCCTCGTCCGTCTCGACCGTCAGCGGGCCGTGCAGCGGAGAGATGTCCTTGATCCCGATCTCCGCCCCGGGGCGGATCCCGATGGAGTCCAGGTAAGGAAGCACCTCTTCCTTCACCTCCGAGATCTGAGCCACGGTCCCGCGGGCGCCGGCTCCCAGATCCGTCAGGCGCTGCAAGGAACGGAGGTCCACCGGACAGATCGGGTGACCGTGAGGGCAGTAGTCGGGGTAATCGAGCGACTGCGCCATCGCTTCCTCGACCCGGGCCGAGATCGCGTGTTCGATCTTGTGCGCCTCCGCGTGAACCTCGTGCCACGCCATGCCGAGCTTCTGCACCAGCAGGCACTCGACCAACCGGTGCCGCCGGAGCATCGTGTGCGCGAGCCTGCGACCGTCCGGCGTGAGCAGGATGTCGCCGCCCTTCTCGCGGGTGAGGTACCCCTCTCCGGCGAGTCGCTTCAGCATCTCGGACGCCGAGGGGAGAGAGACCTCCAGGGTGCGCGCCAAGACGGTCGCCGTGATCCGATCCCCGTCTTCCTCGAGCCGCTTGATCTCCTCGAGGTAGTCCTCGACGCCTCTCACGCGGGAAACGCTACCTTCCGCGCCTCCGCTGGGGAACTTTGCCGCCCGAGACCGCCGGCGGCACACGTTCGACCGAGCAGGACTTCCGCCCGGGGCTGAAACAGGTCCCTGTGCTAGCGTGGCCGCCAGTGTCTCTCGGACGCCGAACGCAGGTGCTCCGCACCGCGCTCGCCTCACTCATGCTGGCGATGGCCCTCGTCCCTCTGGCCATGCCCACCGCTCGAGGTGGCGAGTCTCTGTCGGAGCTGGAAGCCCGGATGGAAGCCCTCCAGGCTGAGTTGAACGCGGCTCAAACACGGATCGAAGACCTTCGCACGGAACAGGAGCTGAGCCGTCAGCGGATGGAGGAAGCCGAGCCCCGGCTCGAGCTGTTGCGACGCAAGCAGGAGAAGCTCAGCGCGACGGTCGTGGAGCGCGCCCGGAAGCTCTACATGCAGGGGAACTCCGAGATGCTGGAGGCCTTGTTCGGCTCGCAGGACCTCACCGACCTCATGGATAAGACCGAGGTGCTGTCTCAGGTGTCCCTCGGCGAGAGCGGAGCCTTCGTCGACCTCGCCCGCGCCGAGTACGAGCTGGCTCAGCTCGAGGAGCAGTGGAAGGTCGACAACGAGAGATTGAAGCTCGCGACCGCACGCCTGGCGGAAGAGAACGAGCGGCTGCAGGCGCGCTTCGAAGAGGTCTCCGACGAGTACGAGCAGCTACAGCGACAGCTGACCGGCTCGCCGACGCTCGTCGTCTCGACGGGCGCGCCGGTCGGCAGCGGCGGGATGGCCTGCCCGGTCGCGGGCGCGGTGTCCTTCATCGACAGCTGGGGGTACCCGAGGTCGGGACACACCCACCAGGGCACCGACATGATGGCGGCGTACGGGACCCCCGTGGTCGCTATCACCGACGGCACCATCACGCTGTCGGACTACGGCGGCTCCGCCGGCTACTGGATCATCCTCAGCGGCGACGACGGCCATCAGTACTGGTACATGCACAACCAGCAGAACCTTGTCAGTGGCGGACACGTTTCCGCGGGGCAGCAGATCGCCACCGTTGGCGACACCGGCAACGCGGCGGGAACGCCGCACGTCCACTTCGAGTATCACCCCGGCGGCGGCGCGGCGATCAATCCGTACCCGCTCGTCGCGTCCGTCTGTTAACCAGCTTCGCTGGATGCTGCCCCTCATCATCACGGTGGCCGCGGTGGGCGCGGAGCTCAGCTTGGAGCAGCAGCCGAACCTTCCCGTAACTCCAGACGATCTAGCGCGCGACGCGGCGGAGTGTGCGGAGGCCGGCGCGTCCATCTACCACTTACACGTACGGGACGCGTCGGGCCGGCCCACGATGGAGGTTGCGGCGTTCGAACGCGCCAAGGAAGCGATCACCGCGAGCGCGGACGTGATCGTCCAGTTCACTACGGGTGGCGCAGTTGGTGACCCAGAAGAAGCTCGGGTCGCGCCACTGCGCTTGAGGCCCGAGATGGCAACGCTGACGACCGGGAGCGTGAACTTCGGCGACGAGGTGTTCCTCAACCCCGCGCCCCTGGTGGAGCGGCTGTATCGGGAGATGCGGTCGGTCGGTACGTTGCCGGAATACGAGATCTTCGAAGCCGGGATGATCGCGAACGCGGCGCGGCTCTACGGCGAGTACGGCGACGGTCACCACCAGCACTACGACCTGGTGCTGGGCGTTCCGGGAGCGATGCCCGCGAGCCCGGGCGCGATCCCGTTCCTGGTCGCGCAGTTGCCGGAAGGGGCTACGTGGTCGGCCACCGGCATCGGCAAGAGTCATCTTTCCGTCGCGCGACAGGCGCTGGCAGAAGGAGGCCATGTGCGGACCGGGTTCGAAGACGTCCGTTATGTGGAGCCCGGTCGCCTCGCGGTGTCGAACGCGGAGCTGATCGCTCGCGTCGCCAAGATGGCTGCCGAAGCAGGGCGCGAGGTGGCGACGCCGGGCCAAGCCCGTGCGATCCTCGAGATCAACTAGGACTAAGGCGGTACGCTCCTCGTATGAGCGAGGTGAAACGCCGGTTGGTCGACCGCATCATCGAGCCGTCCTATCTCGAGGGGATGACCGAGCGCTCGGTCGACGAGCTGCGGGCGATGCGCGATGAGTGCGCCGACGGCGAGAACGAGGTGTCGTTCGAACGTCGTCTCTGTCAGGCGCGGATCGACATCCTCTCGGCGGAGCTGGACCAGCGGGCCGGCACCGCTGGCGACGGCGACCTCATCTCGCGGCTCCCGCAGATCCTCGCAGAGGAACCGCGTGGAGGAGGGGCCGCTCCTCTCCCGACCCGCGCTCCCGATCTGTCGATCCCGCGCAACACCGACATCCCGCGCCGACGGGTGGAGGAGATAGTCGGGGAGCAGACTCTCGCCCGGTTGGCGCAGGTGCCTACCGACGAGATCCGCAAGATCATCGAGTCTCTGGCCGAGCACGAGCGCAACCTGTCGGAGAAGAGGCGCAGGGTGCACGAGGTCGTCGATGCGCTGCAGAGAGAGATGGTCCGCCGCTATACCAGCGGGGAAGCCGATCCCGACGGGCTGCTCCGCTAGCTCGCGCTGGTACCCGTTAGCGGCTAGCTAGTCATGCGCGTGGCCGCGGCCGCGCCCCTTTCCATGTCCCTTGCCGCGGGTGTTCGAGTTTTTCGCCGGCATCGGCTTCGGAGCGGGCTTCGCGGGACGGGCGTGCTTCGCGGGGCGCGGGTGACTTGACGCCGACGACGTCGCCGCGCGCGAGCGGGCGGCACCATGTGATCGGCCGGCGGATGCGGGGCGGCCATGGCGGTGACGCTCTGCGTTCCCATCGCGGGCGTTGTTGCGAGCGTGCGCGGCGCCCCGTCCGCGCCCGCGGTGCCCTCGACTCCGACGAGCGTGCTTGGCCTTGTTCTTGGCGGCGTGGTCCTTTCCTTTCCCCATCGCCTTACCGGCCGCTTTCCCCTTCGCTTTGCCGCGAGCTTTCCCCTTCGCTTTGCCGTGAGCTTTCCCTTTCGATCCGTCGCCCGCGGCCGCGTCATCACCGAACGAGAACAGAGCCGTCCCCGGTCGAGGGAAAGTGAAGGTCGGCGCGTCGCGCGGTGCAGCATCGGCAGCGTCCGCATCCGCGCCCGCCGCGGCGTCGGTGTCGGCCACGGCCTCGGGGGGTGACGTAAACGTCAATGGAGGTGCGGGGTCGAACGTTGTTACGCCGGTCACCGTGTCGGGCTCTCCGGCCGCTGTCGACGCCGCAGCCGGGAGCACGATCTCGCGAGGTGGTGAATCGCGCGGTGCCTCCGCAACGACGCCGCGCCCGGACCCGAGGTTCTCGTTGGTCGCCTTCTGTGCCATCAGGGAGAACAGCAGCAGCGACCCGGCGGTTAGAGCGGCCAGCGCGACGCCGACGAATGGCGCCAGGCTGCCCCGTTCGGGACGCATACCCACGGTCTTCTCCATCTCCTGAGGGTTCTCCACTGCCGGTGGTTACCCTTCCCGTTACGCGGTTATTTAGTCACGCTTTGTAGTCGAAACTAGCCCATATTGACTAGGTATCGGCCGAGAGCGACCGAGACTGTAAGGCGGGTTCTGCTTGCAACTGTTATGCAGAGGTGGTATACGTGCAAGCGGGAGAGGGAACCGGAAAGAGGAGCAGTCGGATGTCCAGTCGGATGAAGCTCGATGAGTTGGGGTCCTTCATCCGGGAGCAACGGCGTGGCGCGCGCCTGTCGCTGAGGAAGCTGTCGGATCTCGCAGGGATCTCGAACCCGTACCTGTCACAGATCGAGCGGGGGCTGAGGAAGCCATCTGCGGAGATCCTCCAGGCGATCGCACGAGCGCTTCGGATCTCGGCCGAGACGCTTTACGTACAGGCCGGGATCCTCGACGAGGACCGTGACCACGACCTGGTCGCAGAGATCTTGAAGGACGGGCTGCTGACGGAACGGCAGAAGAAGGCGCTGATAGACCACTACCGCAGCTACATCGAATCGAACGTGGATCCGGTGGCGAACGCGGCGACCGTCCAGGACGTCATCGACCAAGGAAAGAAATGAAGCTTGACGGGAATCCGGAGCGACCCTCTTCATCCCCCACCCCCACCCGGCCCGCGTCTGCGGTTGCGCAGGCGAGGACCGGTGCTGCTCCGGCGTTCCCGTCATCTCTCTTATCCGGCACCCAGGCGAGAGGAGGTGAATGAATTGCCCAAGACCCAAGAACTCATCTACGCGGTCGTCGGCGCAGGTGACTTCACCGTTGAGAAGGTCAGAGATCTCCGCTCGCTTGCGGACCGCAACGAGACCGAGAAGGTCTACAAGGACTTCGTGAAGCGCGGGCGCACCATCTCCAGGCGCATCCAGACCTCCGCTCCGACCAAGCAGGCGGTGGCTCAGACGAAGACCGCCCGGTCGCAGGTGAAGGCGGCGGCTACGAGCGTCCGTAAAGCGGTGAAGGCAGATGCCAAAGCCACGGCGGCCGCGGCGTCGAAGACTATCAAGGCTTCCTGACCCCATATTCGCCAGCACCCGATCAGAGCCCGTTGATCCTCGATGACGAGGACGACGGGCTCGTTTCGCATCGGGCGAGAGCGGACACACCTCAGGAATCAGCTTCTGCTTCCTGCGGTTAGGACTACCGTGACCCCCACTATGACGAGCTTGCAGATGAGCCTCGAGTGCACGGAGGCCTGTTTCGAGCTGCCCGAGTGGCAAGAGCTGCTGCGAGCCGATCCCGATCGACACATCTTCGGCACGCCGCGCTGGAACAAGCTGTGGTGGGAGGAGTTCGGCTCTGGCAAAGAGCTGTTCATCCTGACCATGAAGCGTGGAGATGACGTGGCAGCCGTGGTACCGCTCTACCGGAAGGTGGCGGAGGGCCGCAGGATCCTTCGATTCGTCGGAGGGATCGACCTGACCGACTACCTGGGGCCGATCTGCTCGCTTCCCGACCGCGACGACGTTGCAGAGACGCTCGTGGAGTGGCTGGTCGGGACCGACGTGGAATGGGACGAGTTCGATGCCCACAACATGCCCGTCCCCTTCGGGTTCGCCGAGTTCCTCGTAGAGCGCGCGGACCGAGCGGGCCTGACGTTCAAGCTCGATCAAGAGGAAACCGCCGCGGTGCTCCCCCTCCCGGCGGACTGGGAGTCCTACCTGGCGTCCCTCGATGCGAAGCAACGCCATGAGCTAAAGCGTAAGCGGCGGCGGCTGGGGCGGGACCATCCTGATGCTCGGTTCCGCACCGCGACGTCAGAGACGTTGGAGGGAGATTTCCGCACTTTCGTGGAGATGCACCGAGGGACCGAGGGCCACAAGGGCCACTTCATGAGACCCGAGATAGCGACCTTCTTCGATCGCGTGGCCCGGGCGTTCATGGAGGCGGGGTGGCTGAGGCTCGATCTCCTGGAGATAGGTGATCGCGCGATCGCCTCCACTTTTTCGTTTGAGGCCGCAGGCACGTTCTACCTGTACAACTCCGCGTATGAACCCGACGCAGCGCGGTTGTCACCTGGCCTCGTGCTCGTCTCGGAGCTGGTGAAGCAGTCGATAGAGAAAGGCTTGAAGACGTTCGATTTCCTGCGGGGGCCGGAGCGGTACAAGTACCAGCTGGGCGCGCAGGCGGTGCCTCTCAACAACGTACGGCTGTTCAGGGCCGGGAGTGCTCCCTGATGCACGCGGCGGTCATCTCCTACCACTCTTCGCCTTTAGCGGAGCCGGGATCGGGCGACGCGGGTGGGATGACGGTCTACATCCGCCGACTGGCGGAGGCGCTGGCGTCCCGGGGCGTGACCACCGACGTCTTCACCCGGTCCCACCGCGGCACCTCGGCTCCCGTGATCCTGTCGCCGGGGGTTCGGGTGGTGCCGGTCGTCGCCGGCCCCCCCGGACCGGTCCCTAAGGAGCGGCTCCGGCACCACGTCGAGGACTTCGTCGCTGGGGTACGCGCGTTCTCGCTGAGTCAGCGCCTCTCGTACGACCTGATCCACTCCCACTACTGGCAATCTGGCCTCGCTGCTACCGGGCTCGCGCGGGCTTGGTCCGTGCCGTTGGTTCACTCCCCGCACACGCTCGGGCGAGTGAAGAACCGGTTCCTCGCCCCCGGCGACCGGCCGGAGCCGGAGGTGAGGCTGGTGGGGGAGGACCAAGTGATCGACGCGTCCGATGTTCTGGTTGCGTCCACCGACGACGAGCTGGAGCAGCTCGCCTGTCTCTATAGCGCCTCGCACGACCGGCTGAAGGTCGTGCATCCCGGAGTCGACCACAACGCGTTCCGCCCACTCGAGCGACCGGTCGCCCGAGGGCTGCTGGGGTGGGGCGACGGGAAGGTCATGTTGGTCGTGGGCCGCATCCAGCGGCTCAAGGGGATCGATCTGGCCATCCGCGCGCTCGAGGAACTTGTGTCCGCACTGGACGAATCCGTGCGCCTCGTGATCGTGGGCGGTGCCAGTGGACCCGACGGGGGGGCCGAGGTCGAGCGCCTTCGTTCTGTGGCCGCCGACCTCGGTGTGATCGGCAACATCGACTTCGTCGGGCCGCAGCCGCACGACCGGCTGCCGCTGTTCTACGCGGCATCAGACATCGTCACGGTGTGTTCGCATTCCGAGTCGTTCGGCCTCGCCGCGCTCGAGGCACACGCATGTGGCACGCCCGTCGTGGGGACCGCGGTCGGTGGTTTATCTCACGTGGTGCGCGACGGCCGCTCAGGTTTCCTCGTGCTTAGCCGGGATCCTTCGGCGTTCGCGGCGCGGCTCAAAACGATCTTGTCCGACCCGCACCTGCACGCTGCGTTCTCGCGCGAGGCTGGGGACTCCGCCGCCGTGTTCTCGTGGGAGCGCGCGGCCGCGAGCTTTGTCGAGCTTTATGAATGTCTGGTGCGCGAGGACTTCCGCGAGATCTGCACCTGCTGATCTAACTCGCGCAAAAAAGTTCGTCGTCGCGAAGAAAATTTTTGGGTGCTCTGACCTGCGCATTCGTTGCCCTTCCTGGGCATTCGCGCGGTTGACGCTTCGGGAGTGCGTCGCTATGTTCCTGCACGTCTCGAGGAGTTGAATGACTCACCTTCGGGTGTGGCTCATGCGGCACCTCGGGACGCTAGGCCTCAGAAGCCAACGTGCTTGTCGCATCTCGTGTGTGGGGAAGTGCACGAGGTTCGATTCGGACTCCGGTTTCTGGGGCCTACTTTTTTTGTCGCGCTAATTGCGGACGACAGCGCGGAGGAAGAACCTCAGGTTCGCGGGGCGCTCCGCGATGCGACGCATCAAGTACGCGTACCACGCACATCCGAATGGCACGTAGACGCTGACCCGGTATCCCTCTCTCGCGAGTTGCTCTTGAAGGTCGCGCCTGATCCCGTAGAGCATCTGGATCTCGAAGCTCTTCTTGCCCCCGCCCACCCTGGCCGCGGCCCTCTGGGCGTGCTCGATCAACGAGGAGTCGTGTGACGCGATGCCGGGGTGTGCCCCCTTCTCGAAGAGCCAGTCGGTCAAGTAGCGGTACTGAGCATCTATCTCGGACCTCTTCTGGAAGGCCACGTCCGGACCTTCGGCGTAGGCGCCCTTCACCAGCCGCACCTTGGGGGGAGCCTCCTTCGCCAGCTCCTCCAGGTCGACCGGCGTGCGCCTCAGGTACGCCTGTACCGCGAGGCGCAGATCGGGGAACTCGCGGCGCAGCGTGCTGAACACGTCGAGCGTCTCGCTCACGTACTCCGACTGCTCCATGTCGATCTCGAGGCTCGTCCCGACCGCCTGGCCCTCGGTTGCGAGCCCGCGCACGTAGGCGATGCAGGAGGGCTTGTCGAAGGCGAGGCCCAGCTGGGTGAGCTTCACCGACACGGTCGTGTCGACGCCCGCTTCCTCGATCCGTTTCACCGACTCGAGGTAGTCCTCGAACGCTTGCTTCGCGCCGACTGCGTCGGTCACGCCCTCGCCCAACAGGTCGAGGATCCCCCCGATGTCCTTGACGTTCAATTGCCGGATCGCGGCGATCGCGTCTTCGGCTGTCTCGCCCGCGATGAACCGCTGCACCACGGATCTGGTGAGGCTTCCCTCGGTGACGAAGCGCTCCACGCGTTCTTTGTCGGAAGCCCACAGCCAGGTCTCTCTGAACATCGTGCGCCCTATCATGCAGGAAAAGCTCCAGGAGGTATCGCATGGCCAAGCTGGCGGTTCTCGGCGGCGGGAAGATGGGGCAAGCGCTTGTAGGCGGCCTCCTCGGATCCGGTTGGCGAAAGGCGGAGGATGTCGTCGTTACCGCGCGCCGGCGGGAGCGTCTCGAAGAGTTGTCTTCTGCCTACGGCGTGCAGACGTCTACCGACAACACGGCGGCCGTCGCGGGGGCGCAGGTGATCGTGATCGCGGTCAAGCCCCAAGACATAGAGCCGCTCCTGTCGGAGATCTCGTCACACGTGACGCCGGACCAGACCGTTCTCTCGTTCGTGGCTGCGATCTCGACGTCGTTCATCGAGTCGCGTCTGGAGTACGACGTGCCGGTGGTGCGAGCGATGCCGAACACCCCGTCCGTGGTGCACGAGGGCATGGCCGGGATCGCGGCGGGGCGCTTCTCGAGCGAGGAGAACCTCAACCTCGCTAGAGAGGTCTTGAGCCAGGTCGGACGCGTGGTGACGGTCGACGAGGAGTACCTCGACGCCGTGACGGCCATCTCTGGGTCAGGGCCGGCGTACTTCGCTCTGTTGGCTGAGGCGATGATCGAGGCCGGGATCCTGCTCGGACTGTCGCGGGAGACCTCGACGGATCTCGTGGTGCAAACGATGCTCGGCTCGGCGAAGATGCTGCGAGACGAGCACATGCATCCGGTGGAGCTGCGCGAGATGGTGACGTCGCCGGGCGGGACGACCACCCGCGCGATCCGCGTTTTAGAGCAGTCTGGTGTGCGTGCGGCTTTCCTCAACGCGATCCAGGCCGCGATGGAGCGGAGCCAGGAGCTCGCCCGCGGCGACTCCCGCGACTTCGGCTCGTGACCGATTCCGTCGCACTCGTCACCGTAGAAGACATCGCCAAGACCTACGACTTCGGCGCGTCGCACCCGTTGCGCCCCGAGCGGGTTCTCCTGACGTACGACCACATCCGAGACCTAGGCCTCGTCAGGGGCGTCACCGAGGTCACGTCGCGTTCGGCCACCGATGCGGAGGTCGAGGCGGTCCACGATGAGGAGTTCATCGCGATGGTCAAGGCGATCGACGCCGGCACGGTGGAACCCTCGAGAGGCCTCGAGTTCGGTCTCGGGACGCCGGACAACCCGATCTTCGCGGGGATGCACCGCGCGGCGGCGGCCGTCTGTGGCGCATCCATCACGGCGGCGGAGCTTGTAGCTAGCGGGCGTTTCCTGCACGCGTTCAACCCCGCTGGAGGACTCCATCATGCGAGGCGGCGCGAGGCGTCGGGCTTCTGCATCTACAACGACCCCGCGGCGGCGATAGCGAAGGTGCTCGAGCTGCAGCCTGAGTGGCGGGTCATGTACCTGGATGTCGATGTGCATCACGGCGACGGCGTCCAGTGGATCTTCTACGACGACCCGAGGGTCGTTACGGTCTCGCTGCATCAATCCGGCCGGTACCTGTATCCGGGGACGGGGTTCGAGGACGAGATCGGACACGGGGCCGCGGCCGGGACATCGGTGAACCTCCCCCTGTTGCCGTACACGGGCGAGGACGACTATCTATGGGCGCTGGAGCGGGTGCTGCGAGAGACCGCGGCCGCGGCCAGGCCGGACCTGATCCTCACGCAGTTAGGCGCGGACACCCACTACGGCGACCCGCTCGCCAACCTCGCCCTCACGCTGAAGGCTTATCCGACGATGGCGAAGATCATCCACGCGGTCGCGCACGACTTCTGTGGCGACCGGTGGGTCGCCACCGGCGGCGGCGGCTATCAGGCGGAAACCGTGGTGCCGAAGGTGTGGACGATCCACTTCGCGGAGATGGTCGGGCACCCCGAGGTGATCCCGGCGGGGTGGCTCGACGACGCGGACGCTGCCGAGGTGTCGCGGCCGTACCGGTCCGAGGTCGAGCGGTCGGTCGAAGCTGTTCTCGAGACGTGTCTCCCGCGCCTAGCGGCCTTAGCGGGCGCGGACGCTTAACCTTCCTCGCCAAGGAGGAGGGAATGAGCGAGCTTCATCGGTACATCGGCTTCAGCATCCCCGCGGCGTTCGCGGTCCTCGTGCTGTGGACGATCTACACCTTGATCCGCAACCGGCCGCCGCACGACTGGTTCTGGAACCTCCTCGGCGCGTTGCAGGTGATCATCGCGATCCAGGTCGTCGTGGGGGCGGTGCTGTTCGTGGCCGGGCTCAGACCCCCACCGCAGGACCTCCGCTGGTTGCACTACATGTACGGGGGGTTGTTCCCCGCGCTGATCCTGATCGCGGCGCACCGCATCGCGCAGAAGGAGCGGTTCGTCGAGATCCCATGGGTTGTGTTCGGTTTCGCCTCCTTCGTCAACTTCGGGCTCACCAGCCGAGCCCTCATGACCGGGCTGGGCGTAGGTGTCTGACCCGACGCCCGGGAGCGGCCGGTGAACCTCGTCGACGTGGCCGTTCTCGTGCTGGCGGCGCTGTCGGCCTTCAGAGGCTGGCGGCTGGGGTTGTTGGGCCAGGTGTTCGAGCTCGGCGGCGGCTTCCTCGGGCTCCTGGCCGGGGCCGCGTTCGCTCCCGACGTCGCCCGTGCGGTGACGCAAGGCAGCGGCCTTCAGCGGATGCTCATCTCCCTTGTGATCGTCTTCATCGCGATGTCGATCGGCCAGACGATCGGCCACCTGCTCGGCCGGAGCGGCGGCGCCGCGGCCGCCCGAGCTCGCCTCGGCGGTGTCAACCAGTCGCTCGGTGCAGCGTTCGGCGTCGTCGTCACCATCGTCTCGTTCTGGCTGATCGGGTCGCTGCTGGTGCACGGGCCGTCGCGGGCGATCGCCAGCCCGTTCCGCGACTCGCAGCTGCTGCAGCTGACGAACGCGGCGCTGCCGCCACCTCCGGACGTTCTGGCGGAGTTCCAGGAGTACCTGAACACGGCGGGCTTCCCACAGGTGTTCGCGGGTCTGCCGCCGGATCTCGGCACCCCGCCGAAGCTGCCTTCGGAGCGGGAGGCAAGGCGGGCGGTGCAGCGGGCGAAGGACTCGGTCGTCCAGATCTCACTGTCCGCATGCGGCGGGACCCAGCTCGGAACGGGGTGGATAGCGGCGCCTTCTACGGTCGTTACTAACGCCCACGTCGTAGCGGGGGGCGACTCGCCCGTCGTGCGCGAGCTCGCCGGCGGCGAGCAGGTCGGCTCTGTCGTGGTCTTCGATCCGGATACGGATGTGGCGGTGATCCACGTCGACGGCCTCGGCGCTCCGCCCCTCCAGCTCGAAACCGCGGAGCTCGAGCGCGGGACGTCCGGTGCAACGCTCGGATATCCAGGCAACGCCGGGGGCCGCCTCGTCACGCACGCCGCTGCGATCGCGGCCTCATTCGACGACGCGAACGGCCGCGACATCTACGGGCGCTCCGACGTGAGCCGCGATGTGTACGCCATCCGGTCACCCGTGCGCCAGGGCGACTCCGGGGGCCCGTTCGTCACACTCGAGGGAGACGTTGGCGGCGTCGTCTTCGCCGCCTCCACCACCGACGGCGATACCGGCTATGCGCTTACGGGGGCCGAGGTTGCCGACGAGGTGCGGAAGGGCAGCCGGCGCAGCGAGCCGGTGGACACGGGAGGTTGCGCCCGCTAGGCGGTCTGGCCTCCATCGACGACCAACGTCGTGCCGGTGACGAAGGAAGACGCGTCCGAGGCGAGATAGATCGCCGCTCCGACTATCTCCTCAGCCGTCCCGATTCTCCCCATCGGGATCATGGACTCCGCGAACTTCAGCGTCGCCTCGTCCTTCGTCATCCACTCGTTGAGAGGTGTATCGATCCAACCGGGCGCGATCGAGTTGACCCGCACATTCGAGGCCGCGAGCTCCTTCGCCACCGCCTGCGTGAACAGGCGCACCCCACCCTTGGCGGCGGAGTAAGGCGATAGCCCCTGTGCTCCCTGTACCCCCGCGACGGACGCGATCTGGATGATCGATCCCCCGGTGTCCACCATCGCTTGTGCTGCGAGCTGGGTCGCGTGGAACACCGAGTCAAGGTTCAACGTCCGGAGCTTGTCCCACCCCGACGGGCGCAGGCTTACCAACGGTGACATGAAGTTGGAGCCACCGGCGTTGTTGACGAGGATGTCGAGCTTTCCGAAGCGATCGACCGTCGTGTTCACGAGGTTCTCGAGGGCATCGCGCTGCGTCACGTCCGTGGGAACCACGATCGCACTGTGGCCCATGGCGTCGATCTCCTTGGCCAGGGTCTCGAGATCGGCTTCGCTTCGCGCCGCGACGGCAACGTCGGCTCCGGCCGCTGCGAATCCAAGCGCGATGGCGCGTCCGATCCCGCGTGAGGCGCCGGTGACGATCGCGCTCTTGTTCTCCAGAGAGAAGATCTCGGTGCTCATGAACGGAACCTCCTTCAGGTTGAGGGTCATACGATGCGGCGATGGCGTCTGCGGGAAGCATCTCAGAAAGCGAGGTGCGCGAAGCCCTGGTGGCGGCGGGCATAACGGGGCCTCACCGGTCCCATTCGCGTTCGAGCACTCTCGCCAAGATCGCGCCGCTGATCGAGGGCGATCCGGACAAGACGTTCGGGCTGTCAGGGATGGACAAGTACACCGAGTCGCAGGTCCTTCGTTTCATGGCAGATCTCACCGGCTGCAACAGCGACATCGACTGTCTCGATGACGACTCCATCGACCCGGACCTCACCGTTGGCGGCATCGTGGCGGCGGCGGAGCGGCTGCGCGACCATGCCCGTGCGGGCGGAACACTGCTGGCGGCTACGGGACATCCCACCGGGATGCTCGAGCACAACCTCCGCGTTGTAGACGCCTTCGTCTCCGTGGGAGGAAAGATGCTTCGCCCTCGCGAGGAAGAACAGATCCCTCACAAGACGAAGCGGCATCGTCATTTCGAGGTGCGTTACACCGGAAGCGTCGGCTGTCTCGCCGATTGGGGTCAGCTCAAGCACACGCACCTGTCGGACGCGATGGAGGCACTTCTCGAACGGCAGCCGTGGCCGGAGATGGTCTTCGCAGATCATGGTTTCGCGGGGGCCGCCATAGAGCGTGGCATCCCTACCGTGGCCGTCATGGACATCAACGACCACGCGCTCGCGGTGGCCGCGGGGGAAGGACGTGACGTCACGATCATCCCGCTCGACGACAACCGGCCGCCGCGGCTCTACGAGCCGTCGTGGAGGCTGTTCGAGCAGATCATCTTGGGCGCCGCATGAGCGGTGCGATCGACTCGGTTCTCGTCGATTGCCTGGGGCTGAAGTCCGCCGAGTCGTTGCTGGTGCTGACCGACCCGAAGCGTCGACCGATAGCCGAGTCGCTGGTCGCCCGAGCGCGCGACCTCGGGGCCGAGACCGTCTTGATGGAGATGAGCGAGCGCGAGACGAACGGCAGTGAGCCTCCGCCGGCGGCAGCCGCCGCGATGCTCGCATGCGACGTGTGCATCGTGCCGACGACGAAGTCCGCCTCGCATACGGCCGCGCGCAAGGAGGCGAACGCGCGCGGGGTCCGCGTGGCGACTATGCCCCAGATCACCGAGGACATGCTCCACCGGACGATGGCGGCGGACTACAAGGAGGTGCAACGACGCTCCGCGGTTCTAGCAGAAGCCTTGAGTGACGGCAGCGAGGTCCGCATCACGAGCGCGGAGGGAACCGACGTCACCATGAGCATCGAGGGCCGCGACGGGATCGCAGACGACGGGAACCTCACCGCACCGGGTTCGTTCGGCAACCTTCCCGCGGGTGAAGGTTTCATAGCGCCCGTCGAGGGACGCACGCAAGGGACGATCGCCTTCGACGGTTCGGTGTGGCCGATCGGGCTCCTGGAAGAGCCGTTCTTCGTTCGGATCGAAGGCGGTTACGCCGTGGACTTCTCCGGCCCCCGCGCCGAGGAGTGGCTGAACACGATGCAGCCACACGGGCCCGAGGCTCTGGCGGTGGCGGAGCTGGGCATCGGGACGAACGATGCCGCTCGCCTGACCGGGAATGTCCTCGAAGACGAGAAGATCATGGGGACGATCCACGTCGCCTTCGGCGACAACCACACCTTCGGCGGCACCGTCCGCGTCTCGTCACACCAAGACGGCATCGTGATGCGCCCCACGTTGACCATCGACGGCAAGCCCTACGTAGAAAACGGCCGCCTCCTCGTCTGACCTCGCTCCCGGCGTGCGCGACTGCCGAGCGCTCGCGGAGTGGACCCGAATATGGCCTCTGAGCTGGGAAAGTCTGCGGCGTATACTGCTGCGACATGGCCACTTCGTCGGGTTCCTCTAGTGGTGACGGCGCCTTCATGGGGCGCTTCCTCACGGTCGGTGAGGTGGCTCGGCACCTCAGGGTGTCGAACATGACGGTGTATCGCCTCGTAAAGCAGGGTCAGCTCGCAGCAGTTCGCGTTGGAAGGGGTTACCGCATCCGGGAGGACGACGTCCGCAAGTACCTGGAGCAGCGGTACATGGACGCAGGCTAAGCACAAGCTCCTGCGGCAACGGTAGGCCGGTCTTCGGCGTATCTGGGAGACGGCGTGGTGGCAGGCTCTCTGGCAGGCCACCACGTTTTCTTGTTGCGCGGATCGAGGCGGCACCACTGAGTGAAGGGTGTCGTCGGTGGAGTCGGACTTCGAGAACGTGTACCAGCGTCTCCTGGAGAGCCGCGGGCTGGTCTTCCTGCTCGGCGGGCTCGACACCGGGAAGACGACGTTCGCCCTCGAGCTGTTGCGGCGCGCGCGAGCGGAGGGGATATCCGCAGCGTTCGTCGACGCCGATATCGAACAGTCGACCGTTGGGCCGCCGACCACCGTCGGGTTGAGGTACACGACCGGACTCGAAGAGCTGTCGCGCGAGAGCCTGCGAACGGCGGATGCACTGGGTTTCGTCGGCTCTCTTCACCCCCGCGAGCATCTGTTGCCGTTGGTCACCTCCACCGCGAAGCTTGTGAGGCGGGCTCGCGAGGCAGGTTGCAGCTTGATCGTTCTGGACACCACGGGTTTCGTCGCCGGGATCTACGGCCAGACGCTCAAGTTCTTCAAGATGGACGCGGTGCGTCCGGATCACGTCGTCGGATTCCAGCGCGGGGGCGAGCTGGAGTCGCTGATCGCGATGGCGCAGCGCTTCACCTCAGCGGATGTGATCGAGGTCGAAGCCGCCGATCAGTTCTCCAGCCGCTCGCCCGAGGAGAGGGTGGCGTTCCGCGAGGAGCAGTTCGCCGCGTACTTCGCCACGGGTTCCTCGCGCTGGAGGGTGAAGCCGACCGTGTTCATGCCGACCCTCCCCCCCGAGTTCGACCTGAGCCGGTTGGACGGGCTCGTGGTCGGGATGGAGGATGGCGAAGGTTCATGCCCCGGAATCGGCGTGCTCGAGTACGAGCCTTCGGAGGGGATCCTCCGGATGGTGTCTCCGATCACGGAAGGGGTGCGAGGACTGAGGCTCGGGTCTTCGAGGATAGATACTGAGGGCCGTTCCAAGGGGCCGGTGACCCTCCGGCAACTGTTCGGCACGGAATAGAGAAGCCGGAGGAGAAGAAAGCTATGCCGTCACTGGTCAAGAAACGCCGGAAGAAGATGCGGAAGAAGAAGCACCGCAAGATGCTGAAGAAGACGCGCTGGCAGCGCCGGCAACAGGGCAAGTAGGGCTGGAGGAGGATCAGCCTAGGTAGGACGACGCGACGTCGTGGTGCGTGGACCCTCCGACCAGCGTCTTGCGTTGCTTGGCGGCGACCACTCGGCGTTCCTGCGACGTCAACCCACCCCAGATTCCGAACCGCTCGCCCTCCGCGATGGCGAAGTCCAGACACGGTTGGCGGACGCTGCAGTTCGAGCAGACTGCCTTCGCCACTTCACTTTCTTGTTCGGCGGGAGGAAAGAACATCTCGACGGCGACCTCGCGGCAGGCGGCCGCGTCTTGCCACTCCTGATTCGAGGCCACCTACGCTCCGTTCTTTTCCGGGGAAGAAGAGGACCTGCGGAGTGTAGGAACCGGCTGCCGTCACGTCAATGGGGATCGCGTTGTTCGGGCGCTCGATTGCCGTGTGCGCCTAGGATGCCGGCGTGAAGAAACAAGACTTCGTGACGTTCCTCTCGGACTACGGACTTGAGGACGAGTTCGTAGGTGTGTGTCACGCGGTGATGCTCCGCATCGCCCCGCACGTCAGGGTCATCGACGTCCACCACAACATCCTGCGTCAGGACATCCGGCACGGCGCCGTCGTCCTGCGTCAGTCGATCCCTTATCTGCCCGAATCGGTTCATCTCGCCGTGGTGGATCCGAGTGTTGGATCGAATCGCCGTGCGATCGCGCTCGAGACCGGCCGCGGCGAGACGTTCGTGGGTCCCGACAACGGGCTGCTGATCCCCGCCGCCGAGGAGTCGGGGGGGATCAGGCGGGCTGTCGAGCTGGCGGATAGGCGGTTCTTGCTGAACCCCGTCTCGAGGACCTTTCAGGGGCGCGACGTCTTCGCTCCAGCGGCGGCACATATCGCGGCGGGGGTGGACCCCGCCGATATAGGCCCGGAGATCCGGGTGGACGACCTGGTGCAACTCGAGATCCCGGAGGCCTGGGTTCACGACGACCATCTGCACGCGGAGGTTCTCCAGGTCGACAGGTTCGGCAACCTCCAGTTCAACCTGGGGCGCGGCCATCTGGAGAAGGTAAGCATCAACACGGGTGGCCGCTGCGAGGTCCGGGTCGAGGGACACCGGCTGCAGATCCCCTTCGGTGACACCTTCGCGGACGTGCAAGCGGGAGAGTTCGTCCTGATCGAGGACTCGTATCACTACGTGTCGCTGGCGATCAACAAGGGCGACGCCGCGGGGCGCCTTCGGGCGCGCCCCGGCTCCACCGCTATCGTCGGTCCGTCCCCCGTCGCGACGAAATGACGCCTTTGCCGGCGCGTTAACCTGCGGACATGGCCGGACGAAGGGTTCTCATCACTGGTGTTTCGCGGTTCCTCGGGCTGCGGCTGGCCAAGCGGCTCGAAGAGGACGACGACGTAGAGCTGGTCGTCGGGGTGGATCTCGAAGAGCCGCCCCTACCGATAAAGAAGCTGGACTTCGTCCGCGTCGACATCCGCAACCCGCTGATCGCTCGCGTGCTCGAGACGACGAAGGTCGACACGCTCGTCCACACGAACATCTTCTCGAGTCCGGGTCGCCTCGGTGGGCGCTCGCAGATGAAAGAGAACAACGTCATCGGGACCATGCAGCTGCTCGCCGCCGCACAGAGGGCCGAGCGGCTTGGTCGGGTGGTGATGAAGTCGTCCACCGCGGTGTACGGGTCGGGAGCCGGCGAGCCGTCGCTTCTTCGAGAGGACCACGCCTCTCGTCAGGTCGATCTGTCGGGTTACGGCAAGGATTGCGCCGAGGGGGAGCAGTACGCCCGCGACTTCGGACGGCGGCGCCCGGACGTCGACCTCGTGATCCTGCGGACGCAGAACGTCGTAGGGCCGACGGTCAGCACGAGCATGACGGACTATCTCTCGCTACCCGTGATGCCGACCGCCCTCGGCTTCGACCCGCGTCTCCAGTTCCTGCACGAGCAAGACGCGGTGGAAGCGCTGTATTCGGCGTTGAAGAGCGACGCGATCGGTATCTACAACATCGCGGGTGATGGCGTCGTCTACCTGTCTCAGGCCATCCGGATGCTGGGGAAGGTGGAGCTACCCATCCTTCTTCCGGCGGCGACGACGGCGGCCACGCTGTTGCGGCGTTTCGGCGTGATCGACTTCCCGACCGACCAGCTGAAGCTGATGTTGTTCGGGCGCATAGTCGATACACAACGAGCGAGGGAACGCCTCGGCTTCTCCCCGCGCTATTCGACTGCCGACACGTTGAAGGACTTCCGGGACCACCGCGGGAAGGATGTTCTGCCCGAGCCGAACCTTCGGCCGACCTGGGAGAGGGAGCTCTTCGAGTACCTGAGGCAACGCAGTCAGCAGAGGCAGACGGTCTAGGTGAGGTTGTGATGACAGACGCAGAGATCATCCGGCTCGATAGCAGGACCCGCGCGGGCCGTAGCGGCCCGAGCCGCGCCGGTGCGCGGGTGAGATGTCGTGCGACGACGTCGAGCGGCCGTCCGTGCCGGAACTATGCGACCGCGGGCGGCGGCTACTGCGCGATCCACGAGCGGTCGGTGGGGACGGTCGCAGCGACCGTCGATCCACCCGCGAAGGTTCGCGCCTCGGATCCGGCACCCGGCGAGCGGCAGGCAGAGCGGCGGATCGAGGACTTCGTCCGACGTCGCCTGACGGGGGATTACCCGATCGACGACTTCGGTTACGACCCGGAGCTCTACCGCGAGGTGCTGCTTCCGCTCATACGGCCGCTGTACGAGCGCTATTTCCGGGTCCGCACGCTCGGGGTGGAGCGGATACCGAACTCCGGCCCGGCACTCATGGTCGGGAACCACTCCGGGACCGTCGCCCTGGATGCTGTGATCGCGCAGTACGCGGTCGCTACCGAGCACCCAACCCGCCGCGTCATCCGGAACATCGGCGCCGATCTCGTCTACCAGCTGCCCGTCGTGGGGCCGCTCGCCCGCAAGGGCGGCGCCGCGGTGGCGACCGAGGAGGACGCGCAGGAGCTGCTGCGGCGCGGCGAGCTCGTGGGGGTGTACCCGGAGGGCTACAAGGGAGTAGGCAAGGGTTGGCGCGAGCGCTACAAGCTGCAGCGGTTCGGCCGCGGCGGCTTCATGGAGACGGCGTTGAGGACGCGCGTCCCGATCATCCCGGTCGCGATCGTGGGGGCGGAGGAGGCGTTCCCGATGATCGGAAACGCTCGGTGGCTGGCGCGGGCCCTCGGCGCTCCCTACTTCCCGATCACCCCGACGTTTCCCTGGTTAGGGCCGCTGGGCCTGCTGCCTCTTCCGTCTAAGTGGATCATCGAGTTCGGCTCGCCGATCCCGATGGACGACTACCCGGAAGACGCCGCGGAGGACGCGATGCTGGTGTTCGACCTAGCCGATCGCGTGCGGGACACGATCCAACAGATGCTCTACAAGCTCCTGCAACAGCGAAAGGGCGCCTTCTTTTAAGCACCGCCTGACACGTCCCGCGTCGCGGGACTATTTCCGGCGGTCTTCTTTTAAGCACCGCCCGAGACCTGCCGCTTCGCGGCTAGTTTCCGCGGTCTTTTAGGTCAGGTCAGCCTCCGGCTTGCCAGATCCTCAGCACTCCGAGGAACCCCGCGAGCGTGATCGCGATCAACAGGAGCGCCAGCGCGTAGAGCGTGTTCTTCCTCACGGAAACAAAGGATAGGAGAGCGTCAGCTCTCGCCGAGACCTTCGAACCTCAGCGTGAAGCGACGGTCGCACGTCGCGCAGTGGTAACCGCCCGCCTCCGCGCCGCTGGGCTCCAGGTCGGTCTCGCCGCAGTAGGGGCAGTAGAAGGGCGCCGCCCGCGTGCTCATTGCTCGGCTTCGGACTGCTGCGGCCCGTGGATCTTTCCGAAGGAGTGGATGCCGCACTCCGTCTTGGCGAGACCCTCCCAGCGCCCCGCACGTTCGTCCTCGCCCGGTTGGACCGCCCGCGTGCAGGGCCAACAACCGATCGAGCGGTAGCCCTGCTCGAACAGTGGGTGCGTCGGGATCCCGTGCTCGGAGATGTACGCGTCGACGTCCGACTTGTTCCAGCGCGCGAGTGGATGGATCTTCATGATCTCGTTGCCAGACGGCAATAGCTGCGCCTCGATGATCGGGGTTTCCGACCGCAGCGGTGACTGGTCGCGCCGCAAGCCCGAGATCCAGCCGTCGTACTCCTCCAACGCCGCCTGCAACGGCTTCACCTTGTTGATCCCACAGCAGGTGTCCGGGCTGCGGCGATAGAGCTCGGGACCGTAGATCTCTGCTTGGTTCGCAGCGTTCCCATGACCACCGCGAAGCGTCACGATCTTGAGGTCCCACATCTCCGCGATCCGGTCGCGGAACCGCAACGTCTCCTCGAAGTGGAACCCGGTGTCGAGGAACAGGACCGGAAGGTCCGGCTTGATCTCGCGCAGGTGATGAAGGATCACGAGCCCGGAGGCCTGGAACGAGGTCGCGACCGCGAGCCGGTCCAGTGATTCCACCGCCCAGGTCAGAACCGCCCGCGGCGTCGCCTCCTGTAACGCGGACGGGTCGACCGAGGGATCGACGAACAGGTGCTCGTTCACGATGCTCGCGGCTCCGCGACGATGGAAGGAGCCGGAGGAAGCCCTTCGAACACGGGCTTCTTGGCGAACTCCTGAAGCTCCGCAGGCGACAGACGGTTGATGAAGGCGGCGAAGGACTCGTCTCCGTTGCGGTTCTTGCGGTAGCGACGGATCAGATGTTCGGTGTAGGGACCGATCTCGGAGGCGAGCACCTTCACGCCGCGAGCCTTCGTTCCGAAGGAGCGATCGGCGCCCAGGTGGCCGCCGAGATGGACGAGGAATGCCTCGACCTTCCGGCGCTCCTCGACCTGGTTCCCGTCGTGGTCCGTGGTCCAGATGCGCTCCGTCTGGAGGCATCCCATCAGCCCGATATCCGCCGTCTGGTAGCGCGCGCACGAGTTGGGGCAGCCGTTGAGGTTGATGCGGATGTCGTCGGAGAAACCGGGAAGTCGGTCCTCCAGGTAGCGATAGAGCTCGTTCGCCCTTCCCTTCGTCTCGACGATCGCGAGCTTGCAGAACTCGATACCGGTACATGCCATCGTGCCGCGCCGCCATGCGCTCGCTAGGACCGGAAGCTCCAGGATCTGCAGGTCCTCGATCAGATCCGCAACCCGTTCCTCCGGGACGTCGAGGATCACCATCTTCTGCTGTGTCGTGGTGCGGACGCGCCCCTGCCCGTACCGCCTGGCCAGGCGAGCGACGGCGCGCAGCTGGTGTCCGGCGATGCGCCCTGCCTTTGGCGTGAAGCCGACGTATCTGTTGCCGTCGCGCTGCTCGCCGATCCCTACGTGCTCGCGGTGGACCTCGTTGCTCGGCGGTGGCTCCGGTAGGTCCGCAAGAGCGAAGCCGATCTCCTTCTCGAGCACCTCGCGGAACCGCTCGGGCCCCCAGTCGCGCACCAAGAACTTCATCCGGGCGTGGTTGCGCGCGCGGCGGTACCCCCAATCCCTGAACACCGACGTGATCCCGAGCACGACCCGGACGACCTCATCGGGCGCGACGAACGCTCCGAGGCGAACGGCGAACATCGGATTCGTGCTCAGTCCGCCGCCGACCCACAGGTCGAACCCGGGCCTGCCTTCGGGACCGACCGCGCCGACGAGCCCGATGTCGTTGATCTCGTGCTGCGCGCACTGGTGAGCACAACCCGTGATGGAGATCTTGAACTTTCGGGGGAGGTTCGAGAAGCGAGGGTCTCCCACCAACGCCGCGTTCGCCTCCTGGACGAGGCCGGAGGCATCGACGATCTCGCTCGCGTCGGTCCGTGCCAGAGGGCAACCGAGGATGTTGCGCGGCGTGTCGCCGCAGGCCTCCGTCGTGGACAGACCAACGGCCTCGAGCTCGCTCCAGATCGCGGGGACGTCTTCGATGCGGATCCAGTGCAGCTGGATGTTCTGGCGATCCGTGACGTCGGCGACGTCGCGGCCGTAGCGCTCGGAGATCCGCCCGATCACGTCGGTCTGCTCCGACGTCAGCGCTCCGCCCGGGATGCGGACGCGCAGCATGAAGTAGCCGTCGCCCTCGGGCCGCTGCGTGTAGAGGCCGTACCAGCGGAAGCGGTTCCGGAGATCGGAGGGCCAGATCGAAGAGAACCCCTTCTTCGCGTAGAGGTTCTCGATCCGGGCGCGCACGTTCAGCCCGTCGTCTTCCTTCTTCGCGGTCTCCGCGGCGTTCTGGGGCTCTAGGTACCCCAGCGCCCACTGCGCCTCTGAGCGCCGCGGCGTTGTCTTCTCCGGCATCCAGAGAAGATACCCTATGTAAGGTGTAAAGGGTACAAAGTTTCGGGCTAGAGGTCCCGGCAGAGCTCCGCGATGTGGCGCTCGAGCTCGTTCAGCCCCTCCACCTTCCCGATGCACATGGCGACGCCCGCTTCCTTCGCTTGCGCCTCCAGCTGGGCGTCGAGATAGGCGGTGTAGAGGATGATCGCCTGGGAGGGGCGGCCCTCCCGGATCGATCGCGCTGCCGTCAGCCCGTCAACTCCCGGCATCTTGTAGTCCATCACGATGACATCGGGGTCTGCGGCCGGTGCGACCTCGACCGCTTCCTGCCCGGAGGCCGCTTGCCCGACCACGTCGAACCCATCGAGCTCGAGCATGTCGACGAGCATGTTCCGGACGTGATCGGTGTCGTCGACGACGAGGACCTTCATCCCCATCTCATGTCGCCCTTCCGTCCCTCATCTACGCGGCATCCCCTTGGTAACCCTCGACCTGCCCGACAGACGCTGCTCGACGTACTCACGACTTCGCTTCAACATCGCGACTAGCTCCCGGGGGCGCTCGAGATACCTGCTCACGGACAGCTCTAGCGATACGGCTCCCGCATAGCCGGTGCGGCTCAACTCCTCTAGGAACCTGTCCAAGGGAAGTATGCCTGTCTCAAGCTCCAGATGCCCGTCCCGGCCGTCGCCGGCATTGTTCGAGAGATGGATGTGAACGAGCTTCGGGGCCAGGATCGCGTAGACGTCGAGGATGTCTTGGCGGGCTACCGTCACGTGACTCGTATCCATCGCCACGAGGTGGCATGCCTCGTAGAGGGCCTTTGCTTCCAGCCACCGATACGCCCGCATGCGGCGGCCCGCGACCCACCTCGGATACATCGTCTCCACCGCGATGGTCACGCCGGTCTCGGCCGAGAACGCCTGTGCGTCCTGAGTGAGCCAATGGGCGTAGTCGCGCTCCCACAGGTAGGGCGGGTGAACGACCATCGACTCGGCGCCCACGGCGCGGCAGAACTCGGCGCCCCTCTTGATCTTCTGGATCGGGTCGGCTCCCCACACCGTCTTGGTGATCACGAGGAAGGGGCCGTGAACCGACGCGATCTTGAGGCCGCGCTCGGTCGCCACCCGAAGGGGGATGTCCGGCTCTTGGGTTCGTGGGTCTCGAGTGATCATCAGCTCGATCTCGGTGAACCCCGCCTCGCCGAGCGCGTCCATGGCGCGCTCGAGCTCGAACGCCCAGAAGGGGCCGGTCGAGCACTGCACGGTGGGACGTGGTTGCGGCGGCATCGCGGGGGCAATGGTCGCACGGCGCGAGCGGCCGTCCGACAGGCCACGCGTAAAGCGCCCCCGTTTCCGGGGGCGCAGAGGAGCCACGAGAACGAGAACCAGATGGGGGGGCTGGGAGGCTCCTTCCGCGGCCGGTGGCCGCGGATCCGAAGTCTCGGTCTCGCCGGCTCCACAGATAGCTTCGGCCGCAACCTGGAAATCCTTGAGAGAACAGGAGCGGGAAACGGCGCGAGCAGGTGCTTGCAATAGTTTGCACAGACGCCTCCTGGGAGGGACAATGGAACCCCGATGAACCTGGCAGATCTTCTCTCCGACACCGCTCGCGAGCAGCCTGGAAAGGCGGCCCTGGTGGGCGCGAGCGCGGGCTTCAAGGTCACCTTCGCCGAGCTCGACCGGGAGGCGGACCGGGTGGCCGGAGCGGTGTCTGCACTGGGGATCGGCCCGGGCGAGCGCGTCGCCATCGGGATGCACAACACGCCTTTCTTCGCGTACGCCTACTTCGGGATCCTCCGCGCGGGTGCGGTCGTCGTGCCGCTGAACATCATGCTGACCGAGTCAGAGACCGCCGCGATCCTGCGCGACTCCGGCGCGAGAGCGGTCATCTCGGGGGGTCCTTTCCTGGCGGTCGCCGAGCGCGCGGCCGCGGATGCAGAGGCGGTCGAGCAGGTTTTCGCGATCGAGGCGTGGGGCCAGCTGGGGTCAAATGCAGCCCCCCGCGTCGATATCTCCGGTGACGACCTGGCGGTGCTCGCCTACACCTCGGGGACGACCGGCGAGCCGAAGGGCGTCATGCTCTCGCACGACAACCTCCTCGCGAACCTGCGTCAACAGATGGCGATCGCCGAGGCGCAGGTCTCCGAGGACGACGTTTTGTTGCTCGCCCTCCCGCTGTTTCACATCTTTGGCTTGAACGTCACGCTGGGGCTGTTGGTTATGAACGGCGCAACCGGCGTGCTGATGGACCGTTTCGAGCCGGTGCCGGCGCTGCGATCGATCGTCGAGCGCAAGGTGACGGTGCTGTTCGGAGCACCGACGATGTACGCCGCGTGGGTGAGCGTGCCCGGCGCGGATCAGTACGACCTCTCGAGCGTTCGACTCGCGATCTCGGGGGCCGCTCCTTTGGCGACAGACGTGTTGCGAAGCTTCTACGACCTCTTCGGCGTCCGCATCTACGAGGGATACGGGCTCACGGAGACCGCGCCCACGTTGTGGTCCAACCGCATGACCGAGAAGCCGCGGCCGGGCTCGGTAGGAAAGCCGCTGCCCGAGGTCGAGTTCCGGTTGATCGACGACCATGGAAACGACGTGGAGCTCGGCGATCCCGGCGAGGTGGTCGTCAAGGGCCCGAACGTCTTCAAGGGGTACTGGAACCGCCCCGACGAAACGGAGCGAGCCTTCTTCGAGGGGTGGTTCCGCACAGGTGATGTCGGGGTTCTCGACGAAGACGGCTACCTCTATCTCGTCGACCGCAAGCGCGACCTGATCATCGTCTCAGGCTTCAACGTTTTCCCGTCGGAGGTCGAGAACGCTCTAGTGCAGAACCCCAAGGTCGCAGACGCTGCCGTGGTGGGAGTCCCTCACGGATATACGGGTGAGGCGGTGAAGGCTTTCGTCGTTCTGGAGCCGGGGGCCGAGGCGACCGAGGCGGAGTTGGTCGCCGACGTGCAGCGGCGCCTCGCTCGGTTCAAGTGCCCCAGCTCTATCGAGATCGTGCCGGACCTCCCGCACCTGTTGACGGGAAAGGTTCTCCGGCGCGCGCTCCGCACCTGATCCTCTCGAGCGCATCCGGCCGGAAGATCCGCAGCGTCTTGCCGTTGTGCTCCAGGACGCCCCGCCGCTTCCAATCGCTGAGCGTCTTCGACGCGCTCTCCCTGCACATCCCGGCTAGCTGACCCACGTCGGTCTGTGTCAGAGGAAGGTCCACCTCGATCGTGCCCGAGCACATCCGCCCCAGCAGCTCTGCAAGATCGAGCAGCCGTCCGGCCAGACGCGACGGGACATCAGTGGTTGTGCGTTCACCTGCCGTCGCCGCGATCCACCGGATGCGGACGGCGGCCAGACGCGCGAGCTCCCGCGCCGCGGCGGGATTCGTCGTGATGACATCGATGAAGAGATCCGCGTCGACCCCGATCACGTCGGACTTCGTCGCAGCAGTGACGTCGAACGGCTGACGGTCCAGATCGGCAGCCGCCGTCTCGCCCACCACGTCCCTTGCGACGGCGAGCGCCACGATCGTCTCGCGCCCTTCGTGGTCGCAGCTGCACAGCTTGAGGATCCCGTCGGCGACGAAGTGGACGCGGCGGTCGTCGTCGCCGGCGAGATAGAGGGTGTCGCCGCGACCCAGGGTCCGGGGGACGGCACGGTCCAACAACCGCACCTGTTCCCGTGGTGACAGCGCCTGGATCAATGGGCTGCAGTGGATGGACATCGCGCACCTCCGATAGCTCGGAACTTCTCCCGACGGTGAGGGCGCGGACCTCGGCGGCGAACCTAGCGGCAGCACCAGCACGCGTCCAGCAGAGCGCGAATCTTTTGTTCCACCGCGGTGCGAAGATTGTTCACGTGCAAGAGACGGCCACTTCCCCAGGTGCACCTCGCCGCCGCTGGCTGCGCGCGGCCCTGCTCGTGCTGCCCGCGGCCGCGTTTGTTGGTCTGCTGACAGTCGCAGTGGCAGGGAAGTCCGCCCCGCCCGCTCCCGGAGATCAGGCCCCCGCTTTCGAGGCGGCGCTTCTGAACGGCAAGGGGACCCTCGCGCTCGAGGAGCTGCGGGGGCGCCCGGTCGTGCTGAACTTCTGGGCCTCCTGGTGCATCCCGTGCAAGGACGAGGCACCCATGTTGCGCGAGGCCGAGGCGCGCTACGGCGATGACGTCGCGTTCGTGGGAGTGGACATCCGCGACGCTCGGTCGGACGCGACCGCCTTCGTCGAGGAACATGGACTGGACTACCCGCACGTGCGCGACGAGGATCTCGGCATCTACGACGCCTATGGGCTCACGGGACAGCCGGAGACGTTCTTCATCGACGAGGAGGGAAAGATCCTCGAGCACGTCCCCGGCCCTCTCTTCCGAGAGACCCTGTTCCAGCTCCTGGACTCACTCACCGCCCGCGCGGCCTGAATGGCGGATCCCTCGGTTCCGATCGCTTTCGGCGCAGGAGTCGTCTCGTTCCTGTCGCCGTGCGTTTTGCCACTGGTCCCCGGCTACATCTCTTACATGTCGGGTCTCACCGCAGGCAGCGAGGAGCTGCCGGATCGCGTCAAGACACGACGAGCCGCGATCGCATCGCTGGTTTTCGTCATGGGTTTCACGGCGGTCTTCGTGCCGCTCGGTGCGACCGCGAGCCTGCTCGGTCAGTTGCTGCGTTCGTATCAGGACGAGCTCAGGATCGCGAGCGGCATCTTCATAATCCTGCTCGGTCTCGTGTTCATGAACGTGATCAAGCTGCCTTTCCTCCAACGCGAGGCGAGGTTCCACCCAAAGCCCGGTTCGGGTTTGGGAGGCGCCGCCGTTCTGGGCGGGGCGTTCGCCTTCGGCTGGAGCCCCTGCATCGGCCCGATCCTCGGCTCCGTCCTCACGCTCGCGGCGGGGCGCGGCGCGACCGGGTCTGCGGCCGAGGGAGCCCTACTGCTGGCGGTCTACTCGCTGGGGCTCGGGGTCCCGTTCGTGCTGGCGGGCCTCGGCGTGACCAGGCTGACCGGGGTCGTGTCGTGGCTGCGGAAGCACACCCGCACGGTCTCGCTCGCGAGCGGAGTCCTGCTGATGATCGTCGGGCTTCTGTTCGTCACCGACCAGCTGTTCCAGATATCGATCTGGATGCAGAAGGCGTTCTCGGCCGCGGGGTTGGACTTCCTGGCCCGGATCTAGCCGTTCGCCGGTAGCCGAACCAGGACGGTCCGAAAGCTCCTAGGTCACGGCGTTCAGGACTTCGACGCGCCGGACAACGTGATCGTGGCGGTGCCCGACGAGGCGACGCCGGGACATGGCGGAGACGCTCCCGGGCCCTGCCACACCCACACCGACGTCGGCTTTCCGGGCTCGACCTCGATCGGCTTCTCGGTCTTGCCGCAGATGTCGACTGTCAGGTCGTCGTGCCTGAGGTAGCTGCCGTCTTCGTTCGTGTCCTGGATCACCGACGCGTACACCGGCATGCCGGTGTCGTCTTCGATCGCGACGCTGACGAAGCGCTCCTTCGGAAGGAGGTCGAAGAACAGGCACGAGCTTCCCTGGAAGCAGAGCCCGAACCCAGCGGTACCGAGCGCGGGCTCGCTGTAGGTGAGTTCCAACTTGCGCGGCTTCGGTTTGCGGCCGCGCCCGGCCGCGGGGCTCGCGAGAGCCCCAACGACCAGCACGAGAGCGAGCCCGAGCGAGATCCGCTTCATCATCAGCGGCCCAGCTTCACTGCGAAGACGTCGAGGCCGCGCTTCATGTCGTTCGTGAAAAGCCGCCCCTGGTGCCACAGCGCCGAGTACGTGTTGGAGTCAGCAGCTTGGAAGTAGGCAACCTCCTTGGGCGCAGTCGCCTCGTCCAGGTTGTGGACGCTGACGCCGCCGGTGAACCAAGTGATGGCGAGGTTGTGCGTGCCGGGCTGCCAGTCCAGGCCGTGGCTCAGGCACCACGAGGACGTCCAACCGGGGTAGGTGCCGACTCCGGTGGCGTCGCCGCCCCGAGGCGGAGTGATGCTGCTCTGCAGCTTCGGGCTCGCGGGATCAGAGATGTCGTAGATCCACGCCCGTCCGGTCGGCGAAGGCGTGCCCTTGCAGGTGTGCAGCGCGAAGGCCTCGTCATCGATCGCCAGCAGCTTGCCGTCGTAGCTCGGCACCGCGAAGTGGTTGAACTGGATCTGGGGGTTGCGGATCGTCGAGATGACCTTCGGCTCGAGCGGGTTGGAGACGTCCCAGATGCCGAAGCCGCCGTAGCCGGCGCAGAACCCGAGCTTGGCCTTCTTGCTGAGGTGGAACGAGAAGTCGTGACATCCGGTCGAGCTGCCCGTCGGGACGTACGTCGCCTTGACCTCGGGCTTCTTCGGGTTCGAGATGTCGACGATGTGCGTCTTCATGCCGCCGTTGGACGGCAGGCCGCCCGGGTTGACGTAGATGTAGTTGGTGCCGGGATACGGCTTGACCGTGTGTGACTGGGTCCCCGACGGGAGATTGATGGAGCCGATCTGGCGCGGCTTAGCGGGGTTTCGTACGTCGATCAGCACGAAGCCGGCGGCGGACTCGCCTTCCTCTGGAACGTTGCAGGTAGCGGTGTGGTGGCCCATCACGACGAGACCCGGCCTAACGACCTCCACGTCGTTGTCGTTGCCCGGGCAGCTGAAGAACCCGACCTCGCGCGGCGTCCGCCCCGACACGTCGAAGATGTGCATGCCGCCCTTCTCGGGGTCTTCGTTGCGCTTGGTGGTCCCGTTCAGCTCACCGGCGTAGATGTAGTCACCGGCGGCGGCGAGCTCGGTGCCGCCCGTGAACTCGACCTTGTCCAGCAGCTTGAGGTTCTTGGCCTCACTCTCAGCCGCTCGAGCCGGGACGAGCCCAGCGATGAGAAGCCCGATGCTGAGGCCGATCGCCCAGCGCGACCTGTTCATGAGATAAACCCCCTGATGCGTTAGTCCACTTTTGTCCGGCTTATCGATTCGCCGCCGACCCCGCCACTCCTTCGAGACCCCAGGCAGATCCCGATCCCACCCGTTCGTTGGCTGGTTGGGTACTGGCTTACTTGGCTCACCTAGAGAGAGGCAGAGAAACCGTCTAGTGCTCCCTTTTCGTAAATACGCAAGGCGCAAGGAAACGAGGAGCCACACGATCAGGGGGCTTAGCGGGAAGACCCACCGCTGCTCCGATGTGGTGCCGCTACCCGATGGGACCGTTCTAGCCTCTGGCCAGATTGTCGTTAGAGTCGGGAGCATGACCCTGTGGCCGAAAATTCAGGAATGGGTTCAGGTGACCATCTGGCGAGCGTTGCGCGACGCACCCACCACCCCTAGGAAAGACATTTCCGAGGAAGACATCGGCAGGATGGAAGCCCAACGCCCCAAGCGGGAGCGCGAGGCCAAAGAGGCTTAAGCGTCAGGGGCAGCGGTCCGCTGGTTGTCTGTCCCAGTACCATGGTTAGGAGCATGCCTGTTCTCTTGGTGGCCCTATACACCGGGATGGTTGCGGTCGCAGTTTGGGCTTGGGTGGTTATCCCGGGGGAACAGAGATTCTCGTTCCGCGTCGGAAACCCGCCGTCACTCGACGGAACCCTGGGCAAGCGCACCGCTCTCTTGATGTGGCTAGCTCAAGGAGCTGTGGTGCTGGCGGGTTCGTTGATGGCAGCGGCCGACGATGAAGCCAACCTTGGGCTGCTGGCGGTCGCAGGGGTGGGGTTGCTCCTCTTCTTGTTGCTGATGGAGATCGTCTCCGTGCGGCGTCTACAGCGCTAAAGCGCTGCCTTTTAGGTGAGCCAAGTAAGGCGGTACCGCTGGTTGGCCCCCGTGCACGAATTCACAGAGTCGGTTCTATGGGCGCGGAACGAGGTAAAACCGCAGGTCAGAGGCGGTGCTGTGTTTGTGATTGCGCTCACAAGCTTTAGGATGGGCCCCTCATGCGGAACCGACCGATCCCCGAGGCGACCGTCGCCCGGCTCCCCGTTTACCTCCGGGCCTTGCTCGAGGTCGCCGAGGGCCGCGGGGAGCTCACGGTTTCGTCCGAGGAGCTCGCGAACCTCGCCGGCGTGAACGCGGCCAAGGTCCGCAAGGACCTCTCCTACTTGGGCTCCTACGGCACCCGCGGCGTGGGCTACGACGTCGAGTACCTGCTGTACCAGATCACCCGCGAGCTGGGCCTGACGCAGGACTGGCCCGCGGCGATCATCGGCATCGGCAACCTCGGGCGCGCCCTCGCCTCCTACAAGGGTTTCTCGGAGCGCGGTTTCCGGATCTCGGCTCTGTTCGACGTGGACGACGAAGTGCTGGGAGAAGAGGTCGGGGGCCTGGCGGTGCGCCACCTCGACGAGCTGAAGGAGGCCGTGGTCGAGGAGGGCATCTCGATCGGCATCATCGCGACCCCGCCGATGGCCGCGCAGGAGGTCGCCGAGAGGCTGGTGGACGCCGGCGTCAAGTCGATCTTGAACTTCGCGCCGTCGGTCGTGAACGTTCCGCCGGACATCTCCGTAAGGAAGGTGGACCTCTCGATCGAGCTCCAGATCCTGTCCTTCTATCAGCAGCGAACCCAGGCGATCGCTACGGCTCGCGAAGCGAACCGCCGCCTCGGTGTCCACCCCAAGGCTTAGGGCGATAGCTTGAGCGGCATGTCGATGGTCGTGGTGGGTCTGAATCACAGGACCGCTCCCGTCGCGCTGCTCGAGCGGCTAACGATCAGCGCCGAGGACATGCCGAAGGCGCTTCACCAGCTCGGCACGTACCAGCATGTCCTCGAGGGTGTGGTGCTCTCGACGTGCAACCGCACCGAGGTGTACGCGCTCGTATCGAAGTTCCACGGCGGGGCCCAAGACATCCGGAACTTCTTCGCCGAGTTCTGTCATGTGGCGCCGGAGGATGTGAGCGACCATCTGTACACGTACCACGACGACGGCGCGGTCCGGCACCTGTTCCGCGTTGCGGCGGGCATCGATTCGATGGTGCTCGGCGAGTCCGAGATCCTCGGGCAGGTGCGGCGCGCGTATCAGGTGGCCGAGGCAGAGGGCACGGTCCACCGCATCCTGGGTGCGGCCTTCCGCCAGGCTTTCCGGGTCGGCAAGAGGGCGAGGAGCGAAACCGCGATCGGGCGGAACCCCGTGTCGATCTCGTCGGCTGCCGTCGAGCTCGCCAAACGCGCGTTCTCCGATGGGACGCTCGCGGGCAAACGGGTCGCGATCGTGGGGGCCGGAAAGATGGGGCGTCTCGCGGGCGACGCGCTGGCCTCCTCGGGCGCGACACAGGTGACGGTGGTCAACCGGACCGAAGAGCGGGCTCAGGCGCTGGCCGAGAGTCTGAACGTGGATTCCATGCCCTTCGAGCGGCTGCAGGAGGCGATCGCGGCCGCGGACATCCTCATCTGCTCGACCACGGCGCCTCGGCCCGTGATCGACAAGTCCTGCGTCGAGGGCGCGCTGCGAGACCGCGACGGTGAGCTCTTCATCGTCGACATCGCGGTTCCGCGCGACGTCGATCCCGCGGTCGCCGAGCTTGATCGCGTGGTCCTGCGTGACATCGACGATCTGCGCGGTGTCGTGGAGGCCGGGATAGGCAGCCGCGTGGGCGAGATATCCAAGGTCGAGGAGATCCTGTCGGAGGAACTGCAGAGGTTCGTGACGTGGGAGCGCGAAGGCGAGATCGCACCGACGATCGCGGCCCTGGTCTCCAAAGCAGACGAGGTCCGGCGCGCGCAGCTCGATGCTGTGGGCAAGAGGCTTGGGGATCTATCGCGCGAAGAGGCCGCCGCCGTGGATCACCTCACGCGCAGGATCATCTCGAAGCTTCTTCACGTCCCGATCACGAGGGCGAAGGAGGCCTCGAGCTCGAAGCAGGGGTACCTCTACCTGAACGCCCTGCGCGATCTGTTCGAGCTCGACGATGACTCCGCTCCCTAACAGACTGACGATCGCGAGCCGAGGCTCGCGCCTTGCTCTTGCGCAGACAGAGATCGTGTCGCGACTTCTCAGAGATGCCCATCCGGACCTCGAGGTCGAGGTGAAGGTGGTGAAGACCACGGGGGACGCCGACTCACGACCGTTCGCGGAGATCGGAGGCAAAGGCCTCTTCACGACCGAGGTCGAGGCCGAGGTCATGACGGGAGGTGCAGATGTCGCGGTGCACTCCGCCAAAGACCTAACCGCCGACGTCGCTGAGGGCTGCGTCATCGTGTGCGTGCCGACGCGGGGTTCGGTCCACGACGTGGTCGTCGGCGGCCATGGGAGCTCGGGTGAGGAGCGTCTGGCCGCTTTGCCGCGGGGTGCGACCGTCGGGACGTCGAGCCTGCGGCGCCGAGCCCTGTTGTTGGACTGGCGCCCCGACCTCGAGGTCGTCGAGTTCAGAGGCAACGTCGACACGCGTCTCAAAAAGGTGAGCGATGGCGTGGTGGATGCAGCGATCCTCGCCGCCGCAGGGCTCGAGCGGCTCGGGTTGGATGCCGGCGCGGCTCCGTTGGCAACTTCGCGCTGGCTCCCGGCGCCGGCGCAGGGCACCATCGCGATCGAGGCGCAGGAAGATCGAAACGATCTGAAGGAGTTGTTCGCACCTCTTGAAGACTCGGTCGCGCGTGCGGAGTTCGACTGCGAGCGCGCCTTCTCCCGAGCGATGGAAGGCGGTTGCTCGGTCCCGCTGGGGTGTCTCGCGCGCGCATCGGAGGGTCGGGTGGTGGCAGACGGGTTCCTCGGGTTGCCGGATGGTAGCCACAGCATGCGCGACCGGATCTCGGGAGGGGCCCACGAGGCGGCAGCCCTGGGCGCGGAACTCGCCGAAGCCATCATCTCGTGTGGTGGGCGCGAGATCCTCGAGGAGCTAGAGGAGTTCGCGTCCCCCATGGTGCCCGAACCCTGAACGCATGAACGTCAACGTCTTTCTCGTCGGCGCCGGACCCGGCGATCCCGGGATGATCACCCGGCGCGGGCTGGAGCTGATCCGAACGTGTGACGTCTTGTTGTACGACCGTCTCGTCGCAGCCGTCCTGGTCGCGGAGGCGCCTGAGGGGGCCGACGTCATCTTCGTCGGCAAGAATCCAGGCGAGACCTCGATGCCGCAGGCCGCGATCGACCGGTTGGTCGTAACGAAGGCGCGCGAGAACAAGCGCGTGGTGCGGCTGAAGGGCGGCGACCCGTTCGTGTTCGGTCGCGGTGGTGATGAAGCTCAGGCGCTCGCCGCCGCGGGCATCGCCTTCGAGATAGTTCCCGGAGTGAGCGCCGCCACCGCCGTGCCGGCGTACGCGGGGATCCCGGTAACCCACGGAGGCGTCTCGTCGTCGTTCGCGGTGCTGACGGGGCATGAGACCTCCCCCCGGCCCGGCTCGGCAGAGCGGTTCGCGGCGGTCGCGGCGGGGGCCGAGACGCTCGTGCTGTTGATGGGGGCCGCGTCTTTGGAAGAGACCTCGCGTCGCCTGATCGAGGCCGGCCGCGCTCGCGACGAGCCGGTCGCGATGATCGAGCGCGGCAGCACGCCCCGACAGCGCACGATCGTCGCGACCGTCGCGACGATGGCGGAGGCAGCGCGGCGTGAGCGGGTGCAGGCTCCCGTCACCACCGTGATCGGACGCGTCGTGGCCATGCGCGACGGCATCGCCTGGTTCGAGCAACGTCCGCTGTTCGGTCGTCGCATCGTAGTGACGCGAGCTCTCGCTCAAGCAGGGCCGCTGGTCGCGGCCCTCGAGGAACTAGGGGGCGACGTGATCGCGCTGCCGACGATCGAGATCACCGAGCCCGAGTCCTTCGACGATCTCGACGCTGCTATCGACCGCCTCAGCGCGGGTTCTTACACGTGGGTGCTCTTCGCCAGCGTCAACGCGGTCGATCGCTTCATGGAGCGTCTCCAGCGCGACCGCGACGTCCGTGCCTTTGCTCGCACGCGGGTGGCTGCAGTGGGGCCGAGGACCGCGGAGGCCCTTCTTCGGCACGGGATCCGCGCGGACCTGGTGCCGCACACGTTCGAGGCGACGGCAGCGGCCGCTGCCATGGGACCCGGTGCCGGCCGCGTCCTGTTGCCTCGGCCGGCGGACGCCCCGACGGACGTCGTCGAAGCGCTGCGGGAACAGGCGTGGGAGGTGGACGAGGCGACCGCCTACCGCACCGTGACCGCGGCTCCGGCTCCCGAGCACGTGGACCTTGTCCGCCGTGGCGAGTTCGACGGCATCGTGTTCGCCAGCGCCTCCGCCGTTCACAACCTCGTCCGCATCCTCGGGTCGCGTCCGCCGTCCCTCGAGTCGGGTGAGGCCTGGGTCGCCTGCATCGGCCCGTCGACGGCGGCTGCGGCGGAAGACGTGGGACTCCGGGTGGATGTCGTGCCCGAGCAGCACACCACGCAGTCTCTGGTCCACGCCATCGTGCAGCTCGGCCCCCGTAAACTGCGATCATGAAGCGAACCCTGGCGATCGCGATCTACTTGGTGGGCATCCCGGTGTGTGTCGCTCCGGCGATCGCGGCGATGGCCCAGTTCGGGTTCGCGTGGTCTCTCGACGGGCTGTCGCTCATTCTGACGAACATCATCGGCGGGGTCGTGATGTGGTGGATCGTTGCAGGCATCGGGATCCGGCTTGGCGTCTTCCCCGTCGAGTTCTTCGGGTGGGTATCGAACCGGCTGGGTCTTGGCTACGAAGCTCCTGTTCCGGGAGCGCGACGCCTGCCCGAGCGCAAGATTCCGCCTGAGGGTGCGCGCTGACGTGGCAGAGTTTCCGGATCTGAGGCTTCGTCGGCTCCGCCGCACCCCGGGGCTGCGCAGGGCGTTCGCCGAGACGACGGTCGCGCCGTCAGACCTGATCGCCCCCCTCTTCGTCAAGGAGGGCCTCACCCACCCCGTGCCGATCTCATCGCTGCCCGGGCACTACCAGCACAGCCTCGAGTCGCTGGTGAAAGAGGCGCGTGAGCTGGAGGGGCTGGGGGTCGCCGGGTTTCTCCTGTTTGGAGTACCTGCGCGCAAAGATTCCGAGGGGACCGAGGCGTGGAGCTCCAGCGGCATCAGCCAGCAGGCGATCGCGGCGCTGAAGGGCGAGCTCGGGGATGAGTCCGTGGTCATCGCGGACCTGTGTCTCTGTGAATACACCGACCACGGACACTGCGGGATCCTGGCGGGCGAGACGGTCGACAACGACCCGACGCTGGCGGCCTATCAGCGCATCGCGGTCTCGCAGGCGCAGGCGGGGGCAGATCTAATCGCCCCCTCGGGGATGATGGATGGACAGGTCGCCGCGATCAGGGAGGCGCTCGATAACGCGGCGCTGCCCGACGTAGCCGTCCTCGCGTACGCGGCCAAGTACGCGTCCACGTTCTACGGGCCCTTCCGCGAAGCGGCCGAAGGCGCTCCGAGGTTCGGCGACCGCCGGGCCTATCAACAGGACCCCGCAAACGTGGACGAGGCCCTCCGCGAGGTGGCGCTTGACATCGCCGAAGGAGCCGACGCCGTCATGGTCAAGCCCGCCGTTGGCTACCTCGACGTGCTGCGGGCGGTGAAGCAGGAGTTTGCCTATCCGACCGCGGCCTACAACGTGAGCGGTGAGTACGCCATGCTCGTGGCCGCGGCGCAGCGGGGCTGGATCGACGAGCGCCAAGCAACGCTCGAGACCCTGACCTCGATCAGACGCGCTGGAGCGGACCTCATCGTCACGTACCACGCGCGGAAAGCCGCTGAGTGGCTGAGGTAGGTCCCCGCTCCACCAGCCGCTCCGACAAGCTGTTCGACGAAGCACTCAAGCTGATGCCAGGTGGGGTGAACTCGCCCGTGCGCTCGTTCGCCTCGGTTGAATCACACCCGTTCTTTGTCGAGAGCGCTTCGGGCGCGACGATCACGGACGCCGACGGCAACAGCTACATCGACCTCGTGCAGTCGTGGGGAGCGTTGCTGTTCGGCCACGCCCACCCCGCGATCGTTGCGGCGGTAAGCGAGGCCGCGGCGAGCGGGACCTCCTTCGGCACCCCTGCGGAGCTCGAGGTGGAGCTGGCGCGGCTCATGCTGCGCTTCGTCCCCAACGTCGAGCGCATCCGCTTCGTCTCGTCGGGCACGGAGGCCGCGATGGCCGCGGTTCGGCTTGCGCGCGGCGCGACCGGACGAGACAAGATCTTGAAGTTCGCGGGCTGCTACCACGGGCACTCCGACTCGTTGCTGGTCGACGCCGGGTCGGGCGTCGCAACGCTGGGCATTCCGGGAACGCCTGGCATCACGCGCGCGACCGCCGCGGACACCATCGTCGTCCCGTACAACAACCTCGACGCGGTGGACGCCGCGTTCGAACGTCATTCGGAAGAGGTAGCGGCGATCCTGGTCGAGCCGGTCGCGGCGAACATGGGCCTGGTGCTCCCCCACGAGGGGTATCTCCAGGGTTTGCGGAAACGCTGCGACGCTGCCGGCGCGTTGCTCGTGTTCGACGAGGTCATCACGGGCTTCCGTCTGGGTCCGGGCGGCGCACAGCAGAGGTACGGCGTCGCGGCCGACCTCGTCCTGCTGGGGAAGATCATCGGGGGCGGTCTCCCCGTCGGCGCGGTCGCGGGCCGCGCCGAGCTGATGGACCAGCTCGCTCCCGCCGGACCGGTCTACCAAGCCGGCACCCTTTCGGGGAACCCCGTCGCGATGGCGGCGGGTATCGCCGCTATGACACTGATCGGCGCCGACCCCGGCGTCTACGACCGCATCCAGGAAACCGCGCGGTCGCTGGTGCGCGGGCTCGTGGATGCAGCCGATGTTGCCGAGGTGCCGATGGTTGGGGCGGCCATCGGGGGGCTCGCCGGCTTCTTCTTCTCTAACGCCGAGGTCGAAGACTACGAGGCGGCGAAGCGGTCCTTCGCGGATGCCTATGCGCGGTTCTTCCGCGGGATGCTCGCCCACGGCGTCTACCTGCCTCCGTCACGGTTCGAGGCGCTGTTCCTTTCTGCCGCGCACACCGAGGAACACATCGATCACGTGGTGGGGGTGGCGGCGCATGTCCTCACCTCCCGGTAGACCGCGATGGCGGCCGTTCGAGCCGTGGCGCAAGGTGATGCTGCTGGGGGCACTGATCTTGCTCGCCAACGCGCTGGCGGAGACCTTGATCGACGGGGGGCTTCCGACCTGGGCGCGATTGATCCTGACCTTCGTGGGCTACGGGTTCCTCGCCGCAGGCTTCGGCATGCGCATGCGCGCGCTGAAGGCGGAGAAGGAAGCTAAGAACGCCGAGGCGTCAGAAGGAGAAGCCGGAGGCTAGCTAGTCGTCGCGGCCGAGGATCAGCCACAGGATGAGCATCGTAAGGAGCAGCATCCCCGCCATCGCGACCCACGCGACGCCGCCGTTGCTGGTGGGCGTCTCGCCGCCGGCGTTGATCCCACCCCTGCAGGACGACATCGTCAGCGCTGCGAGCAGGAGCAGGCTCCAAACCTTCTTGATCTGAGTCATCGCTTCGCTCCTGTTCCTAGGCCGGTACGGGCTCGCGTCGCCGAGCGCGTTTCTCGGAACGGCTCAGGCCCACGAGGTGCAAGACGAAGAGGACGAGGGTCCCGAGCGTGATCATCCGCGCCTGTCCGAGCGGGTTCCCCGGGTCGTACTGCATCACGACGAGCACTTCGTAGGTCTGGTCTGCGTCGGCTCCAACCACCTCGAGTGTCGTCGCGCCGTACTCGATGCCGTCCTGTTCGAGAAGGAGCGTCGCCTCGTCGTCGACGACGTTCGCCGATTCAATGATCTGCGGAAGTCCTTCGACCCCCTCCTCGGCCGAGGCCGTGGTTACGTAGTCCTGCGCCGCGCTCGCGAGCTCGGCGATCCGCGCGACCTCGACATCGTCCTCCGTGTCCGGTGGATGCCACGGGCTTTCCGGATAAGACGTAGCCTGGTTGAACTCCACCTGCGATGGGTCGGTTCCGATGCCGACGGGATCCCATTCGGGCAGTTGGCCCACGGGGCCGAGCGGGTTGATCGACCACACGATGCCCATGATCAGCGTGAACGCGAGGGTGATCGACGCGGTCACGAAGTAGGCGAGCCGGGCCCCCATCACGAGCATCAACAGAAGGAACGCGCTCCCGCAGAAGATGATGATGGACGACACGAACGCCGCCATGCCCGAGATGAAGGGGATGTCCACTAAGCCACCATCACAACGTGCGCTCGTAGGCCATCACGGCCTGGATCTGCGCATCGGTCAACGGATACGGCGGCACCGGGATGCCCTGCGCGGGAGACTCGGCGAACTGCGGCATGAAGGCGAAGCGGCGGCCGTTGCGGATCGTGAACTCGTGTTCCCGCTCCGTTAGGTGTTTCACGTCGCCCTTCCACAACGCGAGGCCCTGGTACCAGACCGGCGCCTCGACCATCTCACCCTCGACCTCGATCTCCACCGTCCGAGTGCCTTCCTTGCCCTCCCCTTCCGGCCCGTGACACACCGCGCAGCGCGCCTCGAAGATCTCCTGCCCGCACGAGATCTGGTTCGTCGCGGTCGGCTTCTGGCACCCCTCAGAGAGCTCGGCCGGAGGCTGCTGGTTGCCAGGCAGGCTCCGCAGCCACGCGACCACGTCGTCGACCATCATCTGGGTCATCGATCCGCCGTACTCGACGCCCCACGCAGGCATGTCGGTTCCAGGGCGGCCGCGCTCGATCGTGAAGCGCACGACCTCCTCGTCCCAGCGGGTGAAGACGTTGTTCAACGGAGGCGCCTGGTACGCCACGACCTGGTTGGTGATCGGGTCCTTGAAGGGCGGGTTCCCGATACCACCGGCAGCGACGTTCTCGTCGGGGGGCTCGTGCAGTTTGCCGGGGCTTCCGTGGCAGTTGGCGCAACCCTGTCCGAGCGCCAGAGCTTTCTCCTCGGCTTTGAACTCGGCGGCGGGGATGTCTTCCTCGAGCTCCGGGGGCCGCGCGAAGATCAGCTGACCGCGCTCCAGCGAGCCCTCAGCGAAGCGGTGCTCGAACGCCTCTTGGCGCTCCCTCTCGGGCAGCCAGTAGACGGGGATGAACACGGCGGTCGCGAGCGTCGCGACCAGTCCGCCGACCATGACGCGCTGCAGGCGCGGTCCCTCGAGCTCTTCGTCGGGGGGGGCCGGGCGCATGGCCATGGGGATGCCGAGCAGCGTCGACGGCTTGCGCGTCCGGCGCTGGCGCGACAGGAAGATGCCCCACAGGATCGCCGCTGGGACGAGCACGACCAACGCGATCGCTACAACCGAGCCGGTATCCACCCTTGTTTAGTTCTCCTCTTCTATGTGGGGACGCAGAGCGGGCCCTTGGGCTCCGCGAACTGGTCCCAGGTGCTGACGCCCCGCGGCGGCCCCTCCTGCGTGTCGCCGGTGTCCACCACGACCATGCCGCCTTCGATGCTGATAGGGAACCTATCCAGCCCGCGCGGAGCGGGCCCGCCGTAGTACTCGCCGGTGAGGCGGTACTTGGATCCGTGACAGGGGCACTCGAACAGCATCGAGGTCCCGCAGTGCGGGACCGAGCACCCGAGGTGGACGCACTTCCTGTAGAGAGCCTGCATCTTCGCCTCCGCGGCTCCCACCGCGAGGTACACGGGGACGTCGCCAGGATCGCCTTCGTAGTAGGTCAGCCAAAAGCGGCCTTCCGGCACGAACAGCGGCGTGAAGTTGCCCTCGGGGCCGATCTGTCGCAGGAGGTCGGCGTGCGAACCGACGGTGATCCTCGTGCCGAAGCCGCCCGTGAGCTTGGGCCACAGGAACGAAAGGGTCGCCATCCCGAAGAACCCGAGGAACGCGCTGAACGATGCCGCCCAGGCGCGGTTCAGGAACTGCCGGCGCGAGACCGCCATCTGCTCCGGCGTCAGCGGCTTCAGCTTCTCCTTCGGGACCTTCTCGACCGTGACGTCTCCACCACCGGCGCCTGCACCCACGGCCGCAGACGCTGGCACGACTGTCGCGCCCTGGGAATCGTGGGTGCCCACCGGGTGCTCGCGGCTCTCGGCGCCGGTCGCCGCCTTCCGCTGCCGTCGCACAGTCACGTTCACCATGAACAGCGCCCACGCGACGACGCTGAGGGCGACGAGGATGAGAGCGATCGTTCCTGGGTTCACTGGGCTCCTCTGATCGCTATAGCTCGAAGAAGATCGGGCCGGTCTCCCACGGGTACACGAAGTTGAAGCCGGGCCCCCGGAAGAACATGCCGATGGTGGTCAGGATCGCGAAGCTGATCACGAAGAACGTGAAGATGACGATGGCAAGCTTTCGGTCGTCCGGCCTCGTCGATGGATTGCGGTCGATGAACGGCGTCGCGAAGAGCCCGATGATGATGACCGTTGGGATCGTGACCCCGGCGGGCTGCGGGTGGAAGTACCGGAGCAGCTCCTGGAGCCCGAGGAAGTACCACGGCGCCTTCGACGGGTTCGGCGTCTGGCTGAAGTTCGCCAGCTCACGCAGCGGTGCGTCAACGGCGACCGAGAACAGCGTGATCATCGCCATCACGACCAGCAGTGAGACGAACTCCGCCGCCATCAGGTGAGGCCACACGTTGACGCGGTCCATCGGCTGGCGCTCGACCTTCTGGATCGCCTCGGGCTTCACGACCGCTAACAGACGCTGCACCCGCTCGGGCACCGCGGCCGCATTGCCGTTCCCGACCGCCTTCTTGGCGGGAGCCCCGGTTCCGGCGCGGGCGGCTGGTCGCGCGGCGGCGGGTTTCGCCGCAGCAGGAGCAGCGGCCCCTCCTGCCGCAGGCTGTGC